>JALYMU010000155.1 GCA_030773595.1 Actinomycetota bacterium | reverse complement strand
CGCGGCCAGGAGCCTGGTGACCCGTACTGGTACATGTACTGCACCACCGACCCGCTGAACGACGAGGACCTCGACGCCGAGGGCGACCTGGTCTTCCACCGCGTCCCGCAGATGCGCTCGACGGACCTGGTGAACTGGACCTACGTGGGCGATGCCTTCTCCGAGCTGCCGTCGTGGGCCGAGGAGGGCGCCGCACTGTGGGCGCCCGAGGTCGTGTGGTCCGACACCTACGAGCAGTACTACATGTTCGTTGGCGTCACGAACACCGACGAGTCCGTCAGTGGCGAGGCGAACTGCCCCTACGACAACGCGATCGGCGTCGCGGTCAGCGACAGCCCGACGGGGCCGTGGACCTTTAGCGACGAGCCGGTCGTCGATCCCCGGCGTGGTGGCGCGGGCTGCAACTTCTTCTGGACCTACGACCCGGACGTCCTCGGTGACGCGATCGGGACCTCGAGCTACCTCTACTACGGCAGCTACTACGGCGGCATCTTCGGCACCACGCTGACGCTGACTGAGGCGGGCGCGACGATCGGCGAGCAGCAGACGCTGATCACGATCGCGAACCGCTACGAGGGCAGCAACGTCGTTTACCGCAACGGCTACTACTACCTCTTCGTCTCGGCGACGAACTGCTGCAACGGCGCGTTGACCGGCTACAGCGTCTTCGCCGGCCGCTCCACCAGCCCGCTCGGTCCGTTCGTCGACCGCGAGGGCCACAGCCTGCTCGACACCCAGGTGGGCGGCACGCCGGTCATCAGCATGAACGGCAACCGCTGGGTCGGCACCGGTCACAACACGGTGTTCCAGGACGCGAGCGGCCAGTGGTGGACGATCTACCACGCGGTCGACCAGGCCGACCCGTTCTTCGAGACCGAGCCGGGCTTCACCAAGCGGCCCGCGCTCCTCGACCCGATCGACTGGGTCGACGGGTGGCCGACCGTCCGAGGCGGTCTGTGGGCGTCGGACGAGAAGATGCCGGCGCCTGCCGCCCAGGAAGGTGACCGCACGCGATACCGCACGAAGCTCGCGCGGGACGACGGGCCCGGGCGACCGCTGGCGGAGTACTCCGACGGCTTCAGCGGCGACTCCGTCGACGGCGACTGGTCGTGGGTCCGCGAGCCGGACGCGTCGACGTACGGCGTCGAGGACGGGGTCTTCCGCTTCGACATGCAGAAGGCAGACCTGTACGTCGACAGCAACAACGCCTCCGTGCTTCTGCGGGGCGCGCCGCGAGGCGACTTCATGGTGGAGACGAAGGTCCGCGTCGACGTTCCGGACGAGGGCTGCTGCTTCAACTACGCCCAGGCAGGCCTCGTGGTCTACGGCGACGACGACAACTTCATCAAGCTCGTGAACGCCTCGATCTGGGAGACGCGCCAGACGGAGTTCGCGAAGGAGCTGAACCCGGTCCCCGAGGGCTGGAACCGCTACGGCAACACGGTCGTCGGCCCTCCGTCGGAGGAGTGGACCTACCTGCGCATCGTCGTGCACCGGTTGCACGGTCGGGAGGTCCGCGAGGCTGGCGGTGACACCGAGAGCTACACGGCCTACACCAGCCAGGACGGCGTCAACTGGGTGCGCGGGGGCACGTGGACCCACTCCCTTGGCCGCACTGCTGACATCGGCCTGGTCTCCATGGGGGAGCCGGGTGACGCCGAGTTCACGGCGGAGTTCGACTACGTCCGGGTGAGCACCGTGCGGAAGGCGCACCCGCGGGACTGACCTCCGCGTCGCTCGAGGGCGAGCCCACGACCCGTCACGGGTCGTGGGCTCCCTTGCGTTGCCGTGGTGTCGGAGAGGCTCCCCCGGAATGGGGCGACGTGGCCGCCCGGTTGCCACCGGCATGAGCCGACTCTTCACG
The DNA here is from genome assembly GCA_030773595.1 of Actinomycetota bacterium. Taxonomy (GTDB): domain Bacteria; phylum Actinomycetota; class Actinomycetes; order JALYMU01; family JALYMU01; genus JALYMU01. Next base: position 7,783 of record JALYMU010000155.1, on the reverse strand, counting down.
CCGCTGACGCTCCGGGGCACCACTTTCCGCAACCGCGCGTGGGTGGCGCCGATGTGCCAGTACTCCTCGGTCGACGGCTTCCCGGCCGACTGGCACCTCGTGCACCTCGGCTCCCTGGCGCGCGGCGGTGCGGGGCTGGTCCTGGCCGAGGCGACCGCCGTCGTGCCGGAGGGCCGGATCTCGCCCGCGGACGCCGGCATCTGGAACGACGAGCAGGCATCGGCGTACGAGCGGATCACCGCATTCGTCCGCGAGCAGGGGGCGGTCCCGGGCATCCAGCTCGCTCACGCGGGGCGCAAGGCCTCGACGCAGCGACCGTGGGAGGGGCACGGGTACGTCGAGCCGGCCGACGGTGGCTGGCAGACCGTCGCGCCGTCGCCGGTGGCGTTCGGGGACTGGCCGACGCCGAAGGAGCTTGCCACCGAGGACATTCGCGGGCTGGTGCGGGCCTTCGCGGATGCCGCCCAGCGGGCGCTCGCCGCCGGCTTCGAGGTCGTCGAGATTCACGCGGCGCACGGCTACCTCCTCCACGAGTTCCTCTCCCCGCTGTCGAACCAGCGCGGGGACGAGTACGGCGGGACCTCGACCGCCGCAGCAGGTTCCTCGTTGAGGTGGTCGACGCCGTCCGTGCGGTGTGGCCGGAGGACAAGCCGGTGTTCGTGCGGTTCTCCGCGACGGACTGGGCGGACGGTGGGTGGTCGGTCGAGGAGACCGTGGAGGTGGCGCGTCGGCTGGCAGCGCACGGACTCGACCTGGTCGACGTGTCGAGCGGCGGCCTCGTGCCGGACGCGCGCATCACGGTCGGACCGGGCTACCAGGTGCCGTTCGCTCGCGCCGTCCGCGCGGGGAGCGGCCTGTCGGTGGCAGCGGTGGGGCTGATCACCGAGCCGGAGCAGGCCGAGGAGGTGCTCACGTCCGGATCCGCCGACGCGGTCATGCTCGCCCGGGCGCTGCTGCGCGACCCGTCGTGGCCGCTCCGGGCAGCAAGCGTGCTCGGGGACGAGGTGGCGTGGCCGGAGCAGTACGCGCGCGGCCGCTGGCAGTGAGACGCGGACGGACGGCGGCCCGGCACGTCGCGGGTCGCCGTCCGGTGCGCTCAGAACGCCTTGCCGCCGTTGATGTCGAGGATGTGCCCGGTGACGAAGGACGCGTCGTCGCTGCAGAGGTAGGCGACGCCTCCGGCGATGTCCTCCGGCAGCCCCGCCCGGCCGAGCAGGTTCGACGTCATCAGCGCGTCGTAGGCCTCCTTCGGCATCGCCGCCGTCATCGGGCTCTCGATGAAGCCGGGCCGGATGCCGTTGACCGTGGTGCCAAACCGCGCGAGCTCCACCGCCGCGCTCCGGACGAGACCGACGACGCCGGCTTTCGCCGCGATGTAGTTCATCTGCCCGAGGTTCCCCGTCTTCGCCACCACCGAGGAGATGAGCACGACTCGTCCGGGTCCCTCCGCGCGCAGCCAGGGCGACGCCGCGCGCAAGGAGGCGAACACCCCGCTGAGGTTCACCGAGATCACGGAGTCCCACTCGGCGTCGGACATCTTGTGGAACATGCGGTCCCGCGTGATGCCCGCGTTGCCTACGAGCGTGTCGATTCCGCCCAGGGCATCCGCAGCGGCGCGGAACGTCTCGTCGACGTGCTCCCGGTCGGTGACGTCGCAGCCGAGACCGACGACGCGTGAGCCCGTGGACGCCGAGAGCGCATCCGCGGTCTCCTTCGCGCCTACCTCGTTGATGTCGAGGATGGCGACGGAGAGCCCTTCATGGGCAAGGCGTTCGGCGATGGCGGCACCGAGGCCACGGGCGGCACCGGTGACGACGGCCTTGGACACGCTGTAGCGAGCCATTCGAGCTGCTTCCTCACCGCGGCGAGGAGCCCCGGAACCGGCCGGCGTCCTCGCCGCTTGTCGTCTGTCGTGCTGCGGCAGGGGAATTCAGTGCTGTCCGCCGACGACCGTCCCCTGGTGGCCGTCCTCGGAGCTGCGCGCCGTCCGGCGTGTCAGGTGTGGACGTACTCGCCCGGGCCGTCGTACCGGACCGGGTACGCGGTGCTGCCCATGGGCGGCGGCTCCACGAGCTCGCCGGCGCGCTCGGACGACCAGCGAGCCCAGTCCTCCCACCACGAGCCGGACACCTTCTGCGCGCTGCGCCGCCACTCGCCGGCATCCGCGGGCAGGCCGTCGCCCGCGACGTACCACGCCTTGGGGTTGGGCGGGTTGACGATCCCGGCGATGTGACCGCCGCTGCTGAGCACGAACCGCGTGTCGGCGCCCAGAAGCTGCGCGCTCGCGTAGGCGGACCGCCACGGGACGATGTGGTCGTTCTCGGCGCCCACGTAGTACGCGTCGCCGCGGATGCTCGACAGGTCGATGCGCACGCCGGCGATCTCGAGCGCACCCTTGGCCAGGCGGTTTTGGACGTAGAAGTTGCGAAGGTAGAACGAGTGCATCGCCGCCGGCATGCGCGTGCTGTCCGCGTTCCACGCGAGGATGTCGAACGCCGGCGGCTTCTCACCCATCAGCCAGTTCGACACGACGTAGTTGAAGATCAGATCGTTGGACCGCAGCGCGTCGAACGTGCCGGCCATGGACTCCCCGCGCAGGTGCCCCTCGCGCTGCATCCGCTTCTCGAGCCGCTCGACGGTCTCGATGTCGGTGAAGGCGCCCATGGCTCCCGGGTCGGAGTAGTCGAGCAGCGTGTTCAGCAGCGTGAGGTTGCCGACACGGGTGTCACCGCTCTGCGCGAGGTGCGCGGCGGCGATCGCGGTGAGCGCGCCCCCGAGGCAGAGGCCCACGATGTCGATCGTCTCGGCTCCCGTGATCTGCTGGACCACGTCCAGGGCCTGGTGGGGGCCGTGGACCAGGTAGTCGTCCATCGTGATCCGCGACATGCCGACCGCGGGGTTGCGGTAGCTGATCGCGAAGACCGTGCGGCCGTGGCGGACCGCCCACTCGATGAAGCTGCGCCCCGGTGCGAGATCCATCACGTAGTACTTGTTGATCCACGGCGGGCTGCACAACAGCGGCGTGGCGTGAACCTGCGGCGTCTGGGGCTCGTACTGCAGGAGCTCCATCAGGTCGTTGCGGAAGACGACCTTCGCCGGCGTGGCGGCGAGGTTGCCCCCCACCGTGAATGGGCGCGTGTCGACCTGACGCGGCCGTCCCCCGTTGTTCACGAGGTCGTCGACGAAGTTCGCCGCACCGCGCAGCACGCTGGCGCCCGCCGTCTGTTGCGCCCGGGTCAGGGCAGCCGGGTTCGTCAGCAGGAAGTTCGTCGGCGCGGCAGCGTCGAGGGCCAGGTTCAGGGCGAGGCGGGCCTTGTCGCCGGTACGCCGGTCCAGCCCCGCGGAGTCGACGACGGCGCGGGAGAACCGCGCGAGCGCCTCGTAGGACTGGTGCACCGCGTAGAAGGCGGGGTTCTGCGTCCACGCCGGGTCGGCGAAACGGCGGTCCTTGCCGGTGGTCGGCACCGCGGCCGGTACGTCGGCCCCGAGCCAGCGCGCGTAAGCCGTGGCGGGGATGCGGGCGGCGTCCCAGCCCAGCTGTGCCGCGGCCGAAGCCACGGCGGCTGGGTTGCGCAGTGCTCCCTGAGCCGCCGCGGTGACCGCGCGGCCGAACTGAGCCACGTCGGGGTCGGCGAACAGGTCGGACTCCGGCGCCAGCACCTCGGCTGCGCGAGCGCCGGTCTGGGTGGAGACCTCCGTCATCGGGCGTTCCCTTCGGAGACTATGCGTCCATGTTGACGTTGTGGCGCAAATCGGTCACACATCGCTGTCGACGGCGTCGTCATCGCTGTCGGAAGCGCCCGGGCTCTCGACGCGCGCGATCCGGTTCTCCAGCATCGAGACCACCTGCGGCCGGGCCGAGTGCGCCGCCTCGTATGCCAGCAGTGTGTGCAGCTCCTCGACGCGGAGCGTGCGCAGACGTCCTCGGATGCTGGCCACGGTCAGCTGGTCCCAGAGCGGGACGGGTGGCTCCGCGACGGCATCCTGCGCCGCGGTCTCACCTGGCCGCTCCGAGCCGCTGGTGGCACTCTGGGCGGCGGCGGCGGCGGTCGCGTCGGCGACGAAGCCCGAGTGGTCGACGGGGACCGACTCGTCCGAGGGCGCTGACTGCTCAGGGTGGGGCCGGTCCTCGTCCGACGCCGGGGCGCCGACCGGAGCGGGGGCGGCGACGGTATCCGTCGCGTCCTCGCTCACCGGCGGCCGGCCGGGCGCCGTAGCCAGCGGCGCCCGCGTCAGGTCGAGGACGGCGCGCATCCCCGCAGCTGCAGCCAAGGTCGCGGCTTCGCCGACGCGGAGGAGCACGATGCCCGATGCTCCGACGGTGCGGACCAGGCCGGTCGGCAGTGCCACGAACGCCTTCGTGGCCTCACGGGGCGTCAACCATGGCAGCGGCTGTGGTGTCATGCGCGTCGTCCTCTTTCCGTCTCGTGTGCGTTCCGGCGTGCCCTGCGAACCGTTGTCAGGCGCTTTGCGACGACTCGGAGTCCTGGCCGCTCTGCCGCGTGACGCTCTGCGAGAGGGCCGCGGAGCTCTGCAGCAGGTTCTTGGTGAAGTCACGCTGCATCTCGAGCATGCGCTCGGCGAAGTCGAAGACCTGGTCGACGACCTGGCCGGGGTCCACCTGCGTGGGGTTGGTCGGCAGGGACGTGACGGTGTCCTGCACCGTCCTGGTCCACGTCTCGACCGCGCTCTGCATCGCCTGCTGGCTCTGCTGCACGAGGTCCCGGTACTGGTCCTGGGGGGTGGTCACGATGCTCTCCTCGGGGGTGTCGTTGCCTACGATTGAAATAGTACGCACTTCGCTCAGTTCGTCAAGCGGGGACTGCACCGGCGTCGCGCCTCCCGGACCGCGAACGAGGGTCGGGAGGGACGACGGCCCTCCTGCTCCTTTTCCTCCGGACGGTGGTGGCCAGCACGCGCGCCACCGTCGCGGTCCGAGCGCGCACTATCGTGACCACACCATGGACGCCAACCAGCAGTGGAAGTCGCACGCGCAGGCGCTCGGGGCCTTCATCCGGGCTCAGCGGCGCATCGCGGACCTCTCGCTGCGGGAGATGGCGACCATGACGCAGGTGTCGAACGCCTACCTGAGCCAGATCGAGCGGGGCCTCCACCAACCGTCGGTACGCGTCCTCAGCGCCATCGCGCACGCGTTGAACGTGCCACCGGACGAGCTGCTGGCCGAGGCAGGACTTCTTCCGGGCGACCGTGGGCGTGACGCGCCCGGGTCCACGGCGCGTTCTCCCGCCACGGGGGACCTGACGTCAGGAAGCGACCACTCCGCAGGGGACGATGCCGGCGTACCGCACGTCTGCTCCACCGAGCAGGCCATCCGCACCGACCCGCGGCTCACGGAGGAGCAGCGCCAGGCGATGCTGGGCGTCTACCGCAGCTTCGTGCCTCCCGAGCGGTGAAGATTGGTGCGGCTCCGGCTACCGGTCGTAGACATAGGTCCCAGGCGCATCGCCCAGGACGGGATGTTCGGTGCTGCCCATCGGCGGCGGCTGGCGCAGCTCCCCCGACCGCTCGGAGATCCACGGCGTCCAGTCCTCCCACCAGCTCGCCCGTCGTTCCGTGGCCTGCGTGCGCCACACGTCCGGGTCGCGGGGTAGCTCGCCCTCGTCGAGGACCCAGTGCTTGGACTTGGGATTCGGCGGGTTGACCACCCCGGCGATGTGGCCCGAGTTGGAGAGCACGAAGCGGACGTCGCCCTTCGGCAGGAGCGAGCCCTTGTAGACCGACCGCCAGGGGGCGATGTGGTCCTGTTCGGCCGCGACGAAGTAGAGGTCCTCCGCCACGGCGCCGAGGTCGAGCCGCACCCCGGCGAGCTCCATGACACCACGGGCAAGCTCGTTGTCGAGGTAGCACGACCGCAGGTAGAACGAGTGCATGCCGGCGGGCATGCGGGTGGAGTCGTCGTTCCACGCGAGCAGGTCGAAGGCCGGGGGGTCCTCGCCGAGAAGCCAGTTGTTGACGACGTAGTTCCACACGAGGTCGTTGCTGCGCAGCAGGTCGAACGTCGCGCGCATGTCGGTCCCGGGAAGGAAGCCCGTGCGCGCCATGCGTCGCTCCAGCCGGTCGACGGTGGACCGGTCGGTGAACACCCCGAGCACGCCCGGCTCGGAGAAGTCGACGAGCGTGTTCAACAGCGTCCCGGTGCGGATGCGTGGGTCGGCGACGGTGGCGAGGTAGGCGAGGGTCGCCATGGTGAGCGTGCCGCCCAGGCACAGTCCGATGACGTTGACTGCGTCCGCGCCCGTGATCTCCTGAATCACGTCGATGGCGGCCCGCGGTCCCGACACGAGGTAGTCGTCGAAGCGCACGCCGCGCATCGACTCGTCGGGGTTGCGGTAGCTGATCGCGAAGACCGTGAGCCCGTGTTGGACCGCCCACTCGACCAGGCTCCGCTTCGGGGCGAGGTCCATCATGTAGTACTTGTTGATCCACGGAGGGCTGAACAGCAGCGGGATCTCCCGGACCTCGTCGGTCTGTGGGGAGTACTGCAACAGCTCCATCATCTCGTTGCGGAACACCACCTTGCCCGGCGTCGCGGCCACGTCGCGCCCGACCTCGAACTGTCCTGAGACGGTCTGGCGAGGACGTCCGCCGTTGGTGGCCAGGTCGGTGAGGAAGTTGCGCGTGCCCCGCAGGAGGCTGAGCCCGCCGGTCTCGTAGGCCTTCTTGATGGCCGCGGGGTTCCCGAGAAGCGTGTTCGTCGGTGCGGCCGCGTCGACCAGCTGACGGATGAGGAACTCCGTCTTCGTCCGCTGGGTGGCGTCGAGCTGCGCCGCGTCCAGCAGCTCGCCGACCAGCCGCTCGAGCAGCAGGTGCTGCTGGCGCAGCGTGAAGTACCACGCGTTCTGCTCCCAGGCCGGGTCTCCGAACCGCTTGTCCCTGCCCTCCGGAGGGACGGGCCCGTCGACCGGCTGCCCGACCGCCCGCAGCAGCCCCGCGGTGGCGGCCTGGAACGTCCCCGTGGCGTAGCGGGTCAGCGCCGTCGACGTCCTCACCGGCGAGGTCGCGAGCCGCTGCCCGAACCGTGCCATCGCGGCGCCGAACGACGCCGGGTCGAACTGGCCGACGAGGTCGCCGCCAGGGACGGCGCGGCTGGCGGCGTCGACAGCGTTCTCGACCTGGTTCCGCCACACGTCGTACGGCGAGCTCCGCCCGCGGGCGCGCGCCGAGCCCCCATCCTCGCCGCTGGTCACATGTACTGCCCGCCGTTGACGGAGTAGACCTGACCGGTGATGAAGGCGGAGTCGGGATCGGCCAGGAACTCCACCACCCGCGCGACCTCATCGGGCTCGCCGAGCCTGCCTACTGGGATCTTGGCGACGACCTTGTCCAATGCCTCCTTGGGGACCGCCGCCACCATCTCCGTGCTGATGTAGCCCGGGGCCACGGAATTCACGGTGATGCCCTTGCGGGCGGTCTCCTGCGCCAGGCTCATCGTCAGGCCGAACAATCCCGCCTTGGCGGCGGAGTAGTTCGCCTGACCGATGTTGCCGGACTCGCCGATGATCGAGCTGATGTTGATGATGCGGCCGCTGCCACGGTCGAGCATGTGCTGGAGGATCGCGCGGGACAGGTAGAACGCCCCGGAGAGGTTCACCTGCACGACCCGGTCCCAGTCGTCCACGCTCATCTTGCGAACCGTCTTGTCCACCGTGATGCCGGCGTTGTTCACGAGGATGTCGAGACGCCCGTGCTGCTCGAGCACCTCCGCGATGACGCGCTCACAGTCCTCCGCCGAGCCGATGTTGCCCTGGTGGATGGTCGAACC
>JALYMU010000154.1 GCA_030773595.1 Actinomycetota bacterium | reverse complement strand
GACGCGCGGGAGCAGGTGCCGGGTCACGACCCACGAGCCGGTGGCGCCCATTGCCAGCGCGGCCGTGACGTGCTGGAACTCTCGCGCCTTGATCACCTGTGAGCGCAGCACGCGCGCCGGGCGCGCCCACATCACCGCGGCGATCACGCCGACCGTGGTTAGCAGCCCGCGCCCGAAGAACGCGGCGAGCACGATCACGAGCACGAGGAACGGAAACGACAGTGTCAGGTCGACGATCCGCATGAGCACGGTCTCCACGCCCCCCCGGCAGTAGCCGGCGACCAGGGCCACCGCGAGCCCGACGGTGACCGCGACCAGTGCGGGCAACAGGGCGATCGTGAGAGAGATCCGCGCGCCGTGCAGGAGCTGCGCGAAGAGGTCCTCCCCGATGTCATTCGTCCCGAGCCAGTGCTGCCAGCTCGGCGGCTCGAACGGTCGCCCGGACGCCGTCGACGGTGGGTGGCGCGACAGCAGCGGCGCCAGAGCGGCGGCTGAGACGAGCAGGGCGAGCAGCGCCGCTCCGGCGACGCCGAGCCGGCGACCTGGTGACCTCGCCGGCCGAGGGCCCGCGATGGTTGCCGCTGGAGTCGACTCCGCGTCGGGAACGAGAGGCAGCTGAGTGGTCATCCGCGCTCGCTCACGGGGCGGCGTAAACGGGGATCGAGCAGCGGGTAGAGCAGGTCGCTGACGAGGTTGGCCGCCAGGACTCCCAGGACGAGCAGTAGGAACGCGCCCTGCAGAACGGGGTAGTCGCGGGCCAGCACGCTCTCGTAGATGAGACGGCCAAGCCCGGGATAGCTGAAAACGGTCTCTACGACGACGGCACCGCCGGTCATCGTGCCGACCCCGATGAGCACCACGGTCGACACCGGGAGCAGCGCATTGCGCTCGGCATGACGCCGCACCATGCGCGCCGAGAGCCCCTTCGCCTCGGCCATCAGCACGTAGTCCTCCCGTAGCTCCGTGAGCAGCGCGGACCGGGCGACGAGGTAGATCGGCCCGAGGGATGCGACCGTCAGCGTCACGAGCGGCAACACGAGCCTCTTCAACACCTCGGTCACGAGCGCGAGTCCGTCCTCCGCGACCGACGGCTGGGCACCGAACGACGGGAGCCATCGCAGTTGGACCGCGAACACGAGCAGGAGAAGCATGCCGATGAAGAACGGCGGCATCGAGTCGACGAGCATGACCGACGACAGCTCCCCCGCGTCTCCGACCGAGCCGCGCCGGCGGGCCGAGCGGAAGCCGAGCAGCGTCCCGATCAGCGTCGCCAGGACCAGGGCGGCACCGACGAGCAGCACCGTCCAGCCGATCCTCTCTGCGAGCAGGTCCGCTACCGGCCGGCCGTACCGAACCGACAGCAGCAGGTCCCCGCGGACGAGTCCCGCAAGGTATCGACCGAACTGCGTCGGCAGCGGCTCGTCCAGCCCGAACTCCGCGAGCACCTGGGCGCGCTGCTCAGCAGTGAGAGCCCCGGTCTGCTCCGGCGGGAAGAGGTAGTCGACGGCGTCGCCCGGGGCGAGCCGCGGCAGGGCGAAGTTCACGCAGATCGCCGCGGCCAGCACCAGGGCGTACTGCAGCAGGGTGCGTGCCGCGTGGCGCGCCACCGCTCACTCGTCCTCGTCGCTGACGGCGCGCCTCCGCCGCAGCAGGACGATCGCGGCGACCAGTGCGGCTGCGACTCCCACCAGCCACGGAGCGACCGAGGACATGTCGCTCCCACGCGCCGCGGCCGGCAGCCCTTCACCGCCGTTGCGCCGGCTCTCGCGCGCCTGCTGCACGTACTCCGGGAGGAAGGACCGCTTGGTGAAGATTCCCTGTCCGGGATCGGCGACCCAGCCGTCGTACGCGCCGGGGCGGTAGGCCCAGTCACCATCGCGATACCAGAGGGCGATCGCGGGCGCCTCCTCGGCGAGCATCTCCTGTGCTCTGCCCAGCAGGTCCTTACGCTCGTCGAGGTCGGCCGTCGTCGCCTGCTCGACGAGCTGGTCGAATTCGCGGTTGGTGTATCCGCTGATTCCGGCTCCGAAGCCCTTCTTGCCGGGCGAGTGGAAGAAGTAGTACAGCCCATCTGGGTCGACGTGGGTGTGCGCCTCGAGCGACGAGATGTAAGCGTCGTAGCCAGGAATTTTTCCCGGCTCGGTTTGGCGCCGCTGCCGCAGCGTTGCGGGGTCGAGCGCCTCGACGCGCAAGGTCACCCCGAGAGGCGCTAGCTGCTGCGCGATCAACTGCGCCGCCCGAATGTCCTCAGGCGCGAACGACGACACGAGGAGAGAGAACCGCAGGGGGTCGCCGTCCGGGCTCACGCGAGTTGCACCGGGGCGGCGCTTGTAGCCCGCCTCGTCGAGCAGCTCCTCCGCGGCGGCGGGATTGAAGTCCGGCTTGGCACCCGGCTCAGAAGCAGGGATGGCGAACGGCGAGTCCGGGTGGAGGAACGTCGGACGGCCGGGCCGCGCGCGCCCGAGCAGGACCGTCTCAGCGAGCGCCGCGCGATCGACGCCCATGGCGATCGCCTTGCGTAGCTTCGGGTCGTGCAGCGGCGGCTTCAGCGCGTTGAAGAAGATCTGCGTCGACTCGTACTTGGTGCTCTTCGCGACCGCGAGCTCGTCGCTGCCCGAGAACTGGTCGAGCAGCTGCGGCGGCACAGCCGTCGCCACTGATGCGACCTCCCCCGTCCGCAGCGCGGCGAAGGCAGCAGATGGGTCCTTGACGATGGGCAGCTCGAGCTTGTTCACCGTGGGCGAGCCCTTGAAGTAGCCCGCGTTCGCCTCGAACCGGTACAGCTGGTCGGGCACGATCTCCACGAGCTTGAACGGCCCGGTCCCGATCGGCAGTCCCGAGATCTGGGTCTTGGGGTCGGCGATGCCGTCCCACACGTGCTTCGGCAGGATCGGCAAGTCGGCACCAGGCATGATCTTGAAGGCCGGCGCGGGGACCTCGTACGAGATCCGGACGGTTCGATCGTCGACAACCTCGCTCGCCTTGTACTTGGGGACGTCGTAGACGTGGTGGCCCCAGCGGCCGGCCGCACCGACCTGGCTGGCGTAGTAGTCGAAGCTGAACTTCACGTCCTCAGCCGTGAACGGCTTGCCGTCGTGCCAGGTCACGCCGTCGCGCAGTCGCACCGTCCACTGCGTGAAGTCCTCGTTCGGGTCCGCCTCCTCCGCCAGCCACGGCTCGGGTTCCTCCCTCACCTGCGACCAGAACAGGGAGTCGTAGACGAGGCTGACGAGGTCGTGCGTGTTCGGGAACGCGCCGAAGGTGACGTTGAACGGTGTCAGATTGTTCTCGAAGCCGTTGATCGCCACCCGCAGGGGCTCCTGCTCGTGCTGGCCGGCGCTGGCGCCGGTGGGCAGGGCGAGGACGGCGAGCGCGCTCAGGCAGGCGACGACCCTGCGCCGCCGAGTGCTTCCGCCTCGCGTAGACCGCTGCCCGAAGCGGCTGGTGGTGCGACTGGTGAACGTCGTGGTGGCTGAGGTGCTCGTCATCGCCATCCTCCTGTCCCGGTCACGACCGGCGGGAGCCCTGCGCCGCCCCGAGGGCTCACGCGTGACCTTCGCAGACCAGCGACATCTCGAGGTAGATGCCGTGAACACTTACCGGAGCGCCGTGAGGCCCGGAACGTCTCGTCCCGTCGGCGAGGATGTCGACAGGCGACCAAGTACGCCGGGTGAGCGGCCGCCACGGCAGCGAGCGCCGGCTCAACGCCGGGAAGTCCAGCCGGCCCTTGTTCGTGTCCCCGCGCAAGGACCTTGCCTCGAGCATCAGCGTCGGACAGCCCGGCTCTCAGCACGGGCACGACTCCGGGAAGAAGCGGCTCAAGTCCTTACCGCAGAGTGGGATGTCCCGGGTTCGGTGGAGTGGCGTAGCTGAAAGCCTCTAAGCCACGGTGATCTTGTCTTGGGTTTCAAACTCTATCGGGGTCAGCCATCCCAGGGCGCTGTGGCGGCGCCTGCGGTTGTGCCAGATTTCGAGGTACTCGAAGATTGCGTTGGCCAGCTCGACCCGTGTCCGCCAGCGCTTGCGGTCCAGAAGTTCGACCGGCATCCGGGACCAGAACGACTCGATCACGGCGTTGTCGAAGCAGTCGGCGATGCTGCCCATGGAGGGGACGAGGCCGGAGGCTCTGGCGCGGTCGGTGAAGGCCCAGGACCCGAATTGCCTGGACTCAACCGGTGGTCGGAACAGCTCGATCATGGAGGTGTTGATGGGGCGTCAGCCGGAGTGGATGGTTACTCAGACGGGGCGCCCGGCGATGCGTTCGCCGGGGCGGCCGCCGTTTCGCCGGGAGATGGAGCGGGCGTTCTGGGTCAAGATCGCCCAGGGGATGACCAGCGAGGACGCTGGGGTCGCGGTTGGCGTGTCGGGGCCGGTCGGGTCGCGGTGGTTCCGTGACCGTGGCGGCATGCCGTCGATCAGTCTGGACCAGCCGTCGGGCCGGTACCTGTCATTCGCCGAGCGCGAGGAGATCGCCTTGATGAGGGCGCAGCATCTCGGCGTGCGCCAGATCGCCCGCGCGCTGGGCCGTGACCCGTCGACGATCTCGCGAGAACTGCGGCGCAATGCCGCCACCCGAGGTGGCAAGCTGGACTACCGCGCCGGTGTCGCGCAGTGGAAGGCAGAGCTGGTGGCTCGGCGAGCGAAGACCGCCAAGCTCGTGGCCAACGCCGGACTGCGGGACTACGTGCAGAAACGGCTCTCGGGGGAGGTGCGCCGCCCTGACGGCGTCGCCGTGGCAGGGCCAACGCCGGCCCCGTGGAAAGGCAGGAGCAAGCCCAGGCGGCAGGAGCGGCGATGGGCGCTGGCGTGGAGCCCCGAGCAGATCGCCCACCGCCTCCCGATCGACTTCCCTGATGATGCATCCATGCGGATCAGCCACGAGGCGATCTACCAGGCCCTCTACGTCGAGAGCCGGGTGCGCTCAAACGCGAGCTGGTCGCCTGCCTACGGACCGGACGAGCGCTCCGAGTGCCGCGCTCACATGCGCGGGCCAGGCCCGGCGCGCACGTGAGCTCCGAGGTGATGACCAGCGAGCGGCGCCGAGGTCGAGGACCGCGCCGTCCCCGGCCACTGGGAAGGCGACTTGATCATTGGCTTGGGGCGCTCGGCAATCGGCACCGTCGTCGAACGCACCACGAGGTTCACGATGCTCGTCCATCTTCCCCGAGAGGAGGGCTACGGCCTGGTGGCCCCGGTCAAGAACGGGCCGCCCCTGGGCGGCTACGGCGCGGTCTCGATGAAGAACGCGCTGGTCGCGACGATGAGCACGATGCCCGAGCATGTGCGTCGTTCGCTGACCTGGGACCGCGGCAAGGACCTGTCAGCCCACGTGGCGTTCCGGGTCGAGACGGGCACCCCGGTCTACTTCGCTGACCCGCACAGCCCCTGGCAGCGCGGCACGAACGAGAACACCAACGGTTTGCTGCGGCAGTACTTCCCCAAGGGCACCGATCTGTCGCGCTGGAGTGCTCACGACCTCGTCGCTGTCGCCGACGCCCTCAGCAGCCGGCCACGCAAGACCCTCGGCTGGAAGACGCCAGCCGAGGCCATGAACGAGCACCTACTGTTGCTCCAACAAGCCGGTGTTGCGACGACCGGTTGAATCCGCCCTGCGTCCCGTGGTCGCTGTGGAAGATCGTTCCGGGTTGGGGTCGGCGGTTCCACAGCGCCATCTGCAGCGCGTCGACGACCAGTTCGCTGCGCGGGTGCTCGGCCATCGCCCACCCGACGACGCGGCGGCTGAAGCAGTCCAGGACGACGGCCAGGTAGTACCAGCCCTCGCTGGTGCGGTGCTGGGTGATGTCGGCGACGTAGAGCCGGTCCGGCGCGTCGGGGCGGAAGTCGCGTTCGACCAGGTCCGCCGACGGGGTCGCTGCCTGGTCGCGGCGGGTGCAGCCGCGCAACCGCCTGCGGTACACGCCTTGCAGGCCTGTGCTCCGCATGAGCCGCTCGACCCGGCCGTGACTGACCTGCAGCCGCTGCCCGAGCACGAGCTCGGCGTGGACCCGCCGCTGGCCGTAGGTGCCGTAGGAGGCGGCGTGCGCCTCGCGGATGGCGTGCATCAGGTGCGCCTGCTCCTAGGCCCGGTCGCTGGCTGGGCGGCTGCCCCACTCGTAGTAGCCGGAGGTGGAGACCTGTAGGACCCGGCAGGCCGTCGCGACGGGGATCCCGTCGGCGGCGAGCTCACGGACCACCGGGTAGATCATTTTGGGAGGATGTTCTCCCGGGCGAAGTAGGCGCTGGCGCGCTTGAGGATCTCCACTTCCATCTCCAGCACGCGCTTTTGGTGGCGGAGCTCGACCAGCTCGGTTCGCTCGTCGCTGGTCAGGCCCTCGCGCTTGCCCTCGTCGATGTCGGCCTGCGCCATCCAGCGCCGTAGCCCCGACTCGGCGATGCCCAGGTCCTTCGCGATCTGCGCGATCGGCTTCTCCCGCATCCGGGCCAGCTCAACGGCTCGACGACGGAACTCCGGGGACCTCGGTGCCGGCATACGGACTCCTCTCCGGCGACCATCGTCGCCTCAGATCAGGTGTCAGGGGAAGCGGGGGCACTCCACGATGCGTGGTCACCGACCGCTGGTGGAGGGCGCGATCTACCGGCTGTAGTACGGCATCCCGATGCGCTATCTGCCGGAGCGGTTCCGGCCTGGCAAACCGTTCACGGCCGGCATCGGCGGTAATGGTTGACGGCACGTGGGACAACGTGCTCGAGCGGCAATGCCGCTCATCAGGGCGCTCGCAAAGATGGGTGCCCCCGAGGGCAGTCCCGGCACTGACGTTCGGTACTCTGCCGATTGCGGTGTCGCGGTGACCTGCCGGGTGCTCGGCTTCAGCAAACAAGAAGGCCAGCCGCGTCAGCCAGCGGGACCGCAGCCGCGTCAACCGGCTGTGATCGACGACCTCGAGGCTGCGGTAAACTGCGCGCTCTCCGCGGCGGAACTCGGCGAGCTGAACCCTGTTCGCATGCTGCTCGACCTCGTCCCGACCTTCGCCGAGCTGGCGTCATCGCCGAATTCCTGTTCGCCGTGATCTACCTAG
>JALYMU010000153.1 GCA_030773595.1 Actinomycetota bacterium | reverse complement strand
GTGAGCGCGCCGAGGATGACGCCTTGGTTGTACGTCCACGTGACGTCGTTGTTGTTCTGGCAGGACGCGTTCAGCCCGTCGTTCACGAGGTTCGAGCTGTTGATCATCCCGCTGTTGTTGAACCAGGTCCACGACCGCATCGCCCAGTCGTAGTAGCTCCCGGCGCCTGTGCCGTTGGGGGAGCGGCGGTGCAGTCGCGCGGCGGCGAGCATAAAGAGCTCGTTCGTGATGGCGTTCTTGTACTGCCGGTCCTTGTTCCACCAGACACCGCCGCCGCAGGTGCCGTCCCACGCCGTCGTCATCTCGGTGAAGATGCGCTTCGCCTCGGCGAGGTACTTCGGGTCCTGCGTCACGTCGTACGCCCGGATCCACGCGTTGAGGTACCGGCCGTCGTCGTCGTAGAAGTGCGCCAGGCGGCCGACGTAGCGCGTGTACGACTTCTCGAGGACGTTGAGGTAGCGGACGTCGCGCGTCCGCTCGTACGTGTTCACGACCGTGTCGAGCCCGACCCCCGTCATCCACGGCAGTCCGTCGGACGTGTCGTTGTTCCAGTTGCCCGTGCCCGTGTCGAACCAGGTGAGCAACTTCGCCATCGCGGCGTCGTCGCGGTCCTCGGCGACGCCGGCCGAGGCGGGGGCGGGCGCGAGCGGCGCGAGCGTCAGCGCGACGACGGACGACCTTGCGGGCGAGCGACGCCGGGAGGCGCAGCGCGCGCGAGGGCGTGCTCGTAGGACACATGGACATGACGGATGTTCTCCGTACGCGGGACGGACCCGTCGCAAGGGGACGAGACGGGCATCCGCACCGTGCCAGTGCAAGCGCTCTCACGCAAGGGCGGCAAGCGAAATGTTCATCCGCGGCTCACCTCTTGACCAGCGTCCGGTTTGCCTGCCAATCTCCGCAATGCCGGGTTTCGCCCGAGGCCCGCGAGCCGTCCACGTCTCGCCCGGTCGCCGAACAGCAGCAGCTCCACGACGGCGAGCGCAACCTGCAGGAACCGGGACGCGTCACCGTGCACGCGTCCTCGCGTCCGAGGAGGAGATCGACGACCGGCTTCCGCATGCCCTTCGTCAGGAGTGGGAGTAGTGCCATGCGCCTTGGCCGCGTCCGTAACCGGTTCCGCACGGCGATCGCCATCGCCGCGACCGCCGCTGCGGCACTGATCGTGCCGAACGGCACCGCCGTCGCCGCCGCCCCACCGACACCGTCCGGCTGGACGCCGGTCTGGATCGAGGACTTCAACGGAGCCGCCGGGACCTCGCCGGACCCGGCGAAGTGGAACTTCGACCTCGGCGGCGGCGGCTGGGGCAACGCGGAGCTGCAGAACTACACCAACCGACCGAGCAACGTCAGCCACGACGGCGCCGGCAACCTCGTCATCACCGCCCGCCAGGAGAACTTCGGCAGCTGCTGGTACGGCGCCTGCACGCACACGTCCGGCCGCATCCTCACGCAGGGCAAGTTCACCCAGCAGTACGGCCGGATCGAGGCGCGCCTGCGCGTCCCCGCGGGGCAGGGCCTCTGGCCGGCGTTCTGGATGCTGGGGCAGGACATCGGCAGCGTCGGCTGGCCGAACTCCGGCGAGATCGACATCATGGAGATCCTCGGCCACGAGACCAACAAGACCTACGGCACCATCCACGGCCCCGGCTACTCCGGGGCGGGCAGCACCGGAACCAGCTACACGCTGCCCAGCGGCAACTTCTCGTCGGGCTTCCACACGTTCCGCGTCGAGTGGGGACCGGACTGGATCCGGTGGTACGTCGACGACGTCCACTTCGCGACGCGCACGCCGGCCGACGTCGGCGGCAACCCGTGGGTGTTCAACAAGCCGTTCTTCATCATCCTGAACCTCGCGGTCGGCGGGAACTGGCCAGGCAGCCCCAACGCCTCGACGCCGTTCCCGGCGCAGTACGTCATCGACTACGTCGCCACCTACCAGGCGAGCACCCCGCAGCCGCCTCCGGCGCCGTCCGGCCAGCAGATCAAGGGTCCGGGTGGGAAGTGCGTCGACATCGCGGGTGACGACAGCGGCGCCAACGGTGCCGCGGTGCAGCTGTGGACGTGCCTCGGTACGCAGGCGGCGGACCAGCACTGGTCGTGGAACGGGACGTCGCTGCGGACGCTCGGCCGGTGCCTGGACGTGACCGCCGGGTCGACCGCGAACGGGGCGAAGCTGCAGCTGTGGGACTGCAACGGGTCCGGTGCGCAGCAGTGGCAGCAGGTCGGGAACACGTTGCGCAACCCGGCGTCGGGCCGGTGCATCGACTCCCCATCGGGATCGACGGCGAACGGTGCGCGGCTGCAGATCTGGGACTGCAACGGTTCGGGCGCGCAGTCGTTCGTGGTCGGCAGCGGTTCGACGTCGGGTGCGACCCAGATCAACGGCCCGGGTGGCAAGTGCGTCGACGTGGCCGGTGACGACACCGGCGGCAACGGCGCGGCCGTGCAGCTGTGGACGTGCCTCGGTACGCAGGCGACGGACCAGCAGTGGACGTGGAACGGCACGTCGTTGCGCACCCTCGGCCGATGCCTGGACGTGACCGCCGGGTCGACGGCGAACGGCGCGAAGCTGCAGCTGTGGGACTGCAACGGCAGCGGCGCCCAGCAGTGGCAGCAGGTCGGCAACACGCTGCGCAACCCCGCCTCGGGCCGGTGCATCGACTCCCCGTCAGGCTCGACGGCGAACGGGGCCCGGCTGCAGATCTGGGACTGCAACGGTTCGGGCGCGCAGTACTTCGTCAAGGCCGCCTGACCCTCACCAGGTCCCCCTCACAGGTCACAGGAGTCGCGCATGAGCTCGTCCACCTTCCCCCGAAGAGGCGGCGTCGCCGTCGTCCTCGCCGTCGTCCTCGCCGTGCTGCTGCAGGCCGTGGTCCTGGCGCTCAACCCGCCGGCCGCGCACGCGGTCGCCCAGCTGCCGTTCACCGTCACCAACAACTCCGGGCGCGCCGACGCGACGTACATCTACGTGATGGCGCGCAACGCACGACCAACCAGCAGGGCTACGTCGACGCGAGCGGCACGTGGCGCGCGTTCACGTTCCCGTCGTCGACGCCGAACGGGCCGGTCGCCGCGCCCGACGTCTCCATCGCGGGCCCGGCGAACGCGACCAGCAAGACGATCAGGCTGCCGCCGAACCTCTCGGGTGGGCGCATCTACCTGTCGTTCGGGCAGAAGATGCAGTTCTTCCTGACGACGTCGGGCCTCGTGGAGCCGGCGCCCTGGAACGCCGCCGATCCCAACCGCAACATCCTGTACGACTGGACGGAGTTCGCCCGCGTCGGTGAGCGGATCTTCATCAACACCACGGGCGTCGACATGTACAGCATGTCGCTGACCGTCAACGTCACCACGAACGGCGTGACCCAGACGGAGGGCAGCACCGCGAGCCGGCAGACCGTGCTCGACGCGATGAACGCGCTGGGCGGCGACTGGACGCGGTTGCGCCAGACCGCTCCCGACGGCTCGGTCCTGCGGGTGCTCGCGCCGACCCACGGCATCGCGAACGGCGTGTTCAGCTCCACGTACCTGGACTCCTACATCTCGGCGGTCTGGTCCTACTACTCGACGCGCACCCTCAGCGTCGACACCGCGTGGGGCGTCTTCACCGGCACCGTGTCGGGCACCACCATGACCGTGCGCAACCCGAGCGGCGGCATCGTCGGCACCCTCCCCCGACCGACCACCCGTGACGTGTTCGGCTGCGAGGGGGCGCTCCAGCCGACCGTCAACCGGCCGGACGTGCCGGGGATCCTCGCCTTCGGGGCCCGGGTCTGCGCCGCGTTCCACCGGGCCACGCTGTCGACGTCGACGCGGGTGATGTTCGACCGTCAGCCGACGACCGACCCGTCGTAGTTCTACCTGCAGGCGCAGTCGGACCTGTACTCGAAGGTGCTGCACCAGTACGGCATCGGCGGTCGTGCGTACGGCTTCGCGTACGACGACGTCGGCCCGTTCGCGCCGGTGATCGACTCGCCCAACCCGACCGCGGCCGGCATGACGGTGCACCCGTTCGGCGGGGGCACCCCGCCGCCTCCGCCGCCGACGAGCCCGTCGGGGTCGCAGATCACAGGTCCGGGTGGGAAGTGCGTCGACGTGGCCGGTGACAACACGGGTGGCAACGGTGCTGCGGTAAAGCTGTGGGACTGCCTGGGGTCGGGCGCGACGGACCAGTACTGGTCGTGGAACGGGACGTCGCTGCGGACGCTCGGCCGCTGCCTGGACGTGACGGGCGGGTCCACGGCGAACGGGGCGAAGCTGCAGCTGTGGGACTGCAACGGCGGTGGCGCCCAGCAGTGGGAGCAGCTGTCGAACGGGTCGCTGCGCAACCCCGCGTCGGGGCGGTGCGTGGACTCGCCATCGGGGTCCACGGCGAACGGCACTCGGCTGCAGATCTGGGACTGCAACGGCTCGGCAGCGCAGGTGTTCCGCGTCGGTGGCGGGTCGTCGACGCCGCCGCCGTCGGGCGCAACCCAGATCAACGGCCCGGGTGGCAAGTGCGTCGACGTGGCCGGTGACGACACCGGCGGCAACGGCGCGGCCGTGCAGCTGTGGACGTGCCTCGGTACGCAGGCGACGGACAGCAGTGGACGTGGAACGGCACGTCGTTGCGCACCCTCGGCCGATGCCTGGACGTGACGGGCGGCTCGACCGCCAACGGGGCCCAGCTGCAGCTGTGGGACTGCAACGGCAGTGGCGCGCAGCAGTGGCAGCAGGTCGGCAACACGCTGCGCAACCCCGCCTCGGGCCGGTGCATCGACTCGCCGTCAGGCTCGACGGCGAACGGGGCCCGGCTGCAGATCTGGGACTGCAACGGTTCGGGCGCGCAGTACTTCGTCAAGGCCGCCTGACCGGCAACCTGACCGTCGAAGGCAGGGTCACGGGGAGGGGTGCGGGAGAGCGTCGGCTCCCGCACCCCTCCGCCGTCCTCCCCCCACGCGACGCTCCACGCGTACGCCGTCCCCTCGGCGACACCCCGCGGGATCGAGCACGGCGAAGTTGCCCGTGCGGCGGCGCCGTCCCGCCGTCGTGGCCGGGAGCGTGACCACGGCGCGGAGGGACTAGTCTCCGACCACCCGTCGCGACGGCCGAGGAGGGCTGCGGGTGCACCCGGTCCTGTTCCGCATGGGGGACGTCGACGTCGCGACGCACATGGTGTTCGTCGCTCTCGGGGTCGCCGTCGCGGCGCTCGTGGTCCTGGCCGAGACCCGGAGGCTCGACCTCGACCGGGACGCGATGCTCGTCGCGGTCACCGGGGCTCTGGTCGGAGGCGGAATCGGCATGCGCCTGTCGGGTTGGCTGCGCCACCTCGACCCGGGGGACAACCCCTCGCTCGCGCTGGCCTGGCAGTACGGCGCGAAGAGTATCCTCGGCGGGCTGGCGGGTGCCTACGTCGGTGTCCTCGTCGCGAAGCGCCTCGGCGGCTACACGGTCCGCACCGGTGATGCGTTCGCGCCCGCCGTCGCCCTCGGCATGGCGGTCGGCCGCATCGGGTGCCATCTGGCCGAGGCGCCGGGCCGGGTGACGTCGCTGCCGTGGGGTGTGCACGCACCCGCCACCGTGCCGCAGTGCCCCGGGTGCGTGGCCGGGGCGGCGATGCACCCGTCGTTCCTCTACGAGATCGGCTTCCATCTCGTCGCCTTCGTGCTGCTGATGCGGGTACGCCGCGCTCGGCACCGGCCGGGTGAGCTGCTGACGCTCTACCTCGCGGCGTACGCCGTGTTCCGCTTCGCCGTGGAGTTCGTGCGGGCGAACGAGGTCGTCGCGCTGAGCCTGACCCGGCCGCAGTGGTTCCTGCTGCTCGTGGGCCCGATGGTGATCGCTCGCGTCCTGCTGGGGTGGCGGCGCGGGTGGTACATCGGGGTGCCGGACGCGCTCGTGCGGCGTGCCCGGCCGTGGCGCGCGACGACCGTAGGGCAGACGCGGTGAGCGACGAGCGCACTCCCGCCGGGCTACTCGATCCTCGGGAGACGACGATGCCCCCAGCGACCGATCGGACCTTCGATGACCGAAGGCCCGGAGCGGAAAACCGACTCTGACGGTCCCCCAAGCGACGACATCCCGCGCTTCGAGCCGCTCCCGCGCCGCCCGGATGCTGGCTACGACGCGGTCGCGGTCGCCACCGGCGTCGTCGTGGGACTGGTCGTGTGCTTGGGGCTGATCTACCTGGGTGCCTTCCTGACGTTCGCCTCGGGTGGTGTGCCGTTCGAGAACCCGGTCCTGGGCGGATTCGCGGCAACCCTGCTCGTGCCGCTAGGCGGGGGGCCGATGCTTCGACGTTGCGAGACAGCGAAAGCCCCGTGGCTTCGCGTTGGGCCTTCTCGTCGCGTGGGGCATGTGGATCCTGATCGGCTTCCCCATCTGCTACCCGATGTCCAACGGCTGATGTTGGGAGGAGGCGGCGATGACCGATGACGTGCCGAGCCGGGCCGACGGTCCGGACGACGCTCGTGGCGATGCGCCCGGCGGCGGCAGCGGCGCGTCGAAGCCGCATGGCGACGAAGCCTTGCACCAGCGCGGCGGCGCGGAACCGCGGTATGACAGGCCGCCGTCCTACGGGCAGGGCACCTGGTCCTCCCGACCCACCATCCCTACGCGCGGCCGGAGCGCAGGTTCTGCCGCGGCGCGATCGCCGGCGGCGTCGCACTAGGCATCGCGCTCAGCGTCGGGCTGCCTCTCCTGTCCGGTGCGGTACAGGCTGCTCTCGAGCTAACCGCGCTACCCGGTGTGTTCACCTTCGCCCTGATCCCGGTCGGCGCCGGCGTCGCCATCGGACTGGCGAAGACCCCTGGCAGCCGAGGGTTGGCGCTCGAAGTCCTGATCGGCTGGGCCCTGACCATCGTGCTCGGCGCCGTCGCCTGCTTCGCCGCCATCGCCGTCTACACGGCCTCGTGAGGGGATGACGTCGTGGACGAGGCAGGTGGCAGGGGCACGGAACCGCGGTTCCCGCGCGAGGCCGTCAAGAGCGGCGTCGGGTGGGGACTCCTCGTGGGCTTCGTGAGCCTTCCCCTGGCGCTTGCAGTCTTCAACACGGACTCGGCGGTTCTCAGGTTCCTGGTGTTCGCCGTGGTCCCGGCCACGACCGGTGTCGTGATGGCCGCCGCGAGACGAGCGTCGACTCGCGGACTGGCGCTCGGCACTCTCATCGGCTGGGCACTCTTCGACGTGGTCACCGCCGGAGCTTGCTTCGCCTGGATCGCGGTCGAGTTCGGTGGAGACCTCGGATGACCACCGGCATGCCGCTGCGCGGCGACCGCATCCTGCGCTACGTCGACGCGTTCTGCCCCCGGTGCCACGTCGAGCACCCGACCCGCCCGCTGGCCGCCGTGCCGCGACTGCGCGGCTGGCTGGTGGAGCGCGGCGGCCGGGTTTGGCTCGAGCGCGGCTGCGGCGAGCACGGCCTCGTCCGGTCGCTGTACGACGAGGACCCGGAGATCCTCGCCTACCTCGAGCAGTGGACCGCGCCCACCAAGCAGCACACCCCGGACACGCCGGGGAACTACGCGCCGCTGCCGGGCGGCTATCTCGCCGGGCTCGGCGAGATGCAGACCCAACACATCTGCATCCTGCTCGTCAACCTCCTCGACGAGTGCAACCTGCGCTGCCCGACCTGCTTCGCGGACTCCGCCCCCGACCTGGGCGGCGTGGTGCTGGTCGAGGACATCCTCGCCAACGTCGACCAGCGTCTGCAGCGCGAGAACGGCCGTCTCGACGTCGTCATGCTCAGTGGCGGGGAGCCCACGCTGCACCCCGAGCTGGCGCGCCTCCTCGACGAGCTCGTCGCGCGGCCCGTCGTACGCATCCTGCTCAACACGAACGGCGTCCGCATCGCCCGGGACACCGAGTTGGCCGACCTGCTGGCGCGCCGCCGGGAGCGGGTCGAGGTCTACCTGCAGTACGACGGGACGTCCGCGGAGAGCTCACGCCACCACCGCGGTGGCGACCTGCGCGCCCTCAAGGCCGAGGCTCTGCGCCGGCTGTCCGAGCGCGGAGTCTTCACCACCCTGACCATGACCGCGGCCCTCGGCGTCAACGACGGCGAGATCGGCGACGTCGTCCGCGTCGCGCTGGACACGCCGTACGTCGGCGGCGTCCGATTCAACCGGTCTTCGGCTCCGGGCGGTCCGAGCCGGTCGACCCGATGGAACGCCTGACACACACAGGTGTCCTGTCGCGGCTCGGGCCACAGACCGGAGCGCTGGTGACCTGGCGCGACCTCACCGCGCTGCCGTGCTCGCACCCGCACTGCTGCAGCGTCGGCTACCTCATCCGCGACGACGCAGGGAACTGGCGCTCCCTCGTCTCGCTCGTCGGCCACGAACGGCTGCGCGAGCACCTCGGGCTCGTCGCCAACCGCATCGCCGACGACGAGCTCCCGCGACAGGCGCGCGAGGCCGTGCGGGAGTCCCTCCTCGGACTGCTCTCCGAGCAGTCGAGCCTGAGTCATCCCTCGATCGGCGAGCTGTGGCGCAACGTCTGCGACTCCTGCGACCTCGGGCTGTCCACGCTCCTGCGGCTGGTGCTGCCCGGCCGGCGGGAAGCACTGCGCCGCATGCTGGGGAAGCGCGTGGTCCGGTTGACGGTGAAGCCGTTCATGGACGTCCACACGATGATCGAGGAACGGCTCACCCAGTGCTGCGTCCACGTCGGGACGCGCAGCGCGACGCAGGACCAGTGCGCGCCCTTCTGCGCCGTACAGGCGTGGCCGGAGCTGAGCCGGCAGCGGCTGCCTGTCGTGTCCGGAGTGTCACGGACACCTGTCGAGACCGAACGGAGGCCCCATGGCGACCGCCGACCATCGGCACCCTGAGCCGGACCGCCACGTACGACCCACTCCGGCTGTGCGTCTACACGACGGTCGCGCTGCTCGCGTGGCTCGGCGGGCCATGGGTGGTCGCCGCCTTCGCCGGCCTGGGCCTCGCCGGCTACGTCCGGGCGCGGCGGGCGGGGCTGCAGCGCAGCGCGTGCGTGCTGCGCGACACCCGTCTCGTCATCGGCTACCTGACTCTCGTGTTGGTCGCCGCTCTGACGACCGCGCTGCTCCCGCTGCTGCACTGACATGGCATTGTTCGCCGACGTCGACCGACAGACCGACGGGGGAGAGCCGTGCGCTCCACGATGATGGACGTTCCGCTGCTGGTGTCGCGGATTCTCCAGCACGGGACGACCGTGCACGCGAGTTCCCAGGTCGTGACGTGGACCGGGGACGGCGCCCGCCGCGCGACGTACGCCGAGGTCGGGCGCCGCGCCGCCCGGCTGGCCCACGCCCTGCGCGGTATCGGCGTGACCGGCGACCAGCGGGTGGCGACGTTCCAGTGGAACAACCAGGAGCATCTCGAGGCCTACCTCGCGGTGCCGTCGATGGGTGCCGTCCTGCACACGCTCAACATCCGGCTGTCCGCGGACCAGCTCCGCTACGTCGCCAACCACGCCGAGGACCACGTGGTCGTGGTCGACGCGTCGCTCGCTGCGCCTCTCGTGGCGCTGCTGCCCGGCATGAAGACGGTCCGCCACGTCGTCGTGAGCGGGAGCGTGCCGCCGGAGACGCGCGACGCGCTTGCCGTGCCGGGGGTGGACGTGCACGACTACGAGTCCCTGCTCGCCGACCAGCCGGACACGTATGCATGGCCGGTGCTGGACGAGCGTGAGGCGGCCGCCATGTGCTACACGTCGGGCACCACGGGCGACCCGCGTGGGGTCGCCTACAGCCACCGCTCGACGTACCTCCACACCCTGCAGCTCACCACCGGCGACTTCCTGCGCATCTCGCAGGGCGACCGCATCCTCGCCGTCGTACCGATGTTCCACGCGAGCGCCTGGGGCCTGCCCTACGCCGCGGTGATGGCCGGCGCGGACCTCGTGCTGCCCGACCGTTTCCTCCAGGCCCCCCAGCTGGCACGGGTCATCGAGTCCGAGCGGGTGACCGCCGCCGCGGCGGTCCCCACGCTGTGGACGGACCTGCTCGCCCACCTCGAGGAGAGCCGCGCCGACGTGTCGAGCCTGCGCGAGGTGGTGGTCGGCGGCTCGGCGTGCCCGCCCGCGCTGATTGAGGCCTACGAGCAGCGCCACGGCGTACGCGTCATCCACGCGTGGGGCATGACGGAGACCTCCCCGCTCGGTACGGTGGCCCTGCCACCGGCGGGGCTCCCGGCCGGGGACGCCATGCGCTACCGCGTCACGCAGGGGCGGCTTGCCTCCTCCGTCGAGGCCCGCCTCGCCGGCCCGGACGGCGCCCTGCTCCCGTGGGACGGCGAGAGCGCCGGCGAGGTCGAGGTGCGCGGTCCGTGGGTGACGGGGTCCTACTACGGGGACGTGGACCCCGGCCGCTTCACCGAGGACGGCTGGCTGCGCACCGGTGACGTCGGCACGCTGACGGAGGACGGCTACCTCACGCTCACCGACCGCGCGAAGGATGTCATCAAGTCGGGCGGCGAGTGGATCTCCTCCGTGGCGCTGGAGAACCACCTGATGGCGCACCCGGACGTCCGCGAGGCGACGGTCGTCGGCGTGCCCGACGAGCGGTGGGGGGAGCGCCCGCTGGCCGCCGTCGTGCTCGCGCCGGAGGCGCCGGTGGACCCATGCGGCCTGCGCAGCCACCTCGCCGAGCGGGTGGCGCGCTGGCAGCTGCCGGAGCGGTGGGCCTTCGTCGCCGAGGTGCCGAAGACGTCGGTGGGGAAGTTCGACAAGAAGCTGGTCCGCCAGTGGTACGCCGAGGGGGCCCTCGACGTCCGAACGCTCGGCTGAGGGCGTGGGCCGGTCCCCCCTCAGGACCCGGAGCGCCTCCTGGCGAGGCCCAGAAGGCCGGCGGCGGCGTAGGGCAGGGCACCGAAGCCGGCGACGCCCGCCGCCACCGCGGCGAGCACCTTCTCGCGGAACCACACCGGCTCGAAGACCGCCGGCAGGGGCCCGATCGCCGGCAGCGCGACGTACACGGTGCCGACCACGGCGAGGAAGGAGCCGAGGCCGGCCGCGGCGGCCGCCGCCCAGGCCAGCGGGCCCGGCCGGACCAGCAGCCAGAGCGCGACGAGTCCCACGAGCGCCGCCTGCACCCAGAAGAGGTCACCGAGCGTGACCTGCGTCCCGACGAACCGGTACGTCGGTGCGAGCACGGCGTGGACGTAGCTCACGACGCCGAGGGCGGCGACCACCACCAGGCGCAGCAGCAGCGGGAGGAGCCCGCGCCGGTCCGCCGCGGTCGCCCGTCCGGGTCCAGCGCCGCTGCTCGTTGTCGCCATGGCAGACCTCCGTCGTGTGCGCGGGACACCAGCGTGCCGCCGGGTGTAATTCGACGCCAGGGCCGCCTCGGCTTGTCACGTGCCTGCCCTGCGTCGCTCGGCCGGAGCCTGCTGCCCAGGGGCGGGCGGGCCGGGACCATCGCCCGGGCCCTGCGCACCGGCCCTTTGCTCCCCGGCGCGGGGGCCGGATACGCTCTGTCCCGCGGCATCCCGGTGCCGCGTGGAGGCGTCGCCTAGTCCGGTCTATGGCGCCGCACTGCTAATGCGGTTTGGGTCTCAAGCCCATCGAGGGTTCAAATCCCTCCGCCTCCGCCGCCGGTGGCTCGCTTCGAGCCATGTCCGCGCCAGGGCCCCGGCGCGCCTCCCGGCGCCCGGGGCCAGCCGGTCCGCCGAGCTGGGGACGCCTGCCTCCACACATGAGTTGCGATCAGCGCCGCGGAGTGGGCACGTCACCGGCGAGAAGCAAATGGGCAGAACGTGCCATTCGGCCCGGCGAGGCCTCACAATAGGTCGGCACACCCGGGCCGGACGGGTCCGATCGGAGGAACGGGAGGACCGGCCGGTGACCGAACGACTCGCGGCGCCCGTGCCGGCGTCCGAGCCGTCGGCCGGGTTCCCGTCCTCCGCGGAGGCCGCTGCCGCGCGCCGGCTCCTGCCGCGCCATGGCACGAGCAGCGCCCTCGACCGGCTCGCCGACCTCGCGGCCCGCCTCGTGCGGGCCGACGCGGCCCAGGTGTCACTCCTGTCCGACGTGCAGACGGTCGCCGGCGGCGCCGGACTGCCGGATGGGGCGCACGGCAGTCAGGGCGCGCTAGAGGACTCGTTGTGCACGGTCACGGCTGCCTCGCGTGCACCTCTCGTCGTGCCCGACGCCCCGTCCGACGCGCGTGTGCGCGACCTCGCGCCCGTCACGGCCGGGGTGGTCGGGTCCTACCTCGGCGTGCCGCTGGTCGCTGACGACGGCAACATCGTCGGGGTGCTGTGCGTGTTCGACCGGGCCGCCCGCACGTGGTCCGACGCCGATCTCGAGGTGCTCGAGCAGCTCGCGCCGTCCATCGTGGCCGAGCTCGAGCTGAGCGCCCTGTCGGGCGAGTACGACGTCAGCCGGACCCGGTGGGACCTCGCTCGGCAAGCCGCAGGAATCGGCACCTTCGACTGGGACCTCCGCTCCGGCGCCTTGTCGTGGGACGACCGACTGCTGGAGATTTTCGGCTACGCCGATGGCGGGTTCGACGGCTCGATCCGCGCCTTCGACGAGCGGGTGCATCCCGACGACCTGCCGCGCGTCACCCAGGCGCTCGAGCAGGCGATCCAGTCGTGCGGAACCTATGACGCGGAGTACCGCGTCGTGCTCCCCGACGGCACCCGGTGGGTCCACGCCCGCGGACGTGCTCTCGGCGAGAACGGCGCTGCGGTGCGTCTGCTCGGCGCGGCATCCGACACGACCGCCGTCCGTGAGGGCGAGGCCAGGATCTCGCGCGTCCTCGAGACCATGCCGTCCGCGTTTTACTTCCTGGACCGCGACTGGCGCCTGACCTACGTCAACGCCGAGGCCGAGCGGCTGCTCGGGCGCTCTCGCGAGGAGCTCCTCGGCGGCGTGATCTGGGAGCTGTTCCCCGACTCGGTGGGCTCGGAGTTCGAGCGGCACTACCGGGGTGCGATGGAGTCCGGGAAGCCGACCAGCTTCGAGGCGTACTACCCCGCGCCGCTCGACGGCTGGTACGAGCTGCGGGCATGGCCCGCCCCCGACGGGCTGTCCGTGTACTTCGCCGACGTCACCGCTCGGCGGTCGGAGCTGGAGCGCTCGACGCTGATCGCCGGCGCAGCGGCCGAGCTGACCGAGACCCTGGACCTGCAGACCGCGGTCGCCCGACTGGCCCGCATGGTCGTCCCCGCGCTGGCCGACTGGTGCATCGTCTCGCTCGTCGACGACGACCTCGCCGCGCGCCACGACCCTCGCCGCGGCCTCCGGGACGTCGGCTCATGGCACGCCGACCCGGCTATGCGGCCCGTGCTGGAGCGCTACACGCGCAATCGGATCCGCACGCTCGACGACCTCGCGCCGATCGTGCGTGCGCTGCGGAGCCGAGACGCCGTCGTCGTCACCGCGTTGCCGTCCCCACCCGTGGCGACGCACACGGGGGAGGACACCGATCAACTGGTCGGTCACCTTTCCCCACGCGCGCACGTGATCCAACCGATCCGCGCGAGGGGCCGGACCCTCGGCCTGCTCACACTGTGCTGGCGCGACCGCGGCGAGCCGCGCCCCGAGGACGTCGACACCGTGGCGGAGATCGCCAACCGCGCCGGCCTCGCGCTTGACAACGCCCGGCTCTACGAGCAGCAGCGCAACCTGGCCGAGCAGCTCCAGCGCAGCCTGCTGACCCGCCCGCCCCAGCCGGACCACCTCCAGATCGCCGTCCGCTACGTTCCCGCTGCCTCGGTCGCGCAGGTGGGTGGGGACTGGTACGACTCGTTCCTCCAGCGCGACGGGCACACGGTGCTCGTCATCGGCGACGTGGTCGGGCACGACACCCAGGCCGCGGCCGCCATGGGGCAGATCCGCGGGCTGCTACGCGGCATCGCGGCGAGCTCCGGCGGCGGGCCGGCCACGGTGCTCGCCGGCCTCGACGAGACGATCGAAGTCCTCCAGCTGGAGACCACGGCCACGGCGGTCATAGCGCGCTTCGAGCAGACGGAGGATGAGCGCGCGTCCGGAGTCACGCGGATGCGGTGGTCCAATGCCGGGCACCCTGCCCCGGTCGTCCTGGCGCCCGACGGCACGGTCTCGTTGCTCAGCCCGTCACCGGAGGAAGCCGCCGACCTCCTGCTCGGGATCGACGCGGGCACGACGCGCACGGAGTCCGTCGTGACGCTTCCGTACGAGACGACGGTGCTGCTCTACACCGACGGGCTCGTCGAGCGGCGGGGGCAGTCCCTCGACGAGGGGCAGGCCGCGCTGTGCGCGACGCTGCGCGAGATGGCGCACCTGGGGCTGGAGGAGCTCTGCGACGCGGTTCTCACCCGTTTCGCGCCCGAGGGAGCCGAGGACGACGTGGCACTGGCAGCCCTGCGGCTGCTGCCACAGGGCCGGCCGCGCCCGCCGCAGGCCGGTCCCACCGACGTGCCGGCGAGCCTCGACGACCGGTCCGGGGACTGACGGGACTGGACGGGCGCGGGGACTGACCGTGAGCCGACGCTGCCCGCGGTGCTGACGCAC
>JALYMU010000152.1 GCA_030773595.1 Actinomycetota bacterium | reverse complement strand
CGCCGACCCTAACGGCGCGGCGGGAACCCCTCGACAGCGGTCTCGGCGGCGCCACCGTGCCGGCGGGTCAGCTCCTCGTCGTCCCGCGGCGAACGGGCGGCGGGCTCAACCGCCGGCGCATGGCCGGGCGGCTCAGCCGGCCTTCTTCCCGCGGGTGGCGCCGCCGCGTCCGCGCAGCTCGACACCGGACTCGGTCAGCATCCGGTGGACGAAGCCGTAGGACCGATTCGTCTCCGCGGCCAGGGCCCGGATCGACTGGCCCGAGGTGTACTTCTTCTTCAACTCCCCCGCGAGCTTCTGCCGGTCGCCCCCGGTCACGCGGGCGCCCTTCTTGAGATCGGCCACGGCTGCCTCCTCGAGGCATGAGATTCGGTAGGCCAATGATCGACCCGCAGGGACCGGGACGCCAGTCCCACGGGTACATCGCCGCTTGCTACCCGCTCGGAAGCGGTTCCACGCCGAAGATCGGGGGCGAGTGCCACGTCGTGGCACGGCCCCTGGCGTGCCGGTCGCGTCGACGCGTCAGGCCAGCGCGACCAGGTCGGCGTAGTCGGCATTCCACAGGTCCTCGACGCCGTCGGGAAGCAGCACGACGCGCTCGGGCTCCAGCGCATCGACGGCCCCCTCGTCGTGGGTGACGAGGACCACCGCACCAGCGTAGGTCCGCAGCGCGCCGAGGACCTCCTCGCGGCTGGCGGGGTCGAGGTTGTTGGTGGGCTCGTCGAGCAGCAGAACGTTGGCGCTGGAGACCACGAGTCGGGCCAGTGCCAGCCGCGTCTTCTCGCCGCCGGACAGGACCCCGGCCGGCTTGTCGACGTCGTCGCCGGAGAAGAGAAAGGACCCGAGGATGCGGCGCACCTCGACGTCGGAGAGGTCGGGTGCCGCCGAGCGCATGTTCTCCAGCACCGTGCGGTCCGGGTCGAGGGTCTCGTGCTCCTGGGCGTAGTAGCCGAGCTTGAGCCCGTGCCCGGGGAGCACCTCGCCGGTGTCCGGCGTCTCGATGCCGGACAGCAGCCGCAGCAGGGTGGTCTTGCCGGCGCCATTGAGACCGAGCACCACGACACGTGACCCGCGGTCGATCGCGAGGTCGACGTCGGTGAAGATCTCCAGGGAGCCGTAGGACTTGGACAGCCCGGCGGCGGTGAGCGGCGTCTTGCCGCACGGCGCCGGCTGGGGGAAGCGCAGCTTGGCCACCTTGTCGGCCTGTCGGGAGGCCGCCAACCCGCTGAGCAGCCGCTCGGCGCGGCGGTCCATGTTCTGTGCCGCCTTGGCCTTGGTCGCCTTGTAGCGCATCCGGTCGGCCTGGGCCTTGAGCGCCGAGGCCTGCTTCTCGGCGTTCGCTCGCTCGCGGCGGCGACGGCGCTCGTCCTGCTCGCGCTGCTGGAGGTAGGGCTTCCAGCCCACGTTGTAGACGTCGAGCTCCGCGCGGTTGGCGTCGAGGTGGAACACCCGGTTGACGCAGGCCTCGAGCAGCCCGACCTCGTGGCTGATGACGATCAGGCCGCCCTTGTGGACCCGGAGGAAGTCGCGCAGCCAGACGATGGAGTCGGCGTCGAGGTGGTTGGTCGGCTCGTCGAGCAGCAGCGTGCCCTCCGGCCCGGCCGCACTGCTGAACAGGATGCGGGCGAGCTCGACCCGGCGGCGCTGCCCGCCGGAGAGGGTGCGCAGCGGCTGCTCGAGCACGCGGTCGGGCAGCCCGAGGCTCGAGCAGATGGAGGCGGCCTCGGACTCAGCGGCGTACCCGCCCTGCGCGAGGAACTCCGCGTCGAGCCGGGCGTAGCGGGCCATCGCCTTGGCGTGGGTGTCGGCGTCGGCGCTGGCCATCTCGCCCTCGGTGTCGCGCATCCGGCGCAGCACCGCGTCGAGGCCGCGGGCGGCGAGGATGCGGTCGCGGGCGAGGACCTCGAGGTCGCCCGTGCGCGGGTCCTGCGGCAGGTAGCCCACGTCACCGGCGCGAGTCACCGTCCCCGCCGCGGGCAGCGCCTCGCCGGCGAGGACCTTGGTGAGGGTGGTCTTGCCCGCGCCGTTGCGTCCGACCAGGCCGACGCGGTCACCGGGCGCGACGCGGAAGGTGGCGTGCTCGAGCAGGATCCGCGAGCCGGCGCGCAGCTCGAGGTCGGTGGCGGTGATCATGAGCTCTTCCAACGGTACGACGGGACGGCGGTTCCGGAGTTCCGGTCACACAGGGTTCGGGAACGCGGTCAGGGCGTACGCGAAGACACGTCAACAGTCTACCGGGGCGGCGCGGTGGTCCGGCGTACCGCGCAACGGTGCAGGGTAGGCCGATGCCTGCCGCCGTGAAGCCGGTGGCGTCCCGGCGAGCGAAGGGCAACTCCGGCATGCAGTTCGACGACAGCGCGGTGGACGTCTCCGGTGAGTACCGCCCGCCGCGGCTGCGTCCTCCGAGGTCGGCCCGTTCTACTGCCCGGCCGACGAGCGGGTCTATATCGACCTCGGCTTCCTCGAGGCGCTCCAGCACGACCGC
Source organism: Actinomycetota bacterium (assembly GCA_030773595.1). Taxonomy (GTDB): domain Bacteria; phylum Actinomycetota; class Actinomycetes; order JALYMU01; family JALYMU01; genus JALYMU01. Next base: position 12,395 of record JALYMU010000152.1, on the reverse strand, counting down.
ATCCAGGCCCGCACGTCCGGCCAGGTCGACCCTGAGTCCTGGACGCACGGCTCGGCGCAGCAGCGTCGCTCGTGGTACGAGCGCGGGTTGTCCTCCGGGGGACCCGTCCACCTGCGACACGTTCTCCACGCTGTGAGCGGCGGGAGCTGACGCCGTGGAGCTGCTGCCACTCGTCTTCACCAGCGGCTGGGCCAGCGGGATCAACGCCTACGCCGTCGTGGTGCTGCTCGGTCTGCTCGGCCGCTTCGCCGGCGTGGACGGCGTGCCGGCGGCGCTGGAACGCACCGACGTGCTCGTGGCGGCCTTCGTGCTCTACGCCGTCGAGTTCGTCGCGGACAAGGTCCCCTTCGTCGACAGCATCTGGGACGCCGTCCACACCGCCGTACGACCGACCGCCGGCGCGGTGCTCGGCCTGCTGCTGACCGGTGACGCGACGTCGCTGGACCAGGCGGCGGCCGCGGCGACCGGCGGCGGCGCCGCGCTGGCCAGCCATGCCGTCAAGGCGTCGCTGCGGCTGGCGGTGAACACCTCCCCCGAGCCGGCGAGCAACGTCGTGACCAGCGTCGCGGAGGACGTGACGGTCGCGGGCGTGGTCACGCTTGCGGTGTTCCATCCCGTCGCCGCGGCGGTCGTCGCCGCGGTGCTGCTGCTCCTCGGCGTGGTGCTCGCGTTTGCGCTGGTACGGCGGATCCGCCGCTTTCGGCACGCGTGGCGCGCGCGGTCGGCGACCGGCTGAGGCGATATCCCGGCCTGCGCCTGCGCGAACTCCGGGGACGGCTCGGCCGTTGCACCGGTGATCCGCGCTGTCGATGCCGGCATGCCACCAGGCGCCCGGAGCGACGTGAGGTCGTCCTCCGGGGCCCCGGCGCTCGGGCTCGTGGAGGGCGCGGTGGCGCAGTGGTACTGGCTCGAGGACGTGATGCCCTCGTGCGACCAGTGGAACAGCCTGCACGAGCGGCTGGTCGCCGCCTGGCGCACGGCCGTACCCCGCCTGCCCTCGCGCACTGTCCACTTCGCGCACTTCGAGGGCGAGCCCTCGGGCGAGGAGTGGATGACCGTGGCCTACCTGCGAGAGACCGCGATCGAGGCGGGGCTGGAGACCGTCGGTCTCACTGTGGAGGGCATCGGGTGGGACAGCGCCCGCTCGCGCTTCGTCGACCTCAACGAGCGGCCGATCGATGTCGCCTTCAAGCTCTATCCCTGAGAGGACATGGTCCGCGAGACCTTCGGGGCGCGGATCCTCGAGGGACACTCCGACACCGTGTGAGTCGAGCCGCCGTGGAAGCTGCTGCTGTCGGACCAGGGCGCTGCTCGCGGCGCTGTGGCACCTCTACCCCGGCCACGAGAACCTGCTGCCGGCCTACCTCGACGGGCCGAACGGCATGGCGGACTACATCCGCAAGCCGCCGCACGGGCGCGAGGGTGACGGCATCGACGTCGTCTCGGCCGACTACACGTACAGCGCGGCGACGCGGGAGTGGGGCGGCGGGGGCTACTGCTGGCAGCACTGGAGCGCCCTCCCGTCCTATGACGGCGCACACCCCGTGCTCGGGTCCTGGGCCGTCGACGGCGAGCCTGCTGGCCTGGGGATCCGCGAGTCGGACTCGCTGGTGACCGACATGTACGCCCGCTTCGCCCCCCACGCCGCGCCCGACGGCGGAGGAGCAGGCGGCCTGGCTCGCCGAGCGCACCGCCCCCACCCCGGAAGGGACCCCTGCATGATCGTCGCGCTGCTGTCGTCGCTCCGCTACGCCGCTGCGTACACGTCCGTCGGCATCGCCCTGCTGGTCTTCGGGTGGTTCGTCCTGGACCTGCTGACCCCCGGCCACCTGGGCCACCGGATCTTCACCGACCGCTCGACCAGCGCGGCCCTCGTGTCGGCCGCTGGACTCGTCGGGCTCGCCGGGGTGGTGTTCACCGCCATCTGGACCAACCCGATCATCGTCGCGAGCATCGTGTGAGGGCGCCGGGCCACGTCTTCCCCGCGCCGGATCGACCCGCCGCTCAGGAGACGGTGATCTTCCCCTTCATGTCCCCGTGGAAGTAGCAGACGACGTCGTAGGTCCCGGGCTTGGTCGGGGCCTTGAGCGTGACCGTCTTCCCCGCCGGGACGCCGCCGCCTCCGCCCTTCACCGTGAAGGTGTGCGGGGCGCTGTCATGGTTCGTCACCCGCAGGGTGGCCCCCGCCGGGACGGACTGCGGGACGTCGTAGGAGAAGTCGCGGATCGCCACGGCAGCCTCCGTCCCGGCGCCCGTACTGGTGCTCGCCTCGGGCGACGGTGAGGCGCTCGTCGGTGTCGGTGAGGCGCTCGTCGGTGTCGGTGAGGCGCTCGTGGACATCGGTGACGGACCGCCCGCGGGCGCATCAGCGCTCGTCGTCCCGGATCCGCCGCCGCATGCCGCGAGGCCCAGGACGAGGGCCGACACCCCGCCCAGTGCACCTAGCTTGCTCATCGGGCTCCTTTCCGCGCGACCGGCGGTCGCAGTGCTCGTGTCGGCGATCCGACAAAATGGATTCGATCCTGGAGGGGAGTCGGTTGGGCGAGACATTCGTTCCGGACGCCACCACCCGCCGTGGCCGGCACGGCGTCGCGTCCCGCCACGTGCTGCGTCGGCTCGCTGTCGCCGTGACCGCATGCACTGTGCTGGCGGCATGCTCGGCCGGGACGGAGGAGTCCGGTGGCGCCCCCGGATCCTCCGGGGACCACCCGGCGATGCCGAGCGCTCACGTCCACGGCGTGGCGGTCAACCCGGCCGACGGACGGGCCTACCTCGCCACGCACGAGGGCCTCTTCCGCTACGGCGAGGACGGCCCCGCTCGGGTGGGCCCCGTGATCGACCTGATGGGCTTCGCCGTGGCCGGCCCGGACCACTTCTACGCGTCCGGACACCCGGGCGCTGGGGCGGACCTGCCCAATCCCGTCGGGCTGATCGAGTCGCGCGACGGGGGCCGGACGTGGAAGCCGCGGTCCCGGGAGGGCCGGTCGGACTTCCACGCGTTGACCGCGACATCCCACGGCACGGTCTTCGCCTTCGACGGCGCGGAGCTGGTGACCACCGACGACGGCCGCACGTGGCGCCGCCTCGAGCCGCCGGTCGCGCCCTTCTCGCTGGGATCGTCGCCGGACGGGTCGGCCGTGGTGGTCACGAGCCCGTCGGGACCGTCCGATCGACCGACGGCGGGAGGACGTGGACGGCGCCCCAGGGAGCGCCCCTGCTCCAGGTCGTCGACTTCGCCGACGCGCGGACGGCCGTGGGCGTGACCCCCACCGGCACGGTCGCTGTGAGCACCGACGCCGGGAGGACGTGGGCCGTACACGGGCAAGCCGGCGGTTCACCGCACGCGCTGGGCGCCGACATTGACGAAGACGGGACGCTGCGGATCCTCACCGTGACGTCCGAGGAATTCCTCATCTCCCGAGACGGTGGGCAGACGTTCCAGCCGTACGGCAACGGTTCATAGGTGCTCGCCGGCCGCGGAGGTTCCCGGCAGGGGAAATCCGTGAGAGCCTGTCACGCGTCGGATGCGGCTGGACCTGACGTGAACGTCGGCGCGGGCAGCGGCGCATATGTCGCCGGCGGCGGTGTCCATGCTGGAAGTGAGGGTTGTCATGGCAGCCAAGAACTCAGGGAGGGCCCAGGCGCCCGCCGGGACGTCCCGCCGCGTAGCGACGGCCCTGGGCGCCGTCCTCCTCGCTGCGGGTCTGGCGGCTTGTGGGGACCCGGGCGGCGGCGGCGGAGGCGGCTACGTCACGCAGCGCGAGACCACGGTCCCTGTGTCGCCTGCCTCGCCCTAGCGCCGGCCGCCACCGCCGAACGCCAGTCGTCGTGGCGTCCGGTCCAGCCGGGGACAGCGTGCGCCGCGGTCCTGCGCTCCTCCGCGTGGGGACGGATGGCGGCCGCAGTCACCTCGCTGGGACGCGAGGGGCGAGGATGCCGCGCGACGTCAACCGGCGTCGGGCGGCGGTCCCCGTCGCGCCGGGCGCGTGGTCGGCCAGGTGCCTTCGGCTGCGGCACCGAGTCGAGCGCGGTCGAGCACGATGACCGCTCCGCGTCGCAGCCTGACCAGGCCGGCGTCGCGCAGCTCGCCCAGCAGCTTCGTCGTCGTCTCCCGGGTCGTGCCGACGAGGTCGGACAGCTGCTCGTGCGTGAGACGGATCTCCGCACCACGTCGGGCAAACAGTCCGGTATCCGCCGGTGCTGCCGCGGCAAGTCGGCACAGGACGGCGGCGACGCGCTGCGGGGCAGTCTTGAACACGCTGTCCGCAAGGCGCTGCTCGACGTCGGCGAGCCGCCGGCCCAAACCCTCGATGATGCGGGTCGCGATCCGCCGGTCCGCGAGCAACATGCTGCGGACGTCGTCCTCGCTCATCAGACACAAGACGCTCGCGTCCACGGCCTCGGCGACCCCGTCGCCCATGCGTTGACCGACGAGGTCCATCTCGCCGAACAACGCGCCCGGACCGAGGACCGCCAGAGTCAGCCGCCGCCCCTCCGGAGAGAGCCGGTAGAGCCGTATCTGCCCGGCCTTCACGATGAAGAGGGTCTTGCGCGACTCGCGCGGAGGCCACACCACGGTCCCCGGAGGGATCGTCCGCATCGGCGCGCGTGCCGCGATCCCCGACATCTCGTCGGGAGAGAGGTCCTGGAAGATCTCGGCCTCGGAGAGGCAGAAGACCGGCCGCGCAGACCCTCTGGGCTCGTCCCGCACCTGCTCGTGCATCCTCAGGCCGGCCGGACGGATCGAGCCTGCCGGCAGGACCGGTCCGGGCGCGCCTGCGTCGGGACGAGGACAGGCACGAGCCCAGGACGGCGACGCGTCGCTGGAGCGCAGAAGCCCACGGGGCGACGATACCGGCCGGTGCGTCGGCGGCAAGGGGAGCCGCACGCGGAGGGAAGGCGTCGACTCCGCCCTCTGCGACCCACTCCGTACGGGATCAACCTCTACGGATCGACCTCAGTGCGGGTGAACCTCAGCGCGGGTGAACCTCAGTGCGGGTGAACCTCAGTGCGGGTGAACTCAGCACTGTGCTCCCGCACACAGAACCGCGCGCAGATCCGCCCTTAGCGTGCGGGGCGGGGCGGGCAACCAGCGCCCGCCGTCGAAGGAGGTCGGCAATGGCGACGACGGGTAGCAGGACTGGACGTACGACGGCAGGGACCACGGACGGAACGGCAGCTTCCAGCCTCGCGCAGCGCGTGGGAGCGGGCGCGGCCGGTGGCCTCGTCGGCGGCTTGGCCTTCGGGCTGATGATGCAGACGATGGGCATGATGGGCATGGTCGCCGGCTTGGTCGCCAGCAGCTCCGTGGCGGTCGGATGGGTCGTCCACATGATGATCTCGGCGTTGTTCGGCGCGACGTTCGGCGCCGTAGCCGGCGGGATGCTGAACGGCGTGGGACGTGGCGTTGCTCTCGGCGCCGTCTATGGCGTCGTCCTGTGGGTGGTCGGCGCCCTGTTGCTGATGCCCGCTCGCATGGGGATGCCCGTGTTCGTCGTCAACGACATGGCGCTCAACAGCCTGGTCGGGCACGTCGTGTTCGGGGTCGTGCTCGGCGGGGTCGCCGCCATGCTGCTGCGCCGACGCGCGTGACGACGTGGTCGTGACCGGCGCGTGCCGCCGATGACGGCCCATGGGTAGCCGCGACTGCGGTTCACGTCTCGGCGGTACGTGGCGGGCGTGTGGGCCAGGCGCCCGCCACCGAGTCTGCAGCGGAGCCGCGGACGGGCTCCAGCCGGAGGACATGGGCGGGCCCCGGCGCGCCGCGGTGGCGTCCGGGGACCGGCCAGTTCGCTGCCTCAGACCGCGAAGCCGAGGGCCCGCAGCTGCTCGCGCCCGTCCTCGGTGATCTTGTCCGGCCCCCACGGCGGCATCCAGACCCAGTTGATGCGGAAGTCCTTGACCAGGCCCTCCAGCGCCTGGCGGGTCTGGTCCTCGATGACGTCGGTCAGCGGGCACGCCGCGCTGGTGAGCGTCATGTCGATCGTGGCGACCTCGTCGTGGACCGTGACGCCGTAGACAAGGCCGAGGTCGACGACGTTGATGCCGAGCTCGGGGTCGACGACGTCGCGCATCGCCTCCTCGAGCTCCTCGATGGACGGCGAGGAGCCGACGGCCGCGTGCCCACCGCCCGCCGTACCGACGGAGTCCGCTGCCGCCGCCACATTGCCCGGCGTACCTGTCTCACTCATGCGTGTGCCTCCTCGTCGACCAACCCGCCACCGTCGCCCGCGGTGGACCTCGCCACCGCCTGCGCGGCCGCGTCCTTCATCGCCATCCAGCCCAGCAGCGCGCACTTCACCCGCGCCGGGTAGCGCGACACCCCCGCGAACGCGACGGCGTCCTCCAGCACCTCGTCGTCCGGCTCCCCGGCGCCGCGCGACTGCATCAGCTCCAAGAACGCCTCCTGGCGGCGCAGGGCTTCCCGCAACGGGCGGCCGATGACCAGGTCCGACATCACCGACGTCGAAGCCTGGCTGATCGAGCAGCCGAGGCCCTCGTAGGACACGTCCGCGACCGTCGCGTCCTCCCCCGCCCCATCGAGCCGGACCCGCAGGCGGACCTCGTCGCCGCAGGTCGGGTTCACGTGCGAGACCTCCGCGTCGTAGGGCTCGCGCAGCCCGGCGTGGTGCGGGTTGCGGTAGTGATCCAGGATGATCTCCTGGTACATCGACTCGAGCTTCATGCGCGGAAGAACCTCTTGACCTCATCCAGTCCGGACACGAGTGCATCGACCTCGTCCGGTGTCGTGTAGAGGTAGAACGTCGCCCGCGTCGTGGCCGGGACGGAGTAGCGCCGGCACACCGGTGCGGCGCAGTGGTGACCGACGCGTACGGCGATGCCGAGGTCGTCGAGGACCTGACCGACGTCGTGGGGGTGCAGCCCGTCCAACGCAAAGGACACCGCTCCCCCGCGGGCGTCGGCCGTCGTGGGCCCGAGCACGCGGACCCCGTCGACGCCGAGCAGCGCGTCGAGCGCCTGCTCTGTCAGCGCATGCTCATGGGCGGCGATCTCGTCCATGCCGACGGCGGTGAGGTAGTCCACCGCCGCGCCCAGGGCGACGGCCTGCGCGACGTTGGGGGTGCCGGCCTCGAAGCGCTGCGGCGGCGGGGCGAAGGTCGTGCCCTCCATCCGGACGAGCTCGATCATCGAGCCGCCGGTGAGGAACGGCGGCAGCGCCTCGAGCAGCTCGCGGCGGCCCCAGAGGACCCCGACGCCGGTCGGGCCGCACATCTTGTGCCCGGAGAAGACGAGGAAGTCCACGCCGAGCTCGGTCACGTCGACCGGCAGGTGCGGCACGGACTGGCACGCGTCGAGCACGACCATCGCGCCGACCTCGCGGGCACGCGCGACCAGCGGCTCGACCGGGTTGACCGTGCCGAGGATGTTGGACTGGTGGACGAAGGCGAGGACCTTGGTCCGCTCGTTGACGAGCTCGGCGAGGTTCGACAGGTCGAGACGGCCGTCGTCCGTGAGGCCGAACCACCGCAGCGTCGCGCCCGTGCGCCGGCACAGCTCCTGCCACGGCACGAGGTTGGCGTGGTGCTCCATCTCCGTGACGACGACCTCGTCGCCGGGGCCGACGCGCAGGCGGGGGTCGGTCTCGCCACCGAGCGTCGCGTTGGACAACCCGTAGGCGACCAGGTTGAGCCCCTCGGTCGCGTTCTTGGTGAACACGATTTCGTCGGGACGGGCGCCGAGGAAGGCGGCGACCTTGGCCCGGGCGCCCTCGAAGGCGTCCGTAGCCTCCTCGGAGAGCTGATGCGCGCCGCGGTGGACGGCGCCGTTGTGCCGCTCGTAGAACTCGCGTTCCGCGTCGAGGACCTGGCGCGGCTTCTGGGACGTCGCGCCGCTGTCGAGGTAGACCAGCCGGCGCCCGTCGCGCACGGTGCGGTGCAGGAGCGGGAAGTCGGCGCGGATCCGCTCCAGCCGGTCCGCGTCGAACAGGCGGGAGTACGGCGGTCGCGTCGCGTCCGCCGTACCCGTCGCCTCGTTCGTCAGCGTCACGAGGACGCGCCCGCCCGCGGCCCGATGAAGCGCTCGTAGCCCTCGGTCTCGAGCAGGTCGGCCAGCTCGGGGCCGCCCTCCTGGACCATCCGGCCGTCCACGAACACGTGCACGAAGTCCGGCTTGATGTAGCGCAGGATCCGCGTGTAGTGCGTGATCAGCAGCACGCCCTTGTCGCCACGCTCGCGGAAGCGGTTGACTCCCTCGGAGACGACCTTGAGCGCGTCGATGTCGAGGCCGGAGTCTGTCTCGTCGAGGACGGCGACCTTGGGGTCGAGCAGCTCGAGCTGGAGGATCTCGTGACGCTTCTTCTCACCACCGGAGAAGCCCTCGTTGAGGCTGCGCTCGCCGAAGGACGGGTCGATGGCGAGCTTGTCCATCGCGCCCTTGACGTCTTTGACCCAGGTGCGCAGCTTCGGCGCCTCGCCGGCGACCGCGGTCTTGGCGGTGCGCAGGAAGTTCGACACCGACACGCCCGGGACCTCGACCGGGTACTGCATCGCGAGGAACAGCCCCGCGCGGGCGCGCTCATCGACACTCATCGCGAGGACGTCCTCGCCGTCGAGGGTGACCGAGCCGCTCGTGACGGTGTACTTCGGGTGTCCGGCGATGGAGTAGGCCAGCGTCGACTTGCCCGAGCCGTTCGGACCCATGATCGCGTGCGTCTCGTTGCTGCGGATGGTGAGGTCGACCCCGCGCAGGATCTCCTTCGGGCCCGCCTCCGTCTCCACGGAGACGTGCAGGTCCCGGATCTCGAGTGTGCTCACTGGCTCTCCTTCGAGACGGAGACGAGCACGTCGTCACCGTCGATCTTCACGGGGTAGACGGGCACCGGCTGGGTGGCCGGCAGGCCGCTGGGGCGTCCGCTGACGAGGTCGAAGCGCGAGCCGTGCAGCCAGCACTCGATCGCGCCGTCCTCGACCTCGCCCTCGCTGAGCGCGACGTTGGCGTGGGAGCAGACGTCGTGGATCGCGTAGACCTCGCCGTCGCTGCGCACGACCGCGACCGGCACGCCGTCGATCACGACGCGTACGGCCGAGGCCTCCGCGACCTCGTCGGCCCGACAGGCACGGACGTAGTCGCTCATCGCACCGCGCCCTCGAGCTCGGCGTCGATCCCGGCGAGCAGGCGCTCCTGGACCTCCGGCACGCCGATGCGGGCGACGAGCTCGGCGAAGAAGCCGCGTACGACGAGCCGGCGCGCCTCGTCGACCGGGATCCCGCGGGCCTGCAGGTAGAACAGCTGCTCGTCATCGAAGCGCCCGGTGGCGCTGGCGTGGCCGGCCCCCTCGATCTCACCGGTCTCGATCTCGAGGTTCGGCACGGAGTCGGCCCGCGCGCCGTCGGTGAGGACGAGGTTGCGGTTGAGCTCGAAAGTGTCGGTCGCCTCCGCGGCGGCCCGGATGAGTACGTCGCCGATCCAGACGGTGTGTGCGTCCTGGCCCTGCAGCGCGCCCTTGTAGACGACGTTGCTGCGGCAGCTCGGGACGGCGTGGTCGACGAAGAGCCGGTGCTCGAGGTGCTGGCCGGCGTCGGCGAAGTACATGCCGAGCAGCTCGGCGTCGCCGCCGGGCCCGTCGTAGGCCACCTGCGGGCAGATGCGCACGAGGTCGCCGCCGAACGTCACGACGATGCTGCGGACCTGCGCGTCGCGCCCGACCTTGATGTTGTGCTGGGACAGGTGCACGGCGTCGTCGGCCCAGTCGAGCACGGCGACGAGGGTCAGCTTGGCGCCGTCGCCCAGGACGACCTCGACGTTGTCGGCGTAGGTCGCGGACCCGGCGCAGTCGAGGATTACGGTCGCCTCGGCGTGGTGGCCGAGCTCGACGAGAAGGTGGCCGAACGCGGTGCCGCCCTCGCCGCGCAGCGACGCGACCGTCGGGCGCGAGGTCACTGCCTCGGCGGGTACGGCGACCACGGTCGCGGTGTCGAAAGACCTCCACGCCTGCGCGGCGACGCGGTCACCCGGCGCGCCGGCCCGGCCGAGACGCGGGTCGCCCCGGCGTACCTGCTCGACGCGGACCTCGGGTGCGGCGTCGACCTCGACGACGACCTTGCCGTCCGCGACGACGGTGTCCTCGTGCAGGCCGCCCAGCCGATCCAGCGGGGTGAACCGCCAGTCCTCCTCGCGGCCGGTCGGGACCGGGAAGTCGGCGAGGTCGAACGACGCCGTGCGCTCGGCGCGGCTGGCGTCCGGGACCGGGCCCTTGCTGCCACCCGGCTGGATCGCGCCGTGGGAGTGCGCGACGAGACCGGCCTCCGTGCCGAGCGTGTCCAGCGGCTTGTCGACCACGCCGGTGGCGGCGACCTGCACGGCCGGCGCCCCCTCCAGCGTGGCCTCGTCGCCGACGGTGTGGCGCGCGATCTCCTGCTGCGTGCCGCGCTCCATCAGCCGACGGCTCCTTCCATCTGCAGCTCGATGAGCCGGTTCAGCTCGAGGGCGTACTCCATCGGCAGCTCACGCGCGATGGGCTCGACGAACCCGCGCACGATCATCGCCATGGCCTCGTCCTCGGTCAGGCCGCGGCTCATCAGGTAGAACAGCTGGTTGTCGCTGACCTTGGACACCGTCGCCTCGTGGCCCATCGCGACGTCGTCCTCGCGGACGTCGACGTAGGGGTAGGTGTCCGAGCGGCTGACGGTGTCGACCAGCAGCGCGTCACACTTCACGGTCGACTTCGAGTGGTGGGCACCCTCGAGCACCTGCACCAGACCGCGGTACGACGTGCGCCCGCCACCTCGTGCCACGGACTTCGACACGATGGTGGACGAGGTGTGCGGCGCGGCGTGGACCATCTTGGCGCCCGCGTCCTGGTGCTGGCCCTCACCGGCGAAGGCGACCGAGAGCGTCTCGCCCTTGGCGTGCTCGCCGAGGAGCCAGACGGCGGGGTACTTCATCGTGACCTTGGAGCCGATGTTGCCGTCGATCCACTCCATCGTCGCGCCCTCGTGCGCGGCTGCCCGCTTCGTCACGAGGTTGTAGACGTTGTTCGACCAGTTCTGGATGGTCGTGTAGCGAACGCGGGCGTTCTTCTTGACCACGATCTCGACGACCGCGGAGTGCAGCGAGTCGGAGGAGTAGATCGGCGCCGTGCAGCCCTCGACGTAGTGCACGTAGGAGCCCTCGTCGGCGATGATCAGGGTCCGCTCGAACTGACCCATGTTTTCCGTGTTGATGCGGAAGTAGGCCTGCAGCGGGATCTCGACGTGCACGCCCGGCGGGACGTAGATGAACGAGCCGCCCGACCATACAGCCGTGTTGAGCGCGGCGAACTTGTTGTCGCCGACGGGGATGACCGACCCGAAGTACTCCTTGAAGAGCTCTGGGTGCGCCTTGAGCGCGGTGTCGGTGTCGAGGAAGAGGACGCCCTGCTCCTCCAGGTCCTCGCGGATCTGGTGGTAGACGACCTCGGACTCGTACTGGGCCGCGACACCGGCGATGAGGCGCTGCTTCTCCGCCTCCGGGATGCCGAGCCGGTCGTAGGTGCTGCGGATGTCCGCCGGGAGGTCCTCCCAGCTCGCCGCCTGCTTCTCCGTCGACCGGACGAAGTACTTGATATTGTCGAAGTCGATGCCGGTGAGGTCCGATCCCCATGTCGGCATGGGCTTCTTGTGGAACAGCCGCAGACCCTTGAGGCGCTGCTGCAGCATCCACTCCGGCTCGTTCTTCTTCGCCGAGATGTCGCGCACGACGGCCTCGTCGAGGCCACGGCGGGCGTTGGCGCCGGCGACGTCGGCGTCGGCCCAGCCGTACTGGTAGCGGCCGAGACCCTCGAGCTCGGGGTGCGCAGTGGTGCTCATCTATGCAGTCCTCTCCGGATGCGACCGGACAGCGGTGCCGGTGCGGGTAGTGCTGGTCGTGCTCGTAGTGCTGGCCGTGGTCCGCGGGACGAACGTCGTGCAGACGCCGTCGCCGTGGGCGATGGTGGCGAGCCGCTGGACATGCGTGCCCAGCAGGCGCGCGAAGGCCTCGGTCTCGGCCTCGCACAGCTGCGGGAACTGCTCGGCGACGTGCGCGACGGGGCAGTGGTGCTGGCAGAGCTGCTCCCCCGCGGTCCCGGCCCCCCTCGCGCTGCGTGCGGACGCAGCGTAGCCGTCGGCCGAGAGCGCATCGGCGAGGACCCGCGGGCGGTCGGCCAGGTCAACGGCCTCCACGACGGGGCGGTAGCGGCGCTCGACCTCGGCGACGCGACTGCGGGCGAAGGCGGCCACCGCCTCCTCGCCCGCCGTCTCGGCAAGGAAGCGCAGCGCGCCGGCGGCGAGGTCGTCGTAGGCCTGGTGGAAGGCGTCGCGGCCCTCTCGGGTGAGCGTGTAGCTGCGGGCGGGGCGCCCGCGGCCCCGGTGCGCCGCGGCGCGCTCGGGCGCCGCCTCGACGACGCCGTCCGCAAC
>JALYMU010000151.1 GCA_030773595.1 Actinomycetota bacterium | reverse complement strand
GTCCGCCTGCGCGGGCGCGGCGGCGAGGAACGAGGTGGGTACGGCGATGGCGAGGCCAGTGGTGGCGCTCAGCAGCCGGCGCAGGGCGCGGCGGGTCCGCCGCGGCGAGCGCGACGGCTGGGGGTCGTTGGATCCCCGCACTACGAACATGTCTTCCTCCACCTGCCGGACGCACCTCGCCCTGGCACTACGAGAAAGGTAGGTAGGGGACCCCTCTCCGCACATGACCCTGAAGGTGGATATGGGCGTTTAGACATCTGAACGGTCCAAACGGCGAAGGGGGTCGGCCGAACGGCCGATGGCGGGGAGGGGTCACCCGCGAAGCGGCGTCACAGCGCCTGGACCGACCGCAGCGGGCAGGGCCCAGGAGGACAAGCCGAGCCGTGAGCCTAACGGCCGTCGTCGAGCATCCGCAGCGCTTCGGCGCGATTGGGTGCGCTCAGCTTCTTCAGCACGGACGACACGTGCACCCGGACCGTCCCGGCCGACACGAAGAGCCGCTTCGCGACGTCCTCGGTCGACAGCCCTTGCCGGAGCAGTTCCATGATCTCCCACTCGCGGCTGGTCAGCTGCGCCGGCCGCCGCTGCTTCGAGAAAACCCGCCGTCCGTGCCGGCCGCGGAACTCGTCGAGCACCTTCGCCACGAGCGAGCGCGGCAGCGCGGCCTCCCCCGCCAGCACTCCGCGCAGCGCCGCGCCGAGCCGGTCGGGGTCCATGTCCTTGACCAGGAACCCGCGCGCCCCGGCGCGGAGCGCGTCGAACAGGTCCGCCTCCTCGCGCGAGGCGGTCAGCATGACCACGACGGTCTCGGGCAGCTGCCGCCCGATCTCCTCGGCCGCCGCGATCCCGCCACCGCCCGGCATGTGCACGTCGAGTACGCACGCGTCCGGTGAGTGCCGCAGCGCCAGCTCGATCGCCGTACGCGCGTTGGACGCCTCGCCGACCACGTCGAAGCCCTCGGCCTGCAGCGTCCCGCGGATGCCCAGGCGCGTCGGCGCATGGTCGTCGGCGATGACGACGCGGAGCCGTTCCTGCGCGTCGGTCACCAGGTCACCTCCACCGTCGTGCCGCTGCCCGGGCACGACTCGAGCGAGAACGTCCCCCCGATGCCTTCAGCACGGTCACGCATGCTCGTAAGTCCGAAGCCGCCTCCTTCCCCGACCGCCTCCCTCACGAACCCACGGCCGTCGTCCTCGACGACCAGCCCGTCGGAGCGCAGCCGGACCGTCACGCGCTGCGGGCGACCGTGCCGCGCCGCGTTGGACACGGCCTCGCGCGCGACGCGGATGACCGCCTCCCGCTGCTCCGGTGTCAGACCCTCGGGCTCCCCCTCGGCGACGAAGTCGACCGAGACGTCGTACCGGTCCCCCACCTCGCACACCGCCCGGCGTACGGCCTGGCTCACCGGCTCGTCCGCCGGCGCAACGAGTGCGGCCAGCGCCCGCCGCGCCTCGTCCAGCGCGCGCTCGCTGGCGCCGAGGAGGCGGGACCGCAGCTCCTCGTCGGCCACGAGCCGGGACTGGGCACGCAGGAACCCGAGCTCCTGGATCGCCCCGTCGTGCAGGTCCCGGGCGAGGCGCCGCCGCTCCGCGAAGACCGCGGCGTCCGTCTGCGCGGCCCAGTACGCGCGGACCTCCTGCACCGCTCCCACGAGCAGCAGCAGGTAGAACCCCAGCCGCAGGACGTCACCGACGTAGAGCCACTCGGAGTACAGCGAGGGGAAGAGCAGGTAGTTCACCCGCGCCCACGCGCCGAGCGCACACCCCGCCCCGAGCCAGGCCAGGAAAGCATCGCCGGTACGGCGGGCCTGCAGCGTGAACGCGGCCGACGCCCCCGCGAAGCAGAGCATGTTGACGACCTGCACCCCGAGCACGACCGGATGGCTCTCCATCCGCGGACGGCCCGACTCCTCCGGCGCGGGGAGAGCGGTCACCGCCGTCGGCAGGAACGCGTCGGCGAGCGCGACGGCGACGACCAGTACGGCGAGGAAGCCGGCGCCCGCGAGCGTGTCGCGCACGGGGTTCGGGGACGCGACCCGGTGACCGGGCACGAGGGCCGCCGCGAGCAGCAAGAGGGCTCCGGCGAGCCGCGCGAGCAGGGGCGCCCACGTCGTGACAGCGCTCCCCGTCGACGCCCCCGCGACGATGGGGATGGTCACGAAGAACAGCGCCGCCACGGACAGCACCGCCAACGAGTGAACGAGCAGCAGCTCGCGCAGCGCCTGGCTGCGCCGGAACCGCCCGTACATCAGCAGCGCGACGAGCGCGCCGACGAGCGCCACGCAGGTCTCGATGACCAGATGGCCGGCCTCGCTGCGGTAGGCGAACCGCAGCGTCGGCACGGTCGCGACCGCCAGCGTGACGAGGAGGCCGAGGACCGCGACCGCGGTGGTGCGGGCAGTCGCGGTCGGGCCCGAAGCCGCCGCCACGCGGGGGCCCTGGCGTGCGGACGCAGCCTCAGCCATGCGGCCGAGTCTCACCCCGGCGTACGGCGGGGCTCAGACCGCCAACGGCCGGACGCCCAGCCCGCCGCTGATGAGCGCGCTCACCACGGCGGCGAGCCGGCGGTGCGGCGGGAGGATCGGGGAGTCGGTGCGCTGGCGCGGCGTGGTCATGAGCGGGTCTCCGATGTCGGTGCCTTCGGGTTCCTGCCAGGTTGCTGGACCCGGGAAGCCGCGACCATCGACTGAAGGTCCGGTCCGGTCGCCGAACGGACGACGGGCGCATCCTCCATTCGGGTGACGTGCCAGGATCGCCGTGTGGACCTGCCCGTCATGCCGCCCGTCTCCCCCATGCTCGCCAAGTCCGTGAAGGACGTCCCCGAGGGCGACTACGTCTACGAGCCGAAGTGGGACGGCTTCCGGTGCATCGTCTTCCGTGACGGCGACGAGGTCGAGCTCGGCAGTCGCAACGAGCGGCCGCTGACCCGCTACTTCCCGGAGCTCGTCGAGGCGGCCAAGCAACACCTGCCGGACAGGTGTGTCATGGACGGCGAGGTCGTCATCGTGACCGGCGAGAGCCTCGACTTCGAAGCCCTTCTCCAGCGCATCCACCCGGCCCAGTCGCGGGTCGACCTGCTGGCCCAGCAGACGCCGGCGTCGTTCGTCGCCTTCGACCTGCTCGCGATCGACGACGAGGACTTGACCGGCCAGCCCTTCGCCGTACGCCGGGAGCGGCTCGAGCAGGCACTGGGCAGCAGCGGCCCGCCGTACCACCTCACGCCCGCAACCGGCGACATCGCCACCGC
>JALYMU010000150.1 GCA_030773595.1 Actinomycetota bacterium | reverse complement strand
CGATGACCGACCCGATCGCAGACATGCTGACCCGTCTGCGCAACGCGAACTCGGCCTATCACGACACCGTCGTGATGCCGCACTCGAAGCTGAAGGCGCACGTCGCCGAGATCCTCCAGCAGGAGGGCTACATCGGCGGCTGGCGCGTAGACGAGCCCGCTGATGGCGCCGTGGGCAAGTCCCTCGTCGTCGACCTCAAGTACGGCCCCAACCGCGAGCGCTCGATCGCCGGCATCCGCCGGATCAGCAAGCCCGGACTGCGCGTCTACGCGAAGTCGACGAACCTGCCGAAGGTTCTCGGCGGGCTGGGCGTGGCGATCATCTCGACGTCGTCCGGTCTCCTGACCGACCGGCAGGCCAACAAGAAGGGCGTGGGCGGGGAAGTCCTCGCCTACGTGTGGTAGGGGAGGAGTCAGCATGTCGCGTATCGGACGACTTCCCATCCCCGTGCCCTCGGGCGTTGACATCGCGATCGACGGCCAGGACGTCACCGTCCGGGGTCCCAAGGGCGAGCTGCGCCACACCGTTCCCGCGCCGCTGTCGCTCGCGCGCGCCGAGGACGGCACGCTGCAGGTCACCCGGCCCAATGACGAGAACCAGGTCCGGGCACTGCACGGCCTCACCCGCTCGCTGGTCGCCAACATGGTGACCGGCGTGACCCAGGGCTACGCCAAGACGCTCGAGATCGTCGGCGTGGGCTACCGCGTCGCCGCTCGCGGACCGGTCCTCGAGTTTGCCCTCGGCTTCAGCCACCCCGTCGTGGTGGAGCCGCCGGAGGGCATCGCCTTCCAGGTCGAGACCCCCACCCGCTTCCAGGTGCAGGGCATCGACAAGCAGAAGGTCGGCGAGGTCGCTGCCAACATCCGCAAGCTGCGCAAGCCCGACCCGTACAAGGGCAAGGGCGTGCGCTACCAGGGCGAGGTCATCCGCCGCAAGGTCGGAAAGGCGGGCAAGTAGTCATGACTGTCGGTGTCAAGATCCGCAAGGGCGTCGGGCGGGGGACCGCCTCGCGCGCCCGGCGCCACCTGCGTGTCCGCAAGAAGGTCGCCGGCACCTCGGCGCGTCCGCGCCTGGTCGTGACGCGCTCGGCCCGCCACGTGTTCGTCCAGATCGTCGACGACACGGTCGGCCGCACGCTCGCCTCGGCCTCCACCATGGAGGCCGACCTGCGCGCGCACGATGGGGACAAGACCGCGAAGGCCCGACGGGTCGGGGAGCTGCTCGCGCAGCGCGCGCGGACCGCGGGCGTGGAGACCGTCGTCTTTGACCGCGGCGGCAACCGGTACGCCGGACGGGTGGCCGCTCTGGCCGACGGTGCTCGCGAAGGCGGGCTGACGTTCTGATGACGAGAACCGCACGGAAGATGAGGAACCTCTGATGGCTGGACCCCAGCGCCGCGGCACAGGTGCCGGCGCGGGCGGTGGCGAGCGACGCGACCGCCGCGACCGTGACAACCGCCGCGGGGACACCGCCGCGGAGAAGACCGCCTACGTCGAGCGTGTCGTCGCGATCAACCGCGTGGCGAAGGTCGTCAAGGGTGGTCGGCGCTTCAGCTTCACGGCACTGGTCGTCGTCGGCGACGGCGAGGGCACTGTCGGCGTGGGCTACGGCAAGGCCAAGGAGGTGCCCGCGGCCATCGCCAAGGGTGTCGAGGAGGCCAAGAAGCACTTCTTCAAGGTGCCGCGCATCCAGGGCACCATTCCGCACCCGGTGCAGGGTGAGAAGGCCGCCGGTGTCGTCCTCCTCCGTCCGGCCAGCCCGGGTACCGGCGTGATCGCCGGTGGCCCGGTGCGCGCGGTGCTCGAGTGCGCCGGTATCCACGACGTCCTGTCCAAGTCCCTCGGCTCGGACAACGCGATCAACATCGTCCACGCGACGGTGGCGGCGCTCAAGGGCCTGGAGCGGCCTGAGGCGGTGGCCGCCCGGCGCGGTCTCGCCCTCGAGGACGTCGCGCCTGCCGCCCTGCTCCGGGCACGGGCGGGGGTGGGGTCCTGATGGCGCAGTTGAAGGTGACCCAGATCCGGTCTGAGATCGGCGGCAAGCAGAACCAGCGCGACTCGCTACGCTCGCTCGGGCTCAAGCGGCTCGGCGATGTCGTCGTGAAGGAGGACCGCCCCGAGATCCGGGGCATGGTTCGCGCCGTGGCGCACCTCGTCACGGTCGAGGAGGTCGACTGACATGACGCTCAAGGTCCACCACCTGCGCCCCGCGCCGGGCGCGAAGACGGTGAAGAGCCGCGTGGGACGCGGTGAGGCGTCGAAGGGCAAGACCGCTGGTCGCGGCACGAAGGGCACCAAGGCTCGCTACCAGGTGCCCGAGTCCTTCGAAGGCGGGCAGATGCCGCTGCACATGCGCCTGCCGAAGCTGCGTGGCTTCAAGAACCCGTTCCGGGTCGAGTACCAGGTCGTGAACCTCGACAAGCTGAGCAGCCTCTACCCGGAGGGTGGCTCGGTCACGGTTGAGGACCTCGTCGCCAAGGGCGCGGTGCGCAAGTCCCGCCCGGTCAAGGTCCTCGGGACCGGCGAGATCAGCGTCGCCCTGCAGATCAGCGCGAATGCCTTCTCGGAGTCGGCGAAGGAGAAGATCGCCGCTGCCGGTGGGACGACGGCGCAGCTGTAGATTCGCGGCGCCGCCGGCGTCGCCCGCCTCCGGTCCTCGGAAGGCAGCGACCCGGCGGCGTTCGGCGCTTGCAGGCCATGTGGTTCCCGCACGCAGGCGCGCACGTTCCGCGCCGGGCCCGGGCTGTTACGCTCCACCGCAAGCGGCTTCGCGGCCAACGTCCGTACCGCGGGCGCTGGCGCGTCGCGCGAGGACTACCGCACCGAAGGACCGACCGCCGTTGTGGCGGCCAGACCGAGGCCCGCAGCCGCGGGCAGCGCAGGAGGACCCGTGCTCACCGCGTTCGTCCGGGCGTTCCGAACGCCTGACCTGCGCAAGAAGATCCTCTTCACGCTGGGGATCATGACGCTGTTCCGCCTGGGCTCCGTCACGCCGACCCCGGGCGTCTCCTACGAGGCGGTGCGGATCTGCACCGACCCGCGCCGGATCGGTGACAGCAGCGTCTACGGCCTGATCAACCTGTTCAGCGGCGGTGCGCTGCTCCAGCTGTCGATCTTCGCGCTGGGCATCATGCCCTACATCACCGCGAGCATCATCGTGCAGCTGCTGACGGTGGTGATCCCGCGCTTCGAGACCCTCAAGAAGGAGGGTCAGAGCGGCACGGCAAGACTCACGCAGTACACCCGCTACCTCACGATCGCGCTGGCCATCCTCCAGGCCACGGGCATCATCGCGATCGCACGCGAGCCAGGACGTCTGTTCCAGAACTGCCAGGAAGACCTGATCCCGCAGGACTCGATCTACACGATCCTCGTCATGGTGACCACCATGACGGCGGGCACCGCGGTGGTCATGTGGCTGGGCGAGTTGATCACCGACCGTGGGATCGGCAACGGCATGTCGCTGCTCATCTTCACCTCCATCGCGGCCGGCTTCCCGACCTCGCTGTGGAACATCAAGCTCGCGCGGGGATGGGGCGTCTTCAGCGTCGTGATCGCCGTGGGGCTGGTGATCGTGGCCCTCGTCGTCTTCGTCGAGCAGGCACAGCGGCGCATCCCGGTGCAGTACGCCAAGCGCATGGTGGGACGCCGGATGTACGGCGGGACCTCGACCTACATCCCCATCAAGGTCAATCAGGCCGGTGTCATCCCGGTGATCTTCGCCTCGTCGCTGCTCTACCTGCCGTCGTTGCTCTCGCAGATGGCGAACCCCACGAGCCGGTGGGTGCAGATCGTCAACGAGTACATGGTGCAGGGGGACCACCCCATCTACATGGCGGTCTTCTTCGCCCTCATCGTCTTCTTCACCTACTTCTACGTTTCGATCACCTTCAACCCGAAGGAGATCGCCGACAACATGAAGAAGTACGGCGGGTTCATCCCCGGCATCCGCGCCGGTCGCCCGACCGAGGAGTATCTCGACTACGTGCTCTCACGCATCACCCTCCCGGGCGCGCTCTACCTCGGCGTCATCTCGATCATCCCCATCCTCGCGCTCGCGCTGTTCCAGGCGAACCAGAACTTCCCCTTCGGCGGGACCTCGATCCTGATCATCGTCGGCGTCGGGCTGGAGACGGTGAAGCAGATCGAGAGCCAGCTGCAGCAGCGCAACTACGAGGGCTTCCTCCGCTAGTGCGACTCGTACTCGTCGGACCGCCGGGCGCTGGGAAAGGGACCCAGGCTCAGTTCATCGCGTCCCACTTCGCCATCCCCAAGATCAGCACCGGTGACATCTTCCGCGCCAACGTCTCCCAGGGCACGCCGCTCGGGATCGAGGCCAGGAAGTACATGGACGCCGGCGACCTGGTCCCCGACGAGGTGACCATCGGCATGGTCCGGGACCGGCTGGCCGAGGACGACGCCCGCGACGGCTTCCTCCTGGACGGCTTCCCGCGCAACGTCCGACAGGCGGAAGTCCTCCACGAGATGCTGCCCGAGCTCGGTGGTGGCCTCGACGTCGTCCTGGAGCTCGTTGTGGACGACGAGGAGGTGGTGCGTCGGCTGTCCGGACGGCGCACCTGCCGGACGTGCGGCCACGTCTGGCACCTCGACTTCGACCCGCCCGCCCGTGAGGGCCTGTGCGACCACTGCGGCGGCGAGCTGTTCCAGCGCGATGACGACAAGGCGGAGACGATCCGCCACCGGCTCGAGGTGTACGCCCAGCAGACCTCCCCGCTGGTCGACTACTACGGAGACCGCTCGATCCTCGTGGGCATCGACGCGACCGGTCCGGTCGAGGACATCACCGAGCGGGCGATCAGCGCTCTTCGCCGCTACGACCGCTGAGGAGCCGGAGCGCCATGTTCCGCCGCAACCGCATTCAGGTGAAGACTCCGGAGCAGGTCGCGACCATGCGCCAAGCCGGTCTGGTCGTGGCTCGCACCCTCGAGCTGATCCGTGGTGCGGTCGCGCCGGGGGTCACTACCCGCGAGCTCGACGCGCTTGCGGAGGAGGCGATCCTCGCCGCTGGTGCGGTCCCGTCCTTCAAGGGCTACCACGGCTTCCCCGCGACGATCTGCGCGTCGGTCAATGACGAGATCGTTCACGGCATCCCCGACGACCGCCGCCTGACCGAAGGCGACCTGGTGTCCCTCGACTGCGGGGCCGTCGTCGAGGGCTGGCACGGCGACTCGGCGATTACAGTGCCGGTCGGCGAGGTAGGTCCGGAGCTGCTCGAGCTGCTCTCGGTCTGCGAGGACGCCATGTGGGCCGGACTCGCCACCGCCCGCGCCGGACGTCGGCTCAGCGACATCTCCGCGACGATCGAGGCGGCCATTCGCTCGCGAGGGTCCTACGGCATCGTCGAGGAGTACCTCGGCCACGGGATCGGCACCGAGCTCCACCAGGACCCGCAGGTCCCGAACTACGGCCGCGCCGGGCGGGGGCCCACCCTCGAAGCCGGTGTCGTCCTCGCCATCGAACCGATGGTCAACCTGGGCTCGCGGCACAACCGCGTCCTCGACGACGACTGGACCGTGGTGACCCAGGACGGTCGACCCTCCGCACACTTCGAGCACACGGTCGCGGTCACGCCGGCGGGTCCGTGGGTCCTCACTGCCCTCGACGGCGGTCGCGCCAGGCTCGCCGCGCTCGGGGTCGCTGCCGGCGGTGCGGACGTGGCGCCACCGGCCGCGCAGACGCCGGCGGGTCGAGGCGAGGCGAACGCTGCTGGTCGTGGCGAGTCGGCGGATCCGGAGGGCCCCGGACCGGTCCCCGCGCGCTGACGTGACGCCGGTTTCCGTTCTGCGCCTCGGTCCCGTAGGATGACTCGTCGGCTCACGTGCAGCCACGACTTCGCGCGCCCCGCGGCTGGAATGGTGCTCGAGGTCGGCCGTCACACGCGTGCGCCGGCGGATCGGTAGATTGTAGCGGCGGGATCGTGGAGGCAGTGTCCGAAGACCGTGATCTTCGGATTCGGTCCTCGCGACCTCGGTCGTGGCCGCATCCTCTACCGCCACAACGAATACCGACCAGTCGACAAGGCGTCGCAGCAGGACGCCTGCACGCGACCCGCTGCGTCCCGGAGAAACGATGAAGGTCAAGCCGAGCGTCAAGAAGATCTGCGACAAGTGCAAGGTGATCCGCCGTCACGGGCGGGTCATGGTCATCTGCGACAACCTGCGCCACAAGCAGCGCCAGGGCTGACCGGCAGCGGTCAGGCGAGACCTAAGCAAGACCTAGCAGGACCAGGCAAGACCTAGCAGGACCAGGCAGGACCGCTGCCCTCGTCGTACGGCGGGAGCTGCGCATCCGGGGGAGGCGCTCGATGCCTTCCCTAGCACAACACGCTCCAGCGTGCCGCCGCCGTGTCGTCACGGCTCGGCGGTCACGTCACCCCCGGTCGGAGGCCGGGGCCCGGTCTGGGCCGACCGGGAGGGGCGAGTCAGACCTCCGCGGCATGGACAAGGAGAACCGCCCACATGGCACGCCTCGCCGGCGTCGACCTCCCCCGCGAGAAGCGGCTCGAGGTCGCCCTGACCTACATCTACGGCATCGGCCGCACGCGTGCGCTCGAGACGATCGCGGGCACCGGCATCAGCGCCGACGTCCGGGTCCGTGACCTCGGAGACGACGAGCTCGTCCGCCTGCGTGACTGGATCGACGGCAACTACAGGACCGAGGGTGACCTCCGCCGCGAGGTCGCCGCCGACATCCGCCGCAAGGTCGAGATCGGCAGCTACCAGGGTCTGCGCCACCGACGTGGCCTTCCGGTCCATGGCCAGCGGACCCACACCAACGCACGCACCCGCAAGGGCCCGCGTCGCGCGATCGCCGGCAAGAAAAAGCCGGGCAAGAAGTAAGCAGTCCGCCAGCCACGTCGGGGTGACGGCGACGCCCGCGGACCGACGACCTCTTTCTAGGAGTTTCCAGCCACATGCCTCCGAAGAGCCGCCAGGCCGGCGCCAAGAAGGTGCGCCGCAAGGAGAAGAAGAACGTGGCCCACGGCCACGCTCACATCAAGAGCACGTTCAACAACACGATCGTCTCGATCACCGACCCCATGGGCAATGTGATCTCGTGGGCGAGCGCCGGCCACGTGGGCTTCAAGGGCTCGCGCAAGTCGACGCCGTTCGCGGCGCAGATGGCCGCGGAGTCCGCTGCGCGCCGGGCTCAGGAGCACGGCATGCGCAAGGTCGACGTCTTCGTGAAGGGTCCCGGATCCGGCCGCGAGACCGCGATTCGCTCGCTGCAGGCCACCGGCCTCGAGGTGGGCCAGATCCAGGACGTCACCCCGGTGCCGCACAACGGCTGCCGGCCGCCCAAGCGCCGCCGCGTCTGACGAGGAGATGGAACAACCATGGCGCGTTACACCGGCCCGGACTGCAAGCGTTGCCGCCGGGAGAAGATGAAGCTGTTCCTCAAGGGCTCCAAGTGTGAGTCCCCGAAGTGCCCGATCGAGATTCGCCCCTACCCTCCGGGCGAGCACGGGCGCGGCCGGACGAAGGACAGCGAGTACCTCCTGCAGAAGCGGGAGAAGCAGAAGTGCGCCCGCATCTACGGCGTGCTCGAGAAGCAGTTCCGTGGCTACTACGACGAGGCGAACCGCAGGTCCGGCAAGACCGGCGAGAACCTGCTGCGCATCCTCGAGAGCCGGCTGGACAACGTCGTCTACCGCGCGGGCTTCGCGAAGTCCCGTGACCAGGCCCGCCAGCTGGTCCGGCACGGTCACCTCACGGTGAACGGCCGCAAGGTCGACATCCCGTCCTACCGCGTGTCCGAGAACGACATCATCGAGGTGCGCCAGAGCTCGGCCGAGCTCACGCCCTTCATCATCGCGCGGGCGGAGACCGGCGAGCGGTCGGTGCCCGCGTGGCTCGAGGTGATCCCGAACCGGATGCGCATCCTCGTGCACTCGCTCCCGGCCCGCCAGGTCATCGACACGCCGGTTCAGGAGCAGCTGATCGTCGAGCTCTACTCCAAGTAGCGCTCAGGGAGGGCCCCGCTCGGCGAGCGGGGCCCTCGCCCTGCGGCGCACGATCGCCGCCGGGGAGGACCCACGCGGCGGTCACCGCCGTACATCCGTCTGGGCGTCATATTGCGGTCGCCCGAGACCCTGGAGGAACCCTTGCTCATCGCGCAGCGTCCGACGCTCGCCGAAGAGGTCGTCACGGACTCGCGTTCCCGCTTCGTCATCGAGCCGCTCGAGCCCGGCTTCGGCTACACGCTCGGCAACTCGCTCCGCCGTACCCTCCTGTCCTCGATCCCGGGTGCCTCGGTCACGAGCATCCGCATCGACGGCGTCCTGCATGAGTTCACCACCGTCGCGGGCGTCAAGGAGGACGTCACCGACATCATCCTCAACATCAAGGGGCTCGTCGTGAGCTCCGAGATCGACGAGCCCGTGGTGATGTACCTGCGCAAGCAGGGCCCCGGCGTGGTCACGGCGGCGGACATCCTGCCCCCGGCCGGGGTGGAGGTGCACAACCCCGACATGCACATCGCCACGCTGAACGGCAAGGCCAAGCTCGAGATGGAGCTCACGGTCGAGCGCGGCCGCGGCTACGTCTCAGCCGTCCAGAACAAGCAGGCGGGACAGGAGATCGGGCGCATCCCGATCGATTCGATCTACTCGCCGGTGCTGAAGGTCACCTACAAGGTCGAGGCGACCCGTGTGGAGCAGCGCACGGACTTCGACCGGCTGATCGTCGACATCGAGACCAAGTCCTCGATGACGCCCCGCGACGCGATGGCCAGCGCGGGCAAGACGCTCGTCGAGCTGTTCGGGCTCGCCCGCGAGCTCAACGTCGAGGCCGAGGGCATCGATATGGGCCCGTCGCCGACCGACGCCGCGCTCGCGGCCGACCTCGCCCTGCCGATCGAGGAGCTCGAGCTCACCGTCCGGTCGTACAACTGCCTCAAGCGCGAGGGCATCCACTCGGTCGGCGAGCTGGTCGGGCGCAGCGAGGCCGACCTGCTCGACATCCGCAACTTCGGTGCGAAGTCGATCGACGAGGTCAAGGTCAAGCTGCACTCCATGGGCCTGGCCCTCAAGGACAGCCCGCCCGGGTTTGACCCGAGCACGGTCGTCAACACCTGGGGCGCGGAGGAGACCGTCACCCCCGACTACACCGACGACGCGGGCGACGCCGGCTTCGCCGAGACCGAGCAGCTCTAAGCAGGACGTACGACCTCCTTGCGTCATGCTGCCCCCCGCTCGCGGGGAGCCGCTCAGCATGACGTAAGGAGGGGCAGGCAGGGCCGCGGCGACCGCCGATGCGCCCCCACGGAGCCCTCCGGCTCCCGCACCTGAGAAGAGAAGGACATGCCCACGCCCAACAAGGGCCCGCGCATGGGCGGCAGCCCGGCGCACGAGCGGCTGATGCTGGCCAACCTCGCGACCTCGCTGTTCGAGCACGGCCGCATCACGACGACCGAGGCCAAGGCCAAGCGGCTGCGCCCGTACGCCGAGCACCTGATCACCTTCGGCAAGCGTGGCGACCTGCACGCCCGCCGCCAGGTGCTCAAGCGTCTGCGCGACAAGAGCGTCGTCCACACCCTGTTCGCCGAGATCGGCCCGCGCTACGCCGACCGCCCCGGTGGCTACACGCGCATCCTCAAGCTGGGCAACCGCAAGGGCGACAACGCGCCGATGGCGATCATCGAGCTGGTCGAGGGCCAGACGATCGCGCAGTCCGCCGTCGGCGAGGCCGAGCTCGCCCGGGGCACCCAGACCGCGCCGCGCAAGGCCCCCACCGGCGCCACC
>JALYMU010000149.1 GCA_030773595.1 Actinomycetota bacterium | reverse complement strand
GCAGGAGTCGACGAAGTGACCCGGTTCCGCTTCATCGACACGGAGAAGGCAGCCCACCCGACCTGGACGGTGGCCACGATGTGCCGGCTGCTCGCGGTCAGCCGGTCGGGCTACTACGCCTGGCGGTCCCGCCCGCCGTGCGCGGGACGTCGCCGACGCGATGCTGACCGAGCAGATCCGCGAGGTGCACGCGGACTCCCGGGGCCTGTACGGCCGGCCTCGGGTGCACGCAGAGCTGGCCCACCGCGGCGTGCGGATCGGCGGTAAGCGGGTCAGGCAGTTGATGCGCGCCGCCGGCCTGGTGGGCTGCCATCGCCGCAAGTTCCGGGGCCTGACCCGGCAGGACCCGCAAGCCGTGCCCGCGCCGGACCTGGTCGACCGCCAGTTCACCGCCGCCGAACCAAACCAACTGTGGTGCTCGGATGTGACCTACGTGCCGACGCTGGCCGGCTGGCTGTATCTCGCGGTTGTGATCGACGTGTTCAGCCGCCGCGTGGTGGGCTGGTCGATGAACGGCAGCCGCAAGACCGAGCTCGTCGTCAACGCCGTGCGGATGGCGGTGCACAACCGCGGAGCCGTCGCCGGCGCCGGAGTCGGGATGCGGATTCGGCGGTCAACCTGAGTCGGCGCGTCGTGACCTGGGAGCGGTGCGTTGAGTGCGTACACACTCTCGCCGCCCGGCCTGACCGTCGTCCCGACGGGCTACGCCGGCTTGTAGAAGTTGCGCTCCCAGCGGTGCTGCTTCAGCGCCTCGCGGACCTCCGGCGAGAGCCCCTGACCGTCGCCCACGGCGGCATTCCGCTCCACGTTGCGCACTGTGCGCATCCCAGCGATCACCGTGGACACCTCGGGGGCGGACAGTACGTACCGCAGCGCGTACTCGGCCACCTGGTCCCGCTCGATGCCGAGGTCCGCACAGATCGCGTCGACGTGCTCGGCCACCTCCCGCCGCCGGTCGCCCCCGAAGTAGCGGTACCGCCAGTCGCCCTCCGGGAACTTCGTCTCGGGCGTGATCCGCCCGGTCAGACCGCCTTCGTCAAGGGCGACCCGCACGATCACGCCGACGCCGTGCTCCCGGCAGGCGGGCAGCAGCAGCTCCTCGGGCTGCTGGTGGAACACGTTGTAGATCACCTGCACCGTGTCGACAACGCCGGTCCCGATCAGCGAGAGCGCGTTCTCCGGCTCGTGGTCGTTGATTGAGACGCCGAAGAACCGGATGAGGCCCTCCTGCTTGAGCGCGTCCACGGTCTCCAGCCAGTCCCCCCGGCCCACCCACTCGTCGTTCCAGACGTGGAACTGCAGCACGTCGAAGGCCTCGAGCCCGGACTCCCGCAGGCTGGCCTGCAGGCTGTCGCGGATGTGCCGGCCCGGGAACACGTCCATCGGGTCGAGCCCGCTCGGCGCCGGCCAGGTGCCGCTCGCCGGCGGGACCTTGGTGGCGACGTACAACTGCTCGCCGGGGTGGTCGCGGACCACGCGGCCCACGATGCGCTCGCTCTCCCCGTACCCGCGCGCCGTGTCGATGAAGTCCACGCCGAGCTCGATCGCCCGGTGCAGGGCGCGGACCGACTCGTCCTCCTCGGCCCCCACCCACATCGACCCGCCGATGCCCCAAGCGCCGTACCCGACCTCGGAGACCTGCAGGCCGGTGCGACCGAGCTGTCGGTGTTCCACGAAGGGCCTCCTGCCGTCGGTCCTGCCCCTCTGCCCCGGCGGCTCCGCCCGCGAACAATCGACGTGGGGTTCGCCGGCAGGCACTCGGGTCGTCCCGCGTCATGCCAACGCCGTCAGCGCCCTGCCACGTCACGTCGCGGGATGTTGTAGCTCCAGCCGTCCGCCTCGATGTAGATCGCGTTCTCGGCGGACTGGGCCTCGCCGACGAACTCCCACGAGCGCGGGCCCGTCAACTGCCAAAACAGCAGGAAGCCACCATGAGCGCGGTGAGAATGTCCGCGACGAACCGGCGATCCTGCACCACCCACTCCCCTGCGACTGAGCCACGTGGACCAACGCCGTGTGATGCCCGGCCATCTAGTGGGCTCGCCCACTCCATTGTTGATCTCGGATGAGCTCCGCCTCGTCGCCCTGGGGAGACTCTCCGGCGCCGGCCCGGACCGACGCAGGTTGCCCTTCGGCATGATCTGTCCCTTCTGTTGCGTCAGTCCCCCGGCGGATGGCGGTGCCTCCGGCAGCGACGTACGGTCGTCACCCGTTCCTAGGCCGAGCGACGACCCGGTTCCGCATGACCCGGGTTGCGCTGTTCCCGGGCCCGGTGAGCCGATAAGCCTACACGGAGATCGTGGGACGCCGGGGGCGTCGGTGTCGCGGGGGCATTCGAACAACGTTCGCCGCACTGACCCAGGCAGTGCGGCACCTAGTCCGTCCGGAGGATCACCGCAAGGTGATCCCGGTCCTCGAGCGGGACCTGCCGAGCACATCGCGGCAGGTAAGTGTCTGGCCGCTGCCAAAATGCCGACGCTGGGTCCCGAGGAGGCGTGCTGTCGCGCCTCGCCGCGGTCCTGACGGCCACGGCGACGCCGGGGAGGCAGGTCCTGGCAAGTATTGACCTCCGCGAACTGCCCGCTCCCAGTCCGGTCCTGCTTGACTCCCGTCCCACTCCCAAGGGCGAGGAACGGGGTAGGCGACATGAGGGTTCGGCCACCTGGCAGCGGCGGGGACGCTCTCCGCGCACCGCACCTCGGTGAGTTATTCACCGACCGTGAGAGCGAGTCCGGTGCGTTCAAGGCCGCGCTCGCAAGCTTCCGGCGCGAGCTCGACAGCGACGCCGATCCCGGGACGGCCCGGCGCAACGTCCTGGTGTTCCACGGCCTCGGCGGGATCGGCAAGACTGCCTTGTCGCACCGCCTAGAGAGCTGGGTGGCGTACGACCTGCCGCTGGTCAACGGCTGGGGACCCCCGCCGCCGACGAAGGTGGCCACGACCGTGCGCATCGACCTACACGGGTCTGCGGGCCAGATGGACTCCTGCCCGGCGTGTCGGTGTGACCTTCAGCGGTAGATGGCGCACTTCTCGCAGCGGTATGTGGCCGGACGGCGGCCGCAGCGATCATGTCGGTACCCGAACCGCGAGCGGGACGGCGCCCGGTAAGGGTTCATCCACCGGGCACGGACCGACGCCAGGCTGGGGGCTGGTCCTTCAAGGCGGCGGCGGGTGGGGCTGCTCGCTTCGGCGCTGCTGGGTCTGCTCGCCGTCCCCGTCGTGGCGCCACCCGAGGCGCTTGCGTCGGTCAGAGTTGGGCCTGCGCGGGCGGCGACGTCGCCTCGACCGCCGTGAGCACTTCGATCACCCGGTAGCTGTGCTCGGCGCCGCGCGGCACTGACCAGGAGTCACCCGGGCCGAGGTTAAGCACGGACGTGCCGACCGTGAGCTCGACCCGACCGGACACGACGTAGCCGACGGTCTCGTAGTCGCGGGCGACCGACGGCTCGGCCTCGCCCGGCTGCTGTTTGTCCCACAACCGCATCGCCAAGGTGTCTGTGCCGGCGAGGAAACGCTGACCCATCGGGCCGGTCCGGGCTTCGTCCTTGCTCACGGCGTCGGGAGTGCTCGCGTCGGGGCTCATGGCCCGCGTCTACCCCCATGGGGCGCACAACACCTCGTCATGTGGAAGTCCGTGCTGCAGACCACGAGCGGGTAACCGTAAGCGCGCGTGCCACCGCGGCTCTCAGCGGTGAGCAAGGGCGCGGGGTTTCCCAGCGCTGTGTGGCGCGGCACAGGTCCGACTGCCACCTGATTTCGTCCGGTAGCCGAAGGGCTACCCGACGCTTGTACGGGCCGCGAGCCGCCGCCGTGGTCGTGTGCGCAGACGATCCCCTTCGAGAGATCGTTAGGCTCGGTCTGGTGGTGTTGTCGTTGCCGTCCGGTGAGCCGGCGGTCGGGCCTTGGCGGGTCGAGCCGGTAAGTGCACTCGTGCGTGTGCTGTTCGAGGCCGCTGGCCCGGTCCAGGGGCGCCCGCGGATCGTGGCGGTCGACGGTCGAGGCGGCAGCGGGAAGTCCACGCTGGCCGCGCAGCTGCACGCCGCGGTCCCGGCATCGGTGGTCGTACACACCGACGACGTCGCCTGGCACCACTCGTTCTTCGACTGGGCTGACCTTATAGCGCGACGTGCTGGAGCCGCTACGCCGAGGGGAAGCAGTGCGGTACCGCCCGCCGGGTTGGCAAGCCAAGGGCAGGGCGGGCGCGATCGAGGTACCGGTAGGGCTCGAGCTCGTGCTCATCGAGGGGGTGGGCGCCGGCCACCGCGAGCTGATGCACCTGCTGGACGCGATGGTGTGGGTGCAATCCGACGCCGCCGAGGCCGAGCGGCAAGGCATTGCCCGTGATGCCGCGGCTGGCACCCACGGCGACTCCGGCGGCGCGACCCGGTTCTGGCAGGAGTGGACGGCTCAGGAGCTCCCGTTCGTCGCCGCCCAACGTCCGTGGGAGCGGGCTACCGTCATTGTTAGAGGCACCAGCGCGGCGGCGCACGACCCGGCACACGTCGCCTTGGCAGCACCCCACCGAACGCACTGGTAGCCGAACGGCTATCGGGACCGGCTATCGGGACGCGGTCCCCCTCAAGCACTCCCCCAGCGGGTCGTCCCCGCAGTAAATCGGGTAATGGCATCACTTACCCTCGCTTGCCCTTCGTGGTCCGTACCCAGCGGACACCGCCACCGATCATGAAGACGACGAACACGCCAACGGCGGCGAAGGCGGTCCCGTCACCCGTCGCGATGACGACGGCGAGAACGGCCAGCGTGCCGACAAGACCGACGAAGAAGATCGCCCGGTACGACGCCGCTGACGCTGGCTTCGGCACTCCGATGACGCGGTCATCCAGGCGGCGTAGCGCCTCACCGATGCCCATGCGGAAGAGGGTAACGATGCTCCTCAGGTCGTCAAGGCGACCTGTTGACGTGGGAGGAGCTTGAAGATTTCGCGGGCGACGTGGCGCTTGAGGCAGCGCATGATGAACTTCGTCTGCTTGCCTTCTTT
>JALYMU010000148.1 GCA_030773595.1 Actinomycetota bacterium | reverse complement strand
GCGCCGGACCGGGCCGCGCCAACGCAGCGGACGCCGCGGACGCCGCGGACGCCGCGGACGCCGCGGCCGATCCCACCGGACGCCCGCGCGGTCATCCGTGAGGTGCCTCGGGAGCAGTGGGAGCGGATCAAGGCGGTCGGTGCGTGGCGTCCGGGCTGTCCGGTGTCGCGCAAGGACCTGCGCCGGGTGGAGGCCGACCATGTCGGCTTCGACGGCAAGACCCACCGCGGCGTCGTCGTCGTCAACGCCGACGTGGCGGCCAGCATCGCGCGGATCCTGACCGGCCTGTATGTCGCGCGGTTCCCGATCCGCCAGATGCGCCCGATGGAGGAGTACGACGGGGACAACACGGCCAGCCTCGCCGACGACAACACCGCGGCCTACAACTGCCGCCGGCTCGACCAGATCAACGCTCCGGTGAAGAAGTCGCCGCACGCCAACGGCCGCGCGATCGACATCAACCCGTACGAGAACCCGTGGAAGGACCTGCGCTGCAAGTGCTGGCAGCCCAGCCCCGAGCACGCGCGGCCACGGAAGGGACCCGGGGTCATCACCAAGGGCAGCGTGCCCTGGCGCCTCTTTGTCGACGAAGGCTGGATCTGGCAGAACATCGAGGTTCCGGACTACATGCACTTCGACACCGGGTATCCGTCCAAGCCCTTCCGGCCGCGGCTCGCGGGCCGGGCAGGGGCGTCACCGCGGACGGACGAGCCCAGCACGCCTGGCGCATCCGGCTAGCGCGAGGGCGGGCGTGCGGCGGGTCAGCCGTCGTACCGGCGGCGAGGACCAGCGCGGCGGCGGGCGAGTGCCGCAGCCAGCGCTGCTCCCAGCGTCAGGGCCACGAGGCCGCACGCGGCTGCGAGCCCGACAAGCTCCCCACACCGCACAGCCGTGGCCCAGCTGCGTCCCGGCGCCTTCCGCTCACCGCACCGTGCGGGCCGTTCCGGCGCTCTTCAATGGTACTGGTGCCAGGCGCGCAGGTCGCCCTGCGGGTCGAACAGGTAGCCGCCGTCGCCGCTGTACTTCGGGCTGCCGGAGGCGTTCTCGAAGATCGGGCGGTCCAGTCCCCAGTAGAAGTGCGACGTGCTGTTCGAGCCTCTCCCGACGTGGAGGTAGAGGCTGCGGCCGGCGCCGAGCTTGGCCGAGGAGGGGAAGACGTAGCCTCGCCCGAGGTAGCCGCGCAGGGCCGAGTCACGCACCCGCCAGCCGCCCAGCGGTACGGTCACGGAGCCGTTGTTCGTGATCTTCACGTACTCGCCGTTGACGTTCTTCGAGTCGTCACCGTCGGCGTTCCACTTCACCGCCACGCGCAGCGGAACCGACTGGTAGGGCCCCGCACCGCAGTAGTCGGTGTCCCAGAGCCCTCGCCGCTCGGCGGCGGCACGGGCCGCCGCCGCCGCGGTGGCCCGGTTGGTGGTGTACTCCGTCCCGTTGGGGAGCCAGAGCCCGTGGCCCTCCCGGAGGAGCAGCGCGGCGGCGTCACGCCACGCGCCGTCACGGTAGACCCAGATCGTCCGGCGGTAGCGGGAGCCCGACATCGAGCTGGCGTAGTGCGCGGTGACCTTGACCGTGCGGTCCAGGGTGAGCCGGCGCAGCCGCTTGGTCGCCTCGACAGCGTGGCACTCGCCGCGCAGCCGGTCGTCGTAGCCGCTGTAGGTCGTCAGCTCCATCGCCTGGATGCCGGTCATCCGGATCCGACGCGTCGCGGAGGTGCCGTCGCCGTAGATGTCGACGTCGACGGTGTCGCCGTCGCCGACGTGGACGACGCGTCCCTTCTGGACGAGCTCGGCGGAGGCGGGTGCCGCGGACAGGCCCGTGAGGCTGGCGCTGATGACGGCGGCGGGGACAAGGAGGCGCAGCAGGAAGCGGTTCATGATCCTTCGAGGGGGGAGGAGGAGGCGGACCAACCGACAAGACGGTTGTCGGCACAACCGGCGCGCACCTTAAGCGCCCGAGCGGATGGGATCGCTGTCGGGGTGGCCTTGTCCTCGAGACCGGCCCTGATCGGATGCCCCGGGCGCGCGGCCTCGCCCGCCGACGTCGCCGTCGCGAGCGACAAAGCGAGTCGTCGTCGCCCGCGAGGACTGTCGCGAGCGCCGCGCGACGGGTACACCGCCACGGTCGTCGCGGAGACGAGCACGACCACTCCGAGCGGCGACGTGGCGTCGATCCGCGGCTCCAGCAGGCGCGCCCGGCAGGGATCGAACCTGCGACCGTCGGGATAGAAGTCCGTCCGGCTCAACGCTGTGACCTGCCCGTCATGCCGCCGACCACTCATCTTACCTGCGGAAACGTCCTCCAACGTTTTCGTGGTTTCATGTCGTTCGCCGTCGTCTTGTGCCCCGGCTGCGCCCCAAGAGGGGACCCTAGACACGCCCAACCACACCGCCGCAAGATGGCACGGCTCAACCCCAAGAAGCGGCCCGCCGACGTTGCAGTGCCGTCGGCGACTCAGCCATATTTCCGCGCCGCAGATTGATACACCCCGGCTCAACTTCCATACACCGAGCGGCCGGGGCGGGTGAGCCGAGCGATGCGCGATGAGGTCGCCGGGTGGGTGCGGAACCGCGTTGTGAGGAGCGACTCGTCGCTGGTCAGCGGGTTGACCAGGTAGGCCGACGCCTGGCTCGGCTCGACCGGCAGCGGCACCCGCTGGGCCGCCCGCTCGATCTTGGCCAGGGCACTCGCCAGCGGGCGACCGTCGCCGAGCAGCTCGGCGCCCGTGCGGTCGGCCTCGAACTCACGACTGCGGGACAGCGCGAGCTGCAGCAGCAGCGCAGCGACGGGCGCGACCAGGGCCGCGACGAAGGCGGCCAGCGGTGAGGGCTCGTCGTCCTCGGAGTGGCCGAAGAACGGGATCCAGCCCGCCATGTTGGCCAGGAAGCCGATCCCGGTCGCCAGCGCCGCAGCGATCGACGACAGCAGCACGTCGCGGTTGCCGACGTGGGCGAGCTCGTGCGCCAGCACCCCCTTGAGCTCGCGCGGGGTGAGCGCGTCCAGCAGTCCCGTGGTGACGGCCACGGCGGCGTGCCGTGGGCTCCGGCCGGTGGCGAAGGCGTTCGGCTGAGCGGCCGGGATGACGTAGAGGCGAGGCATCGGCAAGCGAGCCTCCGCGCACAGCTCGCGGACCAGCGCGCGGTACACCGGCAGCTCCCACTCCGCGACCGGCACGGCGCCGGCGGCCCGCAGGGCCAGACGGTCGGAGAACCAGAACGAGCCGGCGACGGCGGCCACGCCGAGCACCAGCCCGACGAGTGCCCCAAGCCGGCCGAACAGCGACCCCACCGCCACGAGCGCACCACCGAGGAAGGCGAGCAGGAGGGCGGTCTTGACGGCGTTCCAGCGGCGGCGCCAGGGCGAGAACAGGTGCTTGGTGCGCCGGGGCGCGCGCGGCGGCTGGCCGACGGTCACGCGCGCAGGCCGGCCTGTTGCCAGAAAGGGCGCTCGCCCGGTGCGGGCGGGTGCCCACGAGATGCTCATGGCGTCCTCCTCTGTGCTGTCAGGCGGTCCGCCGGGTTAGCGCCGCGGACCGCCACGTCGTGAGAGCGGCGGTTGCCCCGCCGGCCGGTTTGGGCGCCACGGCGGTAGGGCAGTTCCGCCACAGGGTTGATACCAACGGACGCAACTTTTATGCAGCGCCACCGGCGGCAGGAGGGAGTGAAGTTCCGGATGGCACGAGCATTGGGCATCGACCTGGGCACGACGAACTCGGTGGTGGCCGTCCTCGAGGGCGGCGACCCGACGGTGAAGCGCGAGCAGGACCCTGAATCGGGCCGCCGAGATCCGCTACGGGCGCATCCCTGATCTCGAGCGGCAAGTGGAGCAGGCCACCGCCCGGCTCTCCCAGCTCCAGGCGAGGCAGAAGCTGATCCAGCGCGCGATCGTCGACCCGCTCACGCTGGAGTTGCTGTCCGGCGTGTACCGCGACGGCGACACGGTGTACGTCAACGTGGCCGGTGACGAGCTCGTCCTGAAGTGAGCGACCAGCGGCGCCGGCCGGCCGGCGCC
>JALYMU010000147.1 GCA_030773595.1 Actinomycetota bacterium | reverse complement strand
GTGCGGGACTCGGCTGGGGCTGGCCCGCGGCGCGACCGTTCGCGCTCGCGCCGGCCGTAGCGCCGTCGCCGGGCGCCGCGGTGCCTGCGCCGCCGTTGCCCATGACCGTGGCGTCGTGGCCGACGTCCGCGGGGGAGTAGTCGGCGAAGAAGTCCCACCAGGCCCGGTCCACCGACTCGGGGTCCTTGAGGTACTGCTGGTACATCTCCTCGACAAGCCACTCGTTCGGCCCGAAGGCCGTGGCCACGCTCTGCTGACTCGCGTTGCCCTGCGGGGACTCTGACACGGCGGCTATCGCCTTCTTCCGCACATCGGACCGGCCGTCTGGCAGGAGGCCAGCCTATGCGCCGGCTCCAGCGGCGTGTAGCCACCCTCCTCCATCGGACTCCGCGCCGGGGCAGGCGCTACGCCCGCGGGATTTGCGGTGCACGCCGCAGGAGGCGGGCGACCTTCTGTCGCGACCGGCGTGCGGCGATCAGGTGACGTCGCGGCGCACGGTCGTGAAGGCGGCCGCGACCGTGAGGACGACGGTGTAGGCGAAGAAGAGCAGCGCGCCGGCCCATGGCTGGAGCAGCTCGCCGCGGATTGTCGCCGCCTGCAGCATCGCGTTGGCCGCGCCCCCGGGCAGCCATCTGCCGACCTCGGGAAGCAACAGCACGAGCAGCGCCTCGATCACCCACACCCACACGAGTGCGCCGATCACCGCGGCGACGAGGTTGCGGACGAGGGAGCCCACCGCCACGCCGATGAGTGCGTAGAGCGTGGTGCCGGCGAGCAGGGCAGGGACCTGGGCGCGCAGGTCGAGCAGGTCCATGTCCGCGTCCCGGGCGGACAGCAGCGGCAGGGCGATGGCCACGCCAACGCCGACGCAGACGAGCGCGAACCCGAAGCCGGCCACGGCGTAGGCGGCCAGCTTCGCCAGCACGACACGGGTACGCCGCGGCACGGCCAGCAGCGTCGAGGTGACCGTCTGGTGGCGGTACTCACCCGCGCTGCCCATGACGCCGAGCACGAGGGTGAAGACGTAGCCGCCGCCGGCCGCGGCGACCACGTTGCGCACCCCCTCGGCGGTGTCGAGACCGGGCCCGGCGTTGGCCTCGCCCGCGCCGAGCGCCGAGAACACCACGCCGAGGACCACGAGCCCGAGCGCGGCCAGCAGCAGGCCCCACCACAGCCGCGTGGTACGGATCTTGAGCAGCTCCGCGCGGATCGCGGCGGTCACCGGTCGCTCCCCTTCCCGGTCAGCTCGAAGAAGACCGCCTCGAGGTCCGAGCTCTCGGCGGCCAGCTCGTGGAGCTCCACCCCCGCCTCGAGGGCGACGCGGCCCACCGTGCTGGTCGGCACGCCGTACGCACGGAGGGCTGTGTCACCGTCGCGGCTCACCTGCACGCCCGCGGTCTCCAGTGCTTTCGTCAGCCGCTCGGCATCCGGGCTGACCGCGCGTACGGCCGTGTCCGTCTGCGCGACGAGCTCCGCCAGCGTGGACTGTCGCACGAGCCGCCCACCGGAGATGATCACGACCTCGTCGACCGTCTGCGCGACCTCGGACAGGACATGGCTCGACACCAGCACCGTGCGGCCCTCGGCCGCCAGGTGCCGCAGCAGCCCCCGCAGCCAAGCGATCCCGGCCGGGTCCAGGCCGTTCGCCGGCTCGTCCAGCAGCAGCACCTGCGGGTCGCCGAGCATGGCGGCGGCGAGCGCAAGCCGTTGGCGCATCCCGAGGGAGAAGCCGCCGACCCGTCGTCCTCCGACGTCGGCCAGGCCGACGAGGGCGAGCACCTCGTCGACCCGCGGGGTCGGCAGCCGGCCGGCCGCGGCGAGGACGCGCAGGTGGTCGCGCGCCGACCGGCCCGGGTGGTAGCCCGTCGCCTCCAGTGACGCACCGACCGCGCGCAGCGGGTCGGGGTGGTCGACGTAGCGGCGTCCGCCGATGGTCGCCGTCCCCGACGTCGGTGTGACGAGGCCGAGGAGCATGCGCAGCGTCGTCGTCTTGCCCGCGCCGTTCGGGCCGAGGAAGCCGGTCACGGTGCCCGGTTCGACGGAGAAGGTGAGGTCGTCGACGGCCCGGACGTCGCCGAAGGTCTTGGTCAGATGCTCGACGACGATGCGTGCGCCGCCGTCCCCCGCGCGGTGGATCATGGGCCGATTCTTGCAGCAGGCAGGCGGCGCCCCGTCGTGCCCGCGCAGGACCCGGTCTCGTCCCGCGGGAGGAGGCGCCGTTGCCCAGGGGCGGGCGTCAGGGCGCCGTCGCGCGCGGGTCGCCGCAGTAGGGGTGGTACGACGTGACGTCGGCGGGGCGGTCCCGCAGCAGCGCCGCGGCGCGCCGTCGCGCGAGGTTCCAGGACAGCAGGCCGTCGTCGGAGGGCGCCCGTGCGGCGAGGGTGCACGAGCGCAACGGCTCCGGAAGCTCGTCCAGGTGCGGGACGGCGTCGTCGGAGAGCCCGGCGAGGTAGGCGGTGTCGATCTTGCCGCCTGCCGTCCATCGCGCCACGTTGTGCCGGGCGATCAGGGCATCGGGGTCGGCGACCGCGAGCGCGAGCATCACCACTGCGGCCGTGGCCGCCGCCGCGGTCGCCAGCCAGCGCCCGCGCCACAGCATGCCGGCGGCCAGGACGAGGACCACGACGACGCCGAGCCAGAGCTCGATCGCTGCGGCGGCGAGCCGCATCCTCGTGAACCGTAGGCCTCCTCGTACAACGCCAGCCTGCGCAGCGCGGACGCCACGACGACCAGCGTCGCGACACAGAGCACGCCGAGCGTTCCACGCACCAGTGTCCGGTCGCGCGAGTCACGACGCGGTGCCCAACGGACTGCGGCCGCGACGACGCCGAGCGTCAGGACGGTCGCGACCAGGAGCTGGGCGAACCCGCGGCGGGCGTACTCGGCGTAGGTCAGTCCCGCCGACTCGAGCACGCGCTCGTGCCCGCCGAACAGCACGGTCAGCTGCACGGTGGCGAACACGAGGAACAGCACGTCGAGGAACACCAGCGGAACGGCCCACTCCGCCCGACGGCGGGCCGGACCCGGCGGGAGTTCGATCGCCTCCCACCGGGGCGGGGCCAGCCCGACGTACGCCATGGCCAGCGCGAGGACCGTGACGGTCGACCCGACGAACAGACGTGTCGGGAGGCGGCTCAGGTCGACGGTCGCACGGGCGATGAGGTCGGCGAAGGCGGCGTCGGCGGTCGCGAACAGGGCCCCGAACACGAGGAGCAGGCCGCCCGTCACCGCGGCCACGCGCACGGTCGCCGCGAGCCGGCGCCCGATCCGCTTCGGCTCGGGGATCGTTCGCGCCGCCCAGCGCGGTGCGAGGACCGCTGCGACCGGGACGGTCACGGGAGAGAGGGCGGCCGCGACCCATCCACGGGCGTCGGTGAGCGCGAGCGACGCGGTTCCCGAAGCCGCGCCCACCGCGCCCACGACCACCCATCCCGCGTCCCGCAGCACCACGGTCGACACGAGCGCAGCGCTCAGCACCGCCAGAGCACCGAGCCGCCAGTCCAGACGGCGGTGTACGGCGGGCAGGCACGCGAGTGCCACCAGTCCGGCGACAAGCGCCACGTTGAGCCCCGGCTCGCGGAAGGGCAGCACCGATGCGGCGACGAGACCGGCGGCCGGACATGTGACCAGGACCGCCGTGCCCGGGGATGTCCGCGGTGCCGGCCAGACGCGAGCGAAGGCGTCGACCGCGCCCTCGGGCGACCTCCTCCCCTGCTCGTGCCGAAGTGTGCTCGTGCCGGTCATGCGGCTCCCCCTGGCAGCTCTACTCGTATGGCGCACCCGGCAGGGGTGTCTATGACGCCGACCGCTCCCCCGTGCAGTTCGACCGCCCACCGCACGATGGCGAGCCCGAGGCCCGTCCCGCCGGAGGAGATTCCCTCGCGCGAGGAAGCGTCGGTCGCCACGCCCCGGTGGAAGCGATCGAAGACGCGAGACCTCTCGGCAGCCGGGATCCCGGGCCCCTCGTCGAGAACCTCGATCCGGACGCTGTCCGCGACGCGCCCGGCGCGCACCGTCACCGTCCCGCCCTCGGGACTGTGCCGGGAGGCGTTGTCGAGGAGGTTGGCGATGACCTGGTGGAGGCGTTCCCGGTCCGCGCACACGGTGAGGTTCGGCGGCACGATGTCCACCTCCCAGGACACCGGTCGACGGGTCATCTGCGCCTCCCGCACGGCGGCGGCGACGAGGTCCCCGAGCACCACAGGGCGCCGGTCGAGGGGCACACCGCCCTCGACGCGGGACAGGTCGAGCAGCTCCTCCACAAGTCGGCCGAGACGATCCGTCTGCTCGAGTGCGGCGCGCAAGGTGGCCGCGTCGGCCGGGGTGACCCCGTCGACGACGTTCTCGAGGACCGCGCGCAGCGCCGAGATGGGCGTCCGCAGCTCGTGGCTGACGTTGGCGACCAGCTCACGACGCTGGCGGTCGACACCGGCGAGGTCCTCCGCCATGCGGTTGAAGGCACGCGCCGCCTCGCCCACCTCGTCCCGGCTCGACGCCCGGACGCGGCGGCTGTAGTCGCCGCGCGCCATCGCCCTGGCCGCGGACGTGAGCTCGCGCAAAGGGCTGGTCATGCCGTGCGCGAGCACCTGCGTCACGGCAAGGGCGACGAGGACCGACACCGGGATGGTGTAGCGGGGCAGCCACCCCCGCAACGCGAGTCCGTAGAAGAGCACCCCCGCGCTGGCGGCCACGCTCGCCGCCACGAGCACGCCGAGCTTGACCTTGATCGAGCGCAGGGGGTCCAACGGACGGAGGTCCCTCATGACGCCTCGAGCGCGTAGCCGACGCCGTGCACGGTGCGGATGAGGTCGGCTCCGAGCTTGCGACGCAGCGCCTTGACGTGGCTGTCGACGGTCCGGGTGCCCGAGGCGTCACTCCAACCCCAGACCTCGGCGAGGAGGCGCTCACGCGTGAGCACCGTGCGCGGGCGCTGCGCGAGGCAGGCCAGCAGGTCGAACTCCGTCGGGGTCAGGTGCACCTCGCGCTGCCCGCGGCGTACCCGGCGCTGCGCGCGGTCCACGACGAGGTCACCGGCGCGCAACGGCGCCGGCACAGGATCCCCGGCCACGGCGGCCAGCTCGGCGCTGCGCTCCACCCGACGCAGTAGCGCGTTCACCCGTGCGACGACCTCGCGCATGCTGAACGGCTTGGTCATGTAGTCGTCGGCGCCGACACCGAGCCCGACGAGCAGGTCCGTCTCGTCGTCCCGCGCGGTCAGCATGAGCACCGGGAGGGGGCGTTCTGCCTGCAGCCGGCGGCACAGCTCCAGTCCGTCGATGCCGGGCAGCATCACGTCGAGGACCGCGAGGTCCGGCAGCTCGCGCCGCGCGAGGTCGAGTGCCGTCCGCCCGTCGGAGGAGACCGCGACGACGAAGCCCTCCGCACGCAGGCGCGCGGCGAGAGCATCGGCGATCGTCGGGTCGTCCTCGACGACGAGGACGCGTCGGGGTCGCGGGTCATCGGCTCCTGTGCTCACGGGCCGAGCGTAGGGACCGGCGCGTGGTGCCTGGGGAAGCGGATGTGGAGGTCGTGTGGAGCATCTGAGGCGAACCGGCACATTCGTGGAAATCTCAGGAACCGCTCGCTGGGAATGATTCCAGAAACCTACGGTCGTCGCGTCCCGCAGGCTTGACATCGCTGGCGGGCACCGGTGGGATCGGCGCCGGGGAGCACCGCGCCGGGGCGGCGTCGAGGGAAACGGTGGCGACATGTGGGTTCGGCGGGCGGCTCGTATCGCGGCGGTCGCGGTGCGCCGTGACGGTCACGATGTCGTCGGCGTCGCTCGCGGAGGCCACCGCCACCGCGACGAGCGTCGGCGGCTGGGGGACCTACTACACGTCGTCGAACGCGTTCGTCGTGGGCGACGACCGGTGTGACGGGCATCCCGTCTACGTCCAGTACCAGTTCACCGACAGCACGTCGGCGGCGCGGCCGTCCAGTCCGCGCAAGGTCCCCTACAGCGGCGGTTGCGGCAACTCGAGGACGTCGACGCTCAGCCCCGGTGGCTACTCCCGTGTCGTCTTCCGCCACTGCACCGACGACCTTCCGCCCGACTCTTGCAGCTCGTGGCGGAACACCGGCTCGTAGCCCGGTCACCGGGCGCGCGACCCCGTCGCCGGGCCGGTCACGGGGCCCCGTAGCGTCCGTCGACTACCGTGGACACTACGCCGTCACAACCACGGCTCCGGGTCGGTGAACTCGCCGTTCACCAGGAGCTCGAGGTGCAGGTGGCAGCCGGTGGAGTAGCCGGTCGAGCCGATCACACCGAGCGTCGTGCCGTTCGCGACCGCGTCGCCGGGCCGGACGACTGTGCGACTCAGGTGGTTGTAGGTCGTCGCGAGCCATACACCGTCCACGACCCCGTGGATCACCACGACACGGTTGCCGTAGGCGCCGTCGTAGCCCACCTCGCTTACCGTCCCCGCGAGAGCCGCGTCGACAGGCGTGGAGCAGGGGCCCGCGAAGTCCGTGCCCGTGTGCAGCTTGTAGACGCCGGTAACGGGATGGACGCGCATCCCGTACGGCGACGTCACCGCGCCGGACACCGGTGCACGCAGGCGGCCCGGGACCGCCCGGACGGAGCCTTGCGCCGCCGTTCCGAGGGACGCGCGCGTCTGTCGCACCGCCTCCGCGCGCAGCCTTGCCGCCACCGCGCGCATCTCGTCGTACCGACGCTGGTCCTCGGCGACGGCATCGCGAGCGGCTGCGACGGCGTCCCGCCGGGCCGCCACCGCGGCGTCGAGCGC
>JALYMU010000146.1 GCA_030773595.1 Actinomycetota bacterium | reverse complement strand
GTTCGGCCGTCTGCCCGCGCGGGCGGCCGCGGAGCGCTCGCGACACCGGGCGCCGTCGCGACCCTGGCCGTGAGCTTCGCGATGGCCGTGGGCTTCGGCTGCATCGACGCCTCGCTCGCCGCCACGGCGCGTGATGTGCTCCACGACGAGTCACTCATCGGCGTGCTGTTCACGGCGATCGCCGGCGGCAGCGCGGTTGGCGGGCTCGTCTACGGTGCCCGGCACGTCCCCGTGCACGTCGAGCGCCGGCATCTCCCGGTCCTGCTCGGCGTCTTTGCGGCCGGGCTTGCCCCGTTGTCGCCGCTGCTGCACGCCGGCCGCCCGTCGTTGTGGGCGTTCCTGCCGCTGCTGTTCCTCGCCGGCCTCTCCATCGCGCCCGCGCTGCTCATCCAGCAGAGCCTCGTCGATGCGACCACGGCGCCGGACCGCAACGGTGAGGCGCAGGCATGGCTGTCCACGTCGCACACGACCGGTGGCGCGGCCGGGACGGCGCTGGCCGGCGTACTCCTCGACCAGGCCGGTGTGTCGTGGTCCCTCGGCGGTGCCGCGGTCGCCGTCGCAGGTGCCGCGGCCGGAGCCGTGTCGGCGCAGCGGTGGTGGCGTGCAGCCACCGGGTGACCGGGCAGGTCAGGGATCGCCGGGTGCCGGGGCGTTG
This sequence comes from Actinomycetota bacterium, assembly GCA_030773595.1. Classification (GTDB taxonomy): domain Bacteria; phylum Actinomycetota; class Actinomycetes; order JALYMU01; family JALYMU01; genus JALYMU01. The sequence continues at coordinate 31,839 of JALYMU010000146.1, read as the reverse complement.
CCGACCTCCGTCAGCGCGAGGGCGCCGGCGGCGGCAGGTGTCAGGGCGCCCGGGGGATGCCGCGTCCAGAAGTGGTCGAGACCCTCGGGTGTGAGCAGCACCTGCGACATCTCGTCGAACTCACCGTCCCGCGGCAGCGCTCCGGTGGGCGGGGCCTCGTCGGCGCGCAGGTCGAGTCGCACGCACAGGTCTGGGCGCAGGCGGAGCAGGTCGTGGGCGAGTCCGAGCACGGTGAGCCGCGACGCGACGTCCTCGCGGGCGAGGCGCACCCCGACCTCCTCCGCGAGCTCGGTCGCGACCGTCGCGGCGACGGCGTCCCCGGGCGACGGCTCGAGCATCCCGGACGGGGCGACGTGCCACATCCCCGGGTCGATGGCGACCCGGGAGCTGCGCCGCCCGACCAGAGCGCTGCGCCCCTGCTCGCCGGGGACCGTCAGGACCACGGACACGCCGATGGCAGCGGCCCGGCCGGTGCCGGAGGCGAGCGGGTCGCCGGCCACCTCGTGTGCCCGCCGGCGCAGTGGCAGCGCGTCCGTCCCGGCGGCGGCGCCCGCACCGACCAGCTCCGCGCGGACCGCGTCGCACGTCGCGACCATCGCGAAGTAGCCGCTGCGCCGGCACCGGACGACACCGCCGTCCGCGTCCACGAACACCACCAGAGGCCCGTCGTGCATCCGAGGGCTCGCCGACCGGAGCCGCCCGAGGTGCGGATGTCCGCCCTCGAGCAGCTCGGTGTCGAGGTCGGCGTCGACCGGCTCGACGACCACGCGGGTGTCGCTCGCCAGCGGATGCACCACGGTCGGGTGGGTCCGCCCGGCTCGCTGCACCGGACCGTCGTACCAGCGGGCGAGGACGTCCTCCGGCCACGGCGGCGCGTCGGGTCGGCCCGCCGCCGGGTCGGTGTCAGCCACCGACACCGACGCGGACCTCCGTCGAGAGCAGAAGGTCGCCGGCCGACCGCCCGATGTCGAGCCGGAAATTGCCGTGCTCCACGGTCCAGCCGGACTCGGACGTGTCCCAGTGCTGGAAGGCGCGCGGAGCAAGCGTCACGGTCACCGTGGCCTCCTCGCCGGCGTCGGCCTCGACGAGCGCGTAGCCGGCAAGCCACCGCACGGGTCGCTCGACAGCGCTGGCCGGCCGGCTGGCGTAGACCTGCACGACCTCACGGCCGCGCCGTGCACCAGTGTTTCGCACGGTGACGGTGAGCGGCGCGTCCTCGTTCGGGACGAGCGACTCCGGCGCGGACACATCGACGTACTCCCATGCCGTGTAGCCCTGTCCGGACCCGAACCACAGCGCCGGCTCGACGCCCTCACGCGCGAAGCGGCGGTAGCCGATCTCGAGCCGCTCGGAGTAGTCGACCACCCCGTCGACCGGCCGGTACGACGGGAGCGGTGCGTTCTCGTCGGCCGGCCACGTCGTGGGCAGGCGACCGCCGGGCTCCGCCAGGCCGAGCAGGACGTCGGCCAGCGCGTTGCCTGCCTCCTGACCCGGGAACCAGACGAGCAGCACGGCAGGTACGTCGGCCAGCCACGGCATCACGACGGGCGCGCCGGCGTTGACGACGACCACCGTCCTGGGGTTGGCCTCCGCGACCCGGCGAACCAGCTCGTCCTGGCGGCCCGGCAGGGCGAGGGAGTCCCGGTCGTAGCCCTCGCTCTCGACCTCCTCGGTCGTGCCGACGACCACCACCGCGACATCGGCATCCCGGGCGAGGGCAACCGCGCGCTCGATCTCCTCGTCGTCGCTGCGGTGCGGCGGCTCCACGTTGACCTGAAAGCTCGCCACGTTGACGTCGAACGACGCGCCGGCAGGTGACTCCACCGCGTAGCGCACCACGAACGGCACCTCGTCGCCGCGGGAGAGCTGGACCGGGTGCGCGTGCTGCGGAGGACGCATCATGCCCTCGACGGGGTCCGCTCCCGGAGGGAGTTCGAGACGGGTCTCGAGGACCTGCTCGCCGGCGACGGTCAGCCGGAACGCGCCGACACCGGAGAAGCCGAGCAGGTGCTCGCCGTCCTCCTCCGCGCGCAGGACACCGTGCACCTCCACCGCGTCGACGGCGCCGATCGGCACCTCGGGCGTGAAGGAACCCAGCCAGTTGTAGGCGCCGGTGCGCCGCTGCTCGGTGCCGAGCACCTCGCCCCCCGGCCCGACGAACCGGATCTCGACGCCCTCACCGGAGCCGTCCGCGAGGTGGACCAGTTCCGGGGAGAGGACGGACAGCCGTGTATGGGCGCGTACGCCCGGGCTGTGCGACACCTCCACACCGTCGCCGAGCGCTGCGCGGATCCCCTCCAGCGGTGACACGGTGTACGCCGGGAACACGGTCGCGCTCCCGCCACCGAGGGTCCGGGCGACCGCGGCGTTCGGGCCGAGAACCGCGACCCGCGAGAGCGTCGACGCGTCCAACGGCAGCGTCTGGTCGTCGTTGCGGGCGAGGACGAAGCTCTGCGCGGCGGTGGCCCGCAGCTCCGCCGCGATCTCCTCGTCCGACCACTGCCGCGCGGGCGGGGTCGCCGCCGGGACGCCGTCGAGGGCGCCGACCCGCGCGGCTAGCCGCAGGAGCCGCAGGACCTTGTCGTCGACCGTCGACTCCGTGACCTGGCCGGAGCGGACGGCCTCGACCAGCGCGTCGCCCCACGGGCCGGTCGGGCCGGGCATGAGCAGGTCCAGCGCCGCGTTGCCCGCCGCCTCGGTGGAGCGTCCGGCGTACCAGTCCGACATCACCAGGCCGTCCCAGCCCCACTCGTCCTTGAGCACGTCACGCATCAACGGGCTCTCCGTCGCCGTCGTGCCGTTGACGCTGTTGTAGGCGGCCATGACCGACCACACGCGCGCGTCGCGGACGATGACCTCGAACGGCATGAGGTAGAGCTCGCGCAGGGTCCGCTCGTCGATGCGCGCGTCGTAGGAGAAGCGTTCGGTCTCCGTGTCGTTGGCGACGTAGTGCTTGACCGTGGCCCCCACGCCTTCGCTCTGCAGGCCGCGCACGTAGGCCGCCCCGATCCGGGCGGTGAGCAGTGGGTCCTCGCTGAAGCACTCGAAGTGCCGACCGCCGTACGGCGTGCGGTGCAGGTTCACGGTCGGCGCCAGCAGCACGTCGACGCCCTTGCGCCGTGCCTCACCCGCGAGCAGCCGGCCGAGCCGCTCGTTGCGCTCCTCGTCCCACGTCGCGGCGAGGGCCGTGGGAGAGGGCACGTTCGCCGACGGGCTGCGCTCGTCCCAGAGCTCGCCGCGTACCCCCGCCGGCCCGTCGGACACGACGAGGCGGCGCAGGCCTGCCGCGGGCTCGGGGTACAGGGACCAGAAGTCCGCGCCGGTCAGCACCCGTACCTTCTGCTCCAACGTCAGCGCCGCGAGCCGCTCGCGCAGCGCGTCGTCGTCGAGTGTCACGTCGGTGGCGGTCCGGGTCTCCAGCGGTGAGGTAGTCACGGGCACATCGCACACCCGGGCACGGTCGCTGGGCAAGGTGCCGTCAGGACCTGAGACGCGGTGCCGGCGCGGCGGGTGCCCGACGTACCGGCGGCGCCGCCTCTCCACCCACCGGCGTCACGTCCCCGCCGCCCGTCGCGCCGCCCGCCCGGCCCGGTACCGTCCGCGCGTGGACGTCGCCGAATCAGCACAGCACGTCCCGGCGCACGTCCGGGACCGGCTCCCGACGTTCGTCGTGATCGGCGCCATGAAGTGCGGCACCACGGCGCTGCACGGCCTGCTCGCCGCGCGGCCGGACATCTCGATGTCCGCGCCGAAGGAGCTGAACTTCTTCTTCGGCGGTCGGGACGACGGCCGCCGTGCCGGCGCCGCCGGACCGTCGTGGATGACCGGGAACTGGTCACGCGGCATCGAGTGGTACGCCGGGCACTTCGACCCCCGCTCGCCGGTGCGGGGGGAGGCCTCGCCGGGCTACACCTCGCCCAGCCATCCCGAGGCGCCGGCGCGGATGGGCTCCGTCCTCCCCGACGCGCGGCTGGTCTATTTGGTGCGTGACCCCGTCGACCGCGCGGTCTCGCAGTACCACCACCACGTCGCCCAGGGAACCGAGACCCGTCCCGCGGGGACGGCGCTGCTGGATCCGGCGAGCCAGTACGTCGCCCGAGGGCGCTACCACGAGCGCCTACTGCCCTTCCTCGGCCACTACCCGCTCGAGCGGATCGCGGTCGTGAGCCAGGAGGCGCTGCTGCGGGACACGGCGCAGACGCTGGCCGGAGTCCTGCGCTTCGTGGGGGCGCAGGACCGCGACGTCCCGCCCGTCGATCCGGGACCGGCCTCGGACCGGCCGCGGCCGGCACACGTGCCGCTCGACGAGCAGGTCCGCGACGAGCTCCGGTCGCGTCTCGCGGACGACGCGGCTCGGCTGCGTGCCCTGCTCGGGCGGGATTTTCCGCAATGGTGCGTATGACGGCGGGAACCACGAGCGGCCCCACCGCGTCCGAGCCCGTGTCGACGTGGCAGAGCCGGAGGTCAACGTGAACGCGCATCCCGTCCTAGAGCCGTCGTCCGTCGTACGGCGGTGCTGGTCCTGTCCTGTGCGGCGCTGGGCGTGTGGGTTCCCGCGCCGGGGTGGTCATGCTCATGTGCGGGACCGGGATTGTCCGTGCCCGGCGCGCCGGCCGCGCGGGAGGTTGACGGCAAGCGCGTGGTCATCGGCGAGGTCATCGACGAAGGAGAGCCGATTCGCGCCTTCCGGGTCCGCCGCGGCGCCGCCGTCACCGTCGTCGGGACGCACTTCTCCGTCGGCGACTGCTGCGCCGGGCTCACGGGCGAGGGCGACCCGGGTTGCTCCGCACGGACGGAAAAGGCTGAACCGCTGCGACCCGCGGCGGACGTCGTGCTGACATTGCGTCAGGGAAGGATTTCCTGGCGTCTGGGGGAGCGCGGATGCATCCCGAGCACTGGATGGACCCTACGAGGTCCGCTGGGACGACGTCATGGTCCCGGCACAGGCGAAGCCCGGTCCAGCCGTCCTCGTGGCCGAGACGCCGGAGGGGCTACAGACGGTATTGGGTGCGCGGATCGCCCGTTGATCCACCACCGCGCGGCTCCGGGCGCTTGCGACGACGCCGGCCTCAAGCCAACGCGTCCCGCAACGGGCCCGCGCACCGCTCGTACCAGCCGCGACTGCGCGCGGCACGTGCCGCCGCGGCCCCCCAGTAGTCGGTGAACCCGGCGTGGCCGGCCGCCACGCCGTCCCGGACGACGGCGTAGCACCAGTCATGGGTGTGCAGGACGGCGTCCACGACGGCCGAGCGGTCGGCGCCGGTCAGACCGTAGGCGTCGACGAAGGTCCGGAACCGCTCCAGGACCCGGCCCTTGCGCACGTCGGAAATGTCCTGGTCCTCGCGCAACGGTGCCCAGAGTCGGGCGGCCAGGGCCACGTCCCACACCGCGGAACCCGGCGCGGCGAGATCGAAGTCGATGAGCGCCACGGCCTGGCCGTCCCGGAACACGACATTGTCGAGATTGGCGTCGTTGTGGCACACGAGAGGACCGCGGAACATGGCGGGGACCTGACGCGTCCACGTGTGTCCCGACGGGTCGAAGCCCTTGACCGCGTCGTGGTAGCGGCGCAACAGGCGGCCGACACTGACCAGCGCCTCGTCGCTCAGCGCCCACGGCGCCGCCGGCGCGGTCGCGGCGTCGCCCTCGACGTAGGACAGCACCTCACGGTCGTGCTCGTCGATGCCGAGGAAGCGCGGAGCCCCGTCGAACCCGATCCGCTCCAGATGCTGCAGCACGGCATGTGTGGCTGCGCTCGCGGGCCGGAGCGGGCGCCGCACGGTGCCGCCGACCAGGAAGACCTTGCCTCGGTTGGCCGTGCCGCCGATCAGCTCCAGCTCGCGGTCGGCGTCGGGAAGGACGGCGTCGGGAAGGACGGCTGCGGGAAGGACGGCTGCGGGAAGGACACGCGGGGTTGTCATGCCGTGTCGCCCTCCGCCAGGGTCAGGAGTTCACGAGCCATTGCGGAGTGTGTCACGAGACTGTCGACGAGGGGACTGCGCAGGGCTGCTCGGACGGCCTGTGTCTTCTCGACGCCGTAGGCAATCGCCAGGACCTCGGGAACTCCCGCGAGGTCGCGAGCGGTGACCCCGATCATCCGCTCGCTGAGCGGCGCGGTGACGGGCTCGCCGTCCTTGTCCAGAAAAGCCCCCGACACGTCGGCGACCACCCCGAGCCGGGCGAGCCGGCGCTGCTCGCGGGCATCCACCGCGTCGTACACGGTGGACAGGCCCCGGCCCCATCCGCCGATGCCGACGACGGCCTTGGTGACCGAGGGGAAGTGGGCGATGGCGCGCGCCACGTCGGGTTGCTGGCGCAACGCCGACGCCGTGGAAGCGTCGGACACGATCATCGGGGCGTAGAAGAAGTACGCCGGGCCGCCGGCGATCCTGGTCACCGCATGGACGAGCTCGATCGAGCTCTCGGTCATCTCCGGGTTGGACAGTGCACCGGTCAGCTGGACGACGGAGCATGACGGAAGCCGGGTCAGCGTCCCCGCCATCGCCCCGACCGACCGTGCATAGGCCAGGCCAAGGACGTCAGCCGGCGTGACCATCTCCGTGAGGAGCTCGGCCGCGCATCGGCCGAGGGTGGCGCGCAGGGCCGGCGTGTCGTCGTCGGGGACCTCGACCACAACCGCCCGGCGCAGACCGTAGGCGTCCTGCAGCCTGCTCGACCGGTCGACGTCGATGCTGCCGTGGAACCCGATCTCGATCCGCACCAGCCCCGTCTCGCGGGCAGTCTCCAGCAGGCGCGCGACCTTGAACCGGCTCAGCTTCATCTCGTCGGCGATCTCGACCTTCGACTTGCCGTCGAGGTAGTAGCGCCGCGCGACCGCTGCGGTCGTGACCAGCTCACCCGGTCCCATCTGCCCCGCCGGCAAAGCCATCCCCTCCGCTCAAACGAGCATGCACATCACATTTTGGCACACGAGCGTTGACACGGGAAGCGGCATCGGAAAAGACTGAGCCGCAGGAGGGCCAATCGAGCGCACCGGCGCTCATGTGAGCGGCAGCCGAGATGAGGAGGGCCTTGTGGCTCGCACAGCAGGGACGCCCAGGATGGTCGTCGCGGGACTCGTCACCGCGTTGCTCGCCGGATGTGCGGGCGCGGGCGGCGGAGGAGGCGGGGCCGGCGGTGGTGGAGGCAACGGCGGCGGCGACGCCATCAACGTCCTGATGGTCGGCAACCCGCAGATGGAGGACGTCAACAGGCTCGTCGCAGACCATTTCACCAAGGACACCGGGATCAAGGTCAACACGACGATCCTTCCGGAGAACGAGCTGCGCGACAAGGTGACGCAGGACGTCGCGACCCAGGGCGGCCAGTACGACGTCGTGACGATCGGCGCCTATGAGTCCGCTATCTGGGCCGAGAACGGCTGGCTCCACGAAGTCGACAGCTACATGAACAAGGACACGAAGTTCGAGGCGGAGGACCTGCTCGATCCCGTGGTGCAGGTGCTCCGCGGCAAGGACGGCAAGCTCTACTCCGTGCCGTTCTACGGCGAGTCGTCGTTCCTCATGTACCGCAAGGACGTCTTCGACAAGGCCGGGCTGACGATGCCCGAGCAGCCGACGTGGACGCAGGTGGCGGAATTCGCGGCGAAGCTCGACGGGTCGGAGAAGGACATGGCAGGCATCTGCCTGCGTGGGCTGCCGGGTTGGGGTGAGGTCTTTGCTCCGCTGACCACGGTGGTCAACACCTTCGGTGGGACCTGGTTCACCGAGGACTGGCAGGCGCAGGTCAACTCGCCGGAGTTCAAGCAGGCCACGAAGTTCTACGTCGATCTCGTGCGGAAGCACGGTGAGGACGGCGCGGCACAGGCAGGGTTCACCGAGTGCCTCAACACCTTCGGCCAGGGCAATGCGGCGATGTGGTACGACGCGACCTCGGCGGCCGGGTCGCTCGAGGACCCCAAGGTGTCGAAGGTGGCGGGCAAGGTCGGCTACGCCCTGGCGCCGGTGGAGAAGACGAAGAGCTCCGGGTGGCTCTGGGCCTGGGCATGGGCCATGCCGAAGACGACGAAGAAGGCCGACGCCGCATGGAAGTTCATGTCGTGGGCGTCGAGCAAGGAGTACGAGAAGCTGGTCGGTGAGGAGCTCGGCTGGTCCCGCCTCCCGTCCGGCAAGCGGGAGTCGACCTACGCGATCCCGGAGTACAAGAAGGCCTCCGCCGCCTTCGGTGACATCACGCTCAAGGCGATCCAGCAGGCCGATCCGAAGAACCCCGGCGTGCAGCCGCGCCCGACGAGCGGCGTCCAGTACGTCCAGATCCCCGAGTTCGCCGACCTCGGCACGAAGGTGTCGCAGGAGGTGAGTGCCGCGATCGCCGGCCGCAACACCGTGGACAAGGCGCTCGACGAAGGCCAGGGCCTCGCCGAACAGGTTGCCGCGAAGTACCGCAAGTAGCCCGTCTACGCCGGGGGCCCCAGTGCGGGGCCCCCGGCTCCTCCCAGGAGCGCCGTATGGCCGTAGTTCTCGACGAACGTCCTTCCCTAGTCAGCAATGCGGCGGCGGTGAACGCCGAGCGCCGCGAACGCGCCGAACAGCGGCGGCGGCGTATCCCGCTGCTGCCGGCGCTGATCTTCACCATCGTGGTGACGCAGCTCCCCTTCGTGGCGACCCTGATCATCTCCACGCTCGGCTGGAACGTCCTGCGTCCCGGCGAGCGGAGCTTCGTCGGACTCGCCAACTACGCCACCGTCTTCACCGACGCGCGGCTGCGGACGGCGGTGTTGAACACCGTCATCCTGACGGCCTCGGTGGTGCTGGTGTCCGTGGTGATCGGGCTCGTGCTGGCCCTGCTGCTGGACCGGAAGTTTCCGGGGCGTGGCCTCGCCCGGACGCTGCTCATCGCGCCCTTCCTCATCATGCCGGTCGCGGGCGCACTCGTGTGGAAGCACGCGCTGTACAACCCCACCTACGGGCTGTTCAACGGTGTGCTCAATGCGATTGGACTGGCACTGGGATTCGATGCGCCGAGGATCGACTACATCTCCGGCACGCCGATGGCAGCGGTCGTCGCAGCCCTCGTGTGGCAATGGACGCCGTTCATGATGTTGATCCTGCTCGCGGGTCTGCAGAGCCAGCCGGGCGAGGTGCTGGAGGCTTCGAAGGTCGACGGTGCGGGGCCGTGGCAGACGTTCCGCTTCATCACCTTCCCCCATCTGCGGCAGTACGTCGAGCTGGCCATCCTGCTCGGCACGATCTACGTGGTGCAGACCTTCGACGCGGTGTTCACCATCACGCAGGGCGGTCCGGGGACGGCAACGACGAACCTTCCCTACGAGATCTACCTCACGATGTTCCGCAAGTACGAGTACGGCGAGGCGGCCGCGGCCGGCGTCGTCGTGGTGATCGGCACGATCCTGTTCGCGACGTTCGCGCTGCGCGTGGTGTCGTCACTCTTCAAAGAGGAGGCTCGGCGATGACGACGACCGCAACTCCCATCGCGGTCACTCCTGCGTCACGGGCAACCCGTGCTCGCGGCCCGCGCCGCGTGGGCGGCCCGCTGCTCGGGGCGCTGGCGTGGATGATCACCATTCTGTTCTTCCTTCCGGTGGGGTGGATGTTCCTCACCTCCCTGCACACGGAAGCCGACGCGGCGACGAATCCACCGAGCGTCTTCGCGCCCTTGACGTTGGAGCACTACGGCACCCTCCTGGAGCGCGGAATCGCCCCGCCGCTCATCAACTCCGCGATGGCGAGCGTCATCTCGACGATCCTCGTGCTCGCGCTGGCGATTCCGGCGGCCTACGCGCTGTCCATCCGCCCGGTGCGCAAGTGGACCGACGTGATGTTCTTCTTCCTGTCCACGCGATTCCTGCCGGCAATCGCGGCGCTGCTGCCGATCTACCTGATCGTCAAGCAGGTCGGGATGCTCGACAACGTGTGGACACTGATCATCCTCTACACCGCGATCAACCTGCCGATCGCCGTGTGGATGATGCAGTCCTTCCTCGCCGAGGTGCCCAAGGAGATCATCGAGGCGGCGTCGGTGGACGGCGCCAGCCTCATGACGACGCTGCTCCGCGTCGTCGGGCCGGTCGCCGCTCCCGGCATCGCGGCCACCTCGCTGATCTGCTTCATCTTCAGCTGGAACGAGTTCATGTTCGCCGTGAACCTCACCGCCGTCCGGGCCAGCACCGCGCCGGTCTTCCTCGTCGGGTTCATCTCCAACGAGGGACTGTTCCTCGCCCGCCTGTGTGCCGCCGCCGTACTCGTCTCGCTGCCGGTGCTCATCGCCGGTTTCGCCGCCCAGGACAAGCTCGTCCGCGGCATGTCCCTTGGAGCCGTCAAGTGAAGGCAGCAATCATCACCGCCCCCGGCGAGGTCGAGGTCACAACCGTTCCCGACCCCACGCCGGGCCCCCGGGAGGTCGTCGTGGGGGTCGCCGGGTGCGGCATCTGCGGCACGGACCTGCACATTCTCGAGGGCGAGTTCGCGCCGACCCTCCCCGTCGTACCAGGGCACGAGTTCGCCGGCGCCGTCGTCGCCGTCGGCGCGGACGTGACGGAGTACTCCATCGGTGACCGGGTGGCCGTGAACCCGTCGCTGTTCTGCGGCGAGTGTCACTACTGCCGTCGGGGACGGGGCAACCTCTGCGAGAAGTGGGCCGCCATCGGGGTCACGACGTCCGGGGGGGCGGCGGAGTACGCGCTTGCTCCGGTCGGCAACTGCTTCCTCCTCCCCGACAACGTGTCCACTGCCGACGCCGCTCTCATCGAACCGCTGTCCTGCGCCGTCCGCGGCTTCGACGTCCTGGCGCCCACGATGGCCGACCACTACCTCATCTACGGCGCCGGGACCATGGGGCTGATGATGATGGAGCTCGCCAAGCGGGCCGGTGCAGCCACGGTGAGCATGGTGGACCTCAACCCATCGCGGCTCGAGACGGCCCGACTGCTGGGCTGCACGCAGGCCGTGACCAGCGCGGACGAACTCGACCGTCCGCGCGGGTGGGAGGTCGTCATCGACTGCACCGGGGTGGTCGCCGCAATCGAGGACGGCCTCGGCCGGGTCGCCCCGGGAGGGACGTTCCAGCAGTTCGGGGTCTCGAATGAGAAGGCCGTCGCAAAGTTCGAGCCCTACCGCATCTACAACCAGGAGATTCGGATCGTCGGGTCGATGGCGGTTCTGCACAGCTTTGAACGCGCGGGGGACCTCTTCGCCGCGGGCGTCCTCCGGCCGGACGTGATGATCAGCGACCGGCTTGCCCTCGACGACTACCCCAAGGCGCTTGACCAGTTCAAGGCGGGAGTGGGCCGCAAGATCCAGGTCCAACCGTCGAGGCGGGGCACGGACGCGTGAGGACGATGCGGTCGGCGGTGCTGCGCGGCGTCCATGACGTGGGCGTGGAGGACCGGCCGGTCCCCACGCCCGGCGGCGACGACGTCCTGGTCGAGGTCAGCGCCGTCGGCGTGTGCGGCTCGGACGTGCACTACTACGAGCACGGGCGCATCGGCACCCACGTCGTCCGAGCCCCGCTGGTTCTCGGGCACGAGGCCGCCGGGCGAGTCGTCGGCCTGGGCTCGCAGGTCGACCGCTCGCTCGGGGAGCGACGCGTCTCGGTCGAGCCCGGAGTGCCGTGCCGGTCGTGCCCGCAGTGCCTCGGTGGGCGCTACAACCTCTGCCCCGAGGTGCGCTTCTTCGCCACCCCGCCGGTGGACGGGGCGTTCTGCGAGTACGTCGTGATGCCGGCGACGTTCGTCCACCCGGTCGCGGACTCGGTGAGTGACGACGCTGCGGCACTGCTGGAACCGCTCTCGGTGGGGATCTGGGCCTGCCGGCGGGCGGGGGTCGCGCCCGGCTCGCGCGTGCTGGTGACGGGAGCCGGTCCAATCGGGCTGCTCGCCGCGCAGGTGGCCCGCGCGTACGGAGCCTTCGACGTGATCGTCACCGATGTGAACGCACACCGCCTCCAGCTCGCCGAACGCCTCGGCCTCACCGCCCTCGACGTGTCGGCGACGCCGTTGGCTGCGGCCGATGTGGAGCCCGACGTCCTGCTCGAGTGCTCGGGTAACCCGCGCGCCACAGGCGACGCCGTTCGGACGGTTGCCCGGGCGGGGCGGGTCGTGCTGGTCGGCATGGGACCGGATGAGATCCCGCTTCCGCTGTCGTACGTGCAGGACCGCGAGCTGGTCGTCATGGGCGCCTTCCGCTACGCGAACACCTGGCCCACAGCGGTCGCGCTCGCCACCTCGGGTGACGTGGAGCTCGACTCGCTCGTGACGGGGCACTACGGGCTCGACGAGGTCGAGGACGCGCTCACCGCCGCCCGTCGGGACGACACGACGGTCAAGCCCGTCGTCCGGCCCTAGGCGGGCCGGGCGGCGTGACTCCGGCCGTCGCTACGGTGGACGCATGCGCGCACGTGGCTGGGCTGTCGCCGGTCTGTACCTCGGCGTCGTGGCGGCTGTGGCCGCGAGCGCGTTCGGAAGCACGAACGAAGGTTTCGCCTGGAGCCGTGAGGGCTTGGCGATCCTGCTGAGCGCTTCCGGCCATTGTCCCGGCGCTCCCAGTCATCTATCTCGTCGGCGCCTGGGTCTGGAACGCCACCGACGCTGACGGTGGTGGTCCCATGTGGCCGGTGACCCTGGTGTACACGCTGATGTTCGCCGGCGTCGCGGCGGCGAACGTCCGGCTGCTGCTCGCGGCATAGTCCTCCGCAAGTCCGGGGACGCCGGAGGTGTCCTGCGTGAACATCCGGGACCCTGATGTCGTGAGCCCCCTGCGACTCCCGTACAGCAACACCGCGGCCCCCGCCGAGTCCTTGCCGGCGCGGAAGGCGCCGAGAGTCTCGCCGGGATAAGGCAAGACCAGGTCGTCATGGCCGTCCGCGTCGACGTCGCCCGCGGCGGCTGGCCACCCTCGAAGCCGGCGTCGTAGTCCTCGGCAGCGCCGGGGACTCCAGGCGTCGCCTGGGTCCACAGCTGACTACGACCGGCGCCGAGCCCGTCCGCAGTTCCGTACAGCACTGTCGCGCTTCCTGCGGAGTGATAGTCGCCGAAGCTGTCCGCCGTGACCGCCAGGTCGTCGCGCTGATCGCCGTCGAAATCCCCGGCGGCGAGTGACCCGCCGAAGGAGTCGTCATGCCCGTCGCCGGGGATGTCCGGTGAACTTCGTGAGAACGACACCTGCCCGCCGCTCCTGTGGCGCACGGCGACGCGGCCGCGCCAGTCATTCTCGCCGGGGATACCGACTGCGAGGTCGGCGACCCCGTCGCCGTCGAAGTCGCCGGCTGACAGGGCGCTCCCGAAGCCGTCGCCCGCCTCGGAGGCGCCCCGCCAGCCGGCGCCCTGGCCCTCCTGCCGCCAGACCAGTGACTGCTCGCCCCGGCGTCCGTCAGCGCGGTAGACGGCCCCGCTGGGAAACTCGAACGGTCCGCCGCCGCGCGCGCCGACGGCGACGTCGTCGACGCCGTCTTCGGTGAAGTCGGCCACCGCGACCGCCGCCCCGACACCCGGGTTGTCACCTAGGGGAGCCGATGGGCCGGCGGGGTTGATCATCCTGGCGTTGAAGAACAGGCTCCCGTCCGCGGTGAGGCCCGCCGCGCTGCCGTAGATCACGTGGACGGCGCCGCTGGCCGTCGGCTGTGGCTGTGTCTTCCCGTCCCCCACGTCCTCGCGGTGCACCCCGATCACCAGGTCGTCGTAGCCGTCACCGTCGAGGTCGCCGCTGCCGAGGGCCCAACCGAACTGGTCCTGCTCCTCCGCGGCGCCCCGAATTCATGGGGAGTCCTGGCTCCAGAGCTGGCTTCGCGTGCCGGCCACGCCGTCGGGGCCGCCGTACTGGACGGAGACGGCTCCGGCGGCCTCATGCCCGCCGACGGTCCTCTGCAGCGCGGTCACGACGAGGTCGGAGTAGCCGTCCCCGTTGAAGTCTGCGCGGACGTCGGAGCCCGCGGCACCGGCCTGCGCCGGCGGTGGGGTCACGGCCGTGGCGGCCACTGGGGGCAGGCACGCCGCGGTGAGGGCAGTGGCGGCGGCCCACCAGAGCGTGCGCGGCACGAAGGACTCCTCGGGCGATCAGGACAGGGAGCGTGATCGTGGCATGCGCGAGCCCTGCACCGGTCCTGTTTCGCCGAACTTCCACCGGGTGGTGGCCGGAGCGAGGCGGAGCGTGGTCGTGCCGCTCCGGAGCACATCGTCGAGGACCACGCCACCGGGGGGTGTGACGAGTCGTACGAGCCAGCGCATGAGGCCAAGCGGCTTCACCTGCCTGCGGCCGTCCCGCCGCAAGCACTGCTCCGTCAGGTCACGACAGCGACAGCGCGGCGAGCGCGGCGTTGACGATGCTGCCCGGCAGCAGGTCGTGCAGCTCGTAGAGCTCGTGCACGGTGCCGGACTGGCCGAACTGGTCCACCCCGAGCGGCACGCATGGCGTGCCGAGCGCCGAGCCGAGCCACGCCATCGCGTGGGAGGCGGCGTCGTGGACGGTCACGACCGGCGCGCGGTCGGGGAACGCCGTCCGCAGCGCGCCCGGCACGCTCGGCGCGGTCGCGGTACGGACTCCCTGGCGCAGCGTCCGCTGCCATGCCGTGTAGAGCCGGTCCAGTGACGTCACGTCGACGACGTGGGCGGCGATGCCCTCCTCGGCGAGCTCCGCAGCGGCGGCGAGGGTCTCCGGGAGGACGGCGCCGCTGGCAGCGAGGTGAACGACCGGCGCGCCGCTGTGCTGCAGCTCGGGGCGGGCTGCGTGGGCGTCGACCAGGCGGTAGGCGCCGGCGAGGACCTGACGGCGCAGCACGGCGTCACCGATGCGGGCCCGGGCGGCCTCGAACGGCTCCTGGTCCAGCGGCCGGGTCGTGAGGCGGAAGTAGTAGGCGCCGTCCTCGCTCGGGGCGGCGGTGACCTCGGTGCGCGGTCCGCCCGCGATGCGGCCGAGCGCGTCGCACAGCAGCCAGTCCAGTGCGGTGGCGTAGGCAGGCTCCACGAACGTCACCCCCGGCAGCTCCACACCGACCGACGCCGTGATCGTCGACTGGTGCGCACCACCCTCGGGAGCGAGGGTGACACCAGACGGCGTGCCGGCGACGACGAACCGTGCACCGCTGTACGTCCCGTAGAGGAAGGCGTCGAGCCCACGGAGCACGAACGGGTCGTACACCGTGCCGACCGGAAGCAACGGCTGCGCGGACAGGTCCCATGACAGCCCGAGCTGGCCGAGCAGCAGGAACAGGTTCATCTCGGAGATGCCGAGCTCGATGTGCTGCCCTGACGGTCCCTCGGTCCAGCGGAGCATCCGGTCCTCATTCCAGGACCGCTGGTCGGTGGGGGAGAACACCCCTGTCTTGTTGATGAACCCGGCGAGGTTGGTTGACGTGGCGACGTCCGGTGCCGTCGTCACGAGGTACGGCGCAACCTGCTCGTCGCGGGCGAGGTCGACGAGCACCCGGCCGAAGACCTCCTGGGTCGAGATCGGCTTGGTGGCGCGCACGTTCGTCGTGGCCGGGACGGTGATCGGCAGCGCCTGCGTGCGCGGCGGACGCGTCAGGGCGCGTCTCCGCCGATCGACCCAACTCCCTGCAGGAGTGTCCGGTGCGATCCTGTCCCACTCGTCGTCGGTCGACAGCCCCAGGGACGCGCGCAAGGCGTCGACCTGGTCGCCGGACAGCAGTGCCGAGTGGTTCCGCGGGTTCCCCGCGATGGGCAGCCCCCAGCCCTTCACCGTGTAGGCGAAGACGACGCTCGGCCGGTCGGTCACCGCGTCGCACTGCGCGTAGGCGTCGAGCATCGCGTCGAGGTCGTGGCCGCCGAGGTCGGTGACCAGGGGAGCGAGCTCGTCGTCCGGGACGCCGGCGAGGAAGTCCTCGACCTCGCGTGGTGCGCCGTCGAGGAACTGCTTGCGCAGCGCGTCGCCGGACAGGGCGAACAGCGACTGGTAGTGCTCGTTCGGCATCGCGTCGATCCACGCGCGCAGGTGGTGCCCGCCCAGCTGTGCGTAGGCCGCCTGCAACCGCCGCCCGTACTTCACCTCGACGACGTGCCACCCGGCGGAGGTGAACTGCCCGCGCCACTGGTTGATCCGTACGCCGGGCACGACGCGGTCCAGCGACTGGCGGTTGAAGTCGACCAGCCACATGACGTTGCCCAGCCCCGTCGTGGCCGGGTCGGCGACGGCCTCCCACACGTTGCCCTCGTCGAGCTCGGCGTCACCGAGGATGGCGACGAACCGCGAGGCGGGTCGCTGCCCGAAGTGCGCGTCGACGTAGCGTCGGGTCACCGCGGCGAACAGCGGCGCGGCGGCGCCGAGGCCCACCGATCCGGTGGAGAAGTCGACCTCGTCGGGGTCCTTGGTGCGCGACGGGTAGGACTGCAGTCCGCCGCGCGAGCGCAGCCGCGGAAGGTAGGACCGGTCGAGGTTGCCGAGGAGGTACTGGATGGCGTGGAAGACCGGCGACGCGTGCGGCTTGACCGCGACGCGGTCGGCGTGGTCCAGGTGCGCGAACCACAGCGCGGTCATCGCCGTGACCAGCGAGGCGCTCGACGCCTGGTGCCCGCCGACCTTCACCCCGTCACCGGTCTGCCGCTCGCGGTTCGCGGCGTCCACAATGCGGGTGGCCAGCCACAGGACGCGGTGCTGGATCTCGTCGAGGACCGTCAGGTCCACGCTGGGTGCTGTCGCGTCGTTGCGATCGAGCGGGGTCACGGGGTCTCCGGGTAGGGCACGGCGGTGTGGGCGTACCGGAACGGTAGACGACGCCGCGAGAACCCCGCGGCGTCAGGTTGAGCCGAGGGCTCCCGCTGCGACCGGCCCCAGCCGCGGAGGCACGACGACCAGGTCGGCGCGGTGCCGGCCGGCCGCGATCACCGTGGCGTTGCGCTCGTCGGTCCCCAGAGCCCACGCCCGGGCCTCGTCCTCAGCCTTGCCGAACGCCACGTGGCGGGCGACCAGCCGCTCGCGGCGGACGTCGTCGTCCGGCTCGACGTACCAGACCTCGTCGAGCAGGGGGCGCACGCCGGCCCATGCGCCGGTCTCGAGGAGCAGGTAGTTGCCCTCGGTCACGACCAGCGGTACGTCGCGGTGGACCCCGAGTGCCCCCGCGATCGGCTCCTCCAGGCTGCGGTCGAAGCGCGGCGCGTAGACCACGTCCTCGTCCGCCGAGCGCAGCCGCCGCAGCAGCGCGACGTACCCTCCGGCGTCGAAGGTGTCCGGAGCGCCCTTGCGGTCGCGCCGCCCGAGCCGGCGCAACTCCACGTCCGCCAGGTGGAAGCCGTCCATCGGGACGACCACCGCCGCGGGCGCCAGCTCGGCGACCAGCCGCTCGGCGAGCGTGGACTTGCCCGACCCGGGCGGACCCGCCAGACCGATCAGCCGACGCCGAC
Source organism: Actinomycetota bacterium (assembly GCA_030773595.1). GTDB lineage: Bacteria > Actinomycetota > Actinomycetes > JALYMU01 > JALYMU01 > JALYMU01. The sequence continues at coordinate 14,510 of JALYMU010000146.1, read as the reverse complement.
CGCTCCGGCTCAGCCCGCGCGCGCGCTCGACGAGGTCCGCGAGGGGCGCCGGCGGGCCGGTCGTCATCCCATCACCTGGCGCAGGTCCTCTCCCAGCTCGCGCCGCTCGTCCGCCGGAAGCCGCTCCAGGACCGGGAGAAGCACCTCCAGCCCGGTAGCGAGGTGCTCCCTCGCGCACTGGGCGATCCGAGTGACCTCGTCGACGTCGAGCTCCTGGTCCAGCAGTGCGTCCTGCGTCGAGAGCAGCTCCACCAGCTGCCGTTGGCGCTCGTGCTGTACGCCGAGCTCGCCGTCGTCGCCGACCGCCGCCCACACGACGCGCTCCTGCGCCGCCTCGAACTCGAGGGTCTCCCGGACCACGCCGAACCACCGTCTCGCCAGGTCGCCGTGGTCGCCTTCCTCGGCGAGGGACACCATGAGCGAGAGCAGCCGCTCGAGCTTGTCGTGCTCCGCGGTGACGATCTCGACGATGTCACCGAGCTGTGGTGCCGTCGCGGGAAGGCTGGACTCCAACCCGTGGTCGGCGTGTCCGGCGTAGTCCGCTCCCGTCGCGTCCGTCACGTCTGCCGCACCCCTTCCTCCTACCGCCTGCTACCTCGGTGCCCCGTAGGCGTCCGTGTCATCCCTGCCCCACCGCCATCGGGCGGAACCAGCTCGCCGACCTCACCGGGGACGGGCCGCCTCGGGCTCGTCCGAGGGCTTCGGCAGGAGCCGAACGGTCGCGAGCTCCAGCGAGCCGCGGACCTCCGCAACAGCGTCCGCGTCGTACCCGCACTCGCGCAGGACTCGGAACAGGTCGTGCAGGGCCTCGTCCAGTGCCAGCGTCTGCGCGTGCTGGATCACGCTCGGCAGCACGCTGCGCACGGCACGGGCGAACTCCTCGCGGTCGTTGTCGCGGACCCGGGGAGCCGTCCCGGCGAACGCGCGCATCAGCTCGGCGCAGGTCTGGGGCTGGCGGGACTCGGCGCACGCGACGGTGACGGTCGCGATCGAGCGCAGCACGCGGGGGACGGCGCCGTCGGCGTAGACCACCGGCAGGTCCTCCGGCTGCTCGGCACGGGAGGAGCGGTCCCGCTCGCCTCCGGCGAGCCACCGGGCCAGCAGGTCGCGCAGCGCCCGGACCGCCGCGATCGCCGTGTTGGGGCTCTGCTGCGCGCTCGAGCTGGCGGCCCACGCGATGTTCTCGAGCTGGTCGGTCGCGTAGCCCGCCTCGACGTCCACGTCACGGATGTCGTCGATGCCGAACGCAGCCCGCACGTCGGCGTCCCAGCGGTCCTCCTGCGGGGTCACGCCCGCGAGCCGGACGACCACGTCGTCGTAGATGATGTAGTCCCCGAGCCGGCCCTCGACGATCACCTCCACGTCCGGACCGGCGGCCCGTGCCACGCCCGCCAGCCGGTCGGTGTCGAGCGAGACGACGTACCCGCTGTCATGCACCGTGACAACCCGCTCGGGCACGTTCTCCGGGGTGCGCCGGGTCCCTCTGGTGCGCCCCAGCAGCACGAGCTCGCGCTCGCGCGCACGTAGCGCGAGCTCGTGGATGGAGCGGACGACGGAGGCGGGGCGCATCTGGTCGATGCTGCCGTGGATCAGGAGCACCAGGACGACCAGCGCGACGACCGTGAGGATCATCGTGATCGCGCCGCCGAACGCCGGTGCAGGGTCCTTGCGCGCCGCGCCCAGGACGATGAAGGAGAACGTGGACAGGCCGATGAAGAAGCCGAAGTAGAGCTGGTTCGCCCTGCGTCGCAGGAACTGGTCGAAGACGACGGCGGTGAGGGAGCTCGCGGTCTGCTGCACGGCGAGGAGCAGCACGGAGAACGTGATGGACGTGACCGTGATGATGCTCGTGGCGACGGCGGACATGAAGTCGATGGCGCCCTCGCCGGGGACCATCGCCTGCGCCAGCTGGCGCAAAGCCCCGCCACCCTTGACGTTGACGTCGACCCAGGCCACGACGAGACCGGCACAGGCGAACACTGCGATCATAACTAGCGGTATCCGGAGGAACTCCGCGACTCCTCTCCGGAGCCGCCCCGCCTCGTGCATGCCGCCCAGGCTGCGCAACGGGTCGCGCAGCTCCGGATGCTCGTCCCCGGTCCTGGCGCGGTCGCTCACGTCGTCTCCCTCGTCCCTCGCAGCAGCGGTCGCAGCGCGTCGAGCACCGCGGCGTCCTCGATCGTCGAGCGGGGCGCCGTCAGCCCATCGGTGATAGCCCGCAGCACTTTGCCCGCGTTCCACCACGTGTTGAGCTCCCCGTCAGAGAACCAGCGGTACAGCGGGGCGCGGCTGTCGTCGAGCGCCTGCCGGGGGGCGCGGGTCCAGTCGATGTCTCGTGCGGCGTTGAGCCAGAACCTCTCCGGGTCCTCGAGGCTGCGGCGGTGGACGTCGGAGTAGGCGCCGGAGGGAGTGCTCGCTGAGCCGCTCGTTGACATGGGGACATCTTCCCCCGTCGGTGGCCGCATGCGATGCCCTCGACGCGCAGGCACCGACGTCCGTCGCCGTCTCGGCCGTACCAACCGTTGAGGAGCGGTGACGTTCGCCTACACCCGGATCGGGCGCATCGGACACCAGTGGACAGCTCGCCATCCGTGCGACGGGCTGCCACGTTGCGTGATCAACTGCGTGTGAGGAGCACTGCCGAAGTCGATCTAGGCTTCGCGGCGCCCAGGCAACGAGGCCCGGGCTGACAAGGAGTTTTGGTGTCCCGACTTCGCACGACCTTCGTGGTGATCCTTGCCATGATCGCGTCCCTCCTTGGCCTCACCGCCACGCCTGCGGTATCCGCGGCGGCGACGGCCAGCAGCTACACGGTGGTCCCGTTCGAGACGTTCACGGACTCGCCCCTACCCTCGGCGGCCGCGACGACGACCCGTCGCGTGTTCCTGTCGGCAAGTAGCTACCGGTCCTACTTCGGCCGGTACGCGCCTGCTGCGGTCGACTGGTCGACCGAGTGGGTCTTCCTCTACAGCGCCGGCGACAAGCCGACGACCGGCTACACCGCGTCGGTGACCCAGGTGCGCCGCTACACCGACTACTCGCTGGGCTTCTCCACCGCCCTGCAGTCGCCCGGCACGGCGTGCTCGAAGCAGCAGCTCACCACGCGGCCCTACGTGCTCATGACGTTCCGGAAGTCGTCGGTGGCGCCGCCCAGCGCGAGCTTCGACCACACGGACACGGTCCGGGACTGCAGCGCCAAGACCTTGTCCTACAACTTCTCGGTCGACGCCCAGGGGTGGACCGCGGGATTCGCCGACTACTCGCCCGACACGCTCGACATGCGCCTCGACGCGCGCATCGCAGCCCTGCCGTCCGGCACCGCGAGCGGGAACGCCTTCTCCGTCCAGGGCAACAACCGCAGCGACGACCTGTTCATGTTCCTCAAGCGCAAGCTCGGTCCGACTGACGGGATCGTCGCCGGCAAGCGCTACTCGGTGCGGACCTCCGTGACGTTCTGGACCAACAGCTCCGCGGACTGCTTCGGGATCGGCGGCTCGCCCGGCGGGTCGGTCTACCTCAAGGCCGGCTCGGCCGGCAAGGACCCCCTGCCCGTGCTGGACAGCTCCCGGACCTACCGCATGAACATCGACAAGGGAGACCAGTCCGCCGGCGGCGCCAACGCCGGCGTCCTCGGCACGGTCGACAACAGCCTGCTCTGCAACGACGCACGGTGGGTCAAGGTCACCAAGACCAGCTCGACCGGCGTCGAGGTCCAGGCGGACGCGTCGGGCCAGCTGTGGCTGATCGTCGGTACGGACTCCGGCTACGAGGGTCTGACCCAGCTCTACTACACCAACGTCACGGCGACGATCACGGCGCTCTGACCGCTTCCCCCGTCGAGGCCCCACCCGTTCCGGGTGGGGCCTCGATCGTCTCCGCCACGCGCCTACGGCCACTCCCCGTCTTCCAGCTGCGGCGTCACCGCCGCCTCGTGCGGACGGCTCGTCCCCGCGGTCGCCATCGACGCGACGAGGTCCTCGACAAGGGGACGCGCCTGCCCGAGCGAGCGCCGTCGCATACCGTGAAGGACATGTCGAGACCGGGCCTGCGGCGCAGGTGGTTGACCGTGGCCGGTGTCGTCGCCGCCCTCGTCGCGCTGCCCGGTATTCTCGCCGCTGTCCCTGCCTCGACGCCGGATGTCTCCGTCGCCGAGCTCGTACGACGTGCCCGTGGCAGCCAGGACGTCGCCTACCAGGGGTACGCCGAGTCCTCCGGTCGGCTGCCGCTGCCGGACGCGGGGCCGCTGGACGAGGTCGCCGACCTGCTCGGCGACCGGAGCAGGCTCCGCGCCTGGTGGGTCTCGCCGGTCCGCCACCGCGTCGACGTCCTGACGCCGATCGGGGAGCGGGACACCTACGTCGAGCCTGGCCGGCGCGTGCGCTGGGACTCCTTCGAGCGCAAGGTCCGCATCGTGCGGGGCGTCTCGCCGTCGGTGCGGGTACCGCAGCCGGGGGACATGCTGCCCGCTGCCCTGGGGCGGCGCCTGCTCAGCGGAGCGGGACCCAAGGAGGTCCGCCTCGCCGGCACCGAGCGCGTCGCCGGGCACGAGGCCGTCACGCTGGCCGTGACGCCGCGCGACCGCCGTACGCTCGTCGAGCGCATCGAGGTGGCCGTCGAGCCGCGGACCGGCCTGCCGCTGCGGGTCGAGGTCACCGCGCGCGGCCGGAGCCGGCCCGACGTGGTGAGCGAGTTCCTCGACCTGCGCCTCGCCCGACCGGCGGAGGCGCGGCTGCGGTTCCGGCCGCCGTCGGATGCCGCGACGGAGCTCGTGGAGAGCCTCGACGCGCGCGAGCTGGCCGGGGAGGTGCCGTTCGTGCTCCCGGACACGGTCGCCGGACTGCGCCGGCGGGCCGAGGTCGGCGGCGGTGCCGGCAGCTACGGGACGGGCTACGCGATCCTCGCGGTCGTCCCGATCCCGCCGCACGTCGTGCACCGGCTCGAGCACCGGCTGCAGAACCCGCGCGCGGTCCCGGTCGAGATCGAGGGCGGGGGCAGCGGGATCCTGCTGCAGTCCTCGCTGCTGACGACGCTGACCTTGCGCGCGGGTGACCGGGCATACCTCCTCGTCGGCAGCGTCACGCGCGCGGTCGTCGAGGGCGCCGCCCGCCAGCTCGTCGCCGAGCCGCCTGAGTGGGACTACCAGTGAGCGTGTGGATGCCCTACGACGAGGAGTGCGCGTGAGCGAGCCGGCCATCGTGACGCGGGCGCTGACCAAGCGCTTCGGGCGCGTGACCGCGGTCGACGGGGTCGACCTCGACGTGCGCGAGGGCGACCGCTACGGGTTCCTCGGGCCCAACGGGTCAGGGAAGACCACGACCGTGCGGATGCTGCTCGGGCTCGCCTTCGCCACGTCCGGGGGAATCGAGGTCCTCGGCCGGCCAGTACCACGGCGGGCCAACGAGGTGCTGGCATCCGTCGGCGCGCTGGTCGAGGGCCCGGCCTTCCCGCCGTACCTCTCGGGGCGGGCGGCGCTGCGCTGGCTGGACGCCGCGGGCCCGCACGGCGTACGGCGGACGCGCCGGCGTCGCATCGACGAGGCGCTGGAGCGCGTCGGTCTCGCGGCGGTCGACGACCGGCCGGTCCGGGCGTACTCCCTCGGCATGCGGCAGCGGCTGGGGCTGGCGGGAGCGCTCCTGCAGGGGCCGCGGCTGCTCATCCTCGACGAGCCGACGAACGGCCTGGACCCGCAGGGCATCCGCGAGGTTCGCGACCTGCTGATCGAGCTGAACCGGGCGGGCACGACCGTCTTCCTGTCCTCGCACCTGCTCTTCGAGGTGGAGGAGCTGTGCACGCGCGTCGGAGTCGTCTCCGGCGGGCGGCTGGTCGCGCAGGACGAACTCGACGCGCTGCGCGGGCCGACGGGACGGGTGTTGGTCACGACGGCTCAGGCCGACCGCGCCCAGACACTGTTGCACGGCTCCGTGCACGATCGTAGGGGCGACACGCTCGTGGTCCGGTCCAGCGACCCCGCCGCGCTGAACCGCACCCTCGTCCGCGAGGGCATCCCCGTGACCGAGCTGGTGGTCGAGCGGCGCCGGCTCGAGGACGTCTTCCTCGGCGTCACGGAGCCCGGGTCCGACCGCTTCGGCGCCCAGCGGGACGCCGCATGATCGGCGTCGAGCTCCGCCAGCTCCTGCGCCGGCCGCGGACATGGGTCAGCATCGGGCTGCTCGCCGGGCTGCCGACGCTCGTCGCGGTGTTCCTGGCGACGAGCGACCTCGCGCCCCGCCCCGGCACCGGCCCGGCGTTCCTCTCCCAGGTCACGACCAACGGCGCCCTGTACCCCGCGGCGGCGCTGGCGATCGTGCTGCCGTTGTTCCTGCCGATCGCGGTGGCCGTCGTCGCCGGGGACAGCGTCGCGGGTGAGGCGCAGCAGGGGACGTTGCGCTACCTGCTCGTCCGCCCCGTCGGCCGGACCCGGCTGCTCGTGGCCAAGCTTGTGTCCGTCGTGGTCTACGTCCTGCTGGCCGTCACGATCGTGAGTGTCGTCGCCTACGCCGTCGGCACCAACCTCTTCGGCACCGAGCCGCTGCCGTCCCTGTCCGGCGGCGAGCCGCTGTCCACGACGGACGCCGTGCTGCGCATCGTCGTCGCGATGCTCTACGTCGGGGCGTCGATGCTCGGGGTCGCCGCGTTCGCGCTGTTCTTCTCGACAATGACGGACTCCCCGCTGGCCGCGACGCTGGGAGCGCTGGCCGTGCTCGTCACGAGCCAGGTGCTCGACCTGCTCGAAGCCGCCGGGACCGTCCGGCCCTACCTCCCGACCCACTACTGGCTGGCGTTCGTGGACGTGTTCCGCGACCCGATCCTGTGGCGGGAGATCCACCGCGGGCTCGCCTTGCAGGCGGTCTACGTCGGCGTGCTCCTGCTCGCGTCGTGGGCGCACTTCCAGACCAAGGACGTGCGCAGCTGAGTGGTCAGCCGGGGGCGTAGCGCTCGCAGTCGCCCCGCGCCGGGGCAGGGACGGACGGCCCGGTGAGGGCGGCGGTGACGAGGCCCATGACCGCGGGATTGCGGGGGAGGTCGCCGTGTCCGGCGCGGCTCCCGGGGCACAGGTCCTGCAGGCGCACGTCGACCCCGCCGCGCAGCCGTCCCGAGGACGGGGGTACGACGGTCTCGTCCGCGTCGGTCCAGACCGACACCCAGACGGGACCGTCGGGCGTCTCGTCACCCCGGTTCAGCTGCGCGAGCAGCGAGGACCCCGGCTGGAGCTGGGTGCACGCGACGTCGCAGCCGCCGGTCGCCTCACCGACCGCCGCGGCGACGTCCGTGCCGTGGTGCGGCGAGCCCAGCGTCACGATGCGTCGGGCCCGGGACGCCCCGTCGTGGAGGCGCGCCCACAGGCGTGCGGTGACCCCTCCGGCGCTGTACCCGACGACGTCCACTGACGGCGCTCCGGCGTCCTCCAGGTCGCCGACGAGCTGGTCCAGTGCCCGGGCGGCGCCGCGCAGGTCGCCCGTACCCTCCTCCGGCAGCACCAGGACGTGAACCTGGCGGCCGTCCGCGCGAAGCCGCCGCTCCAGCGTCGACAGCGACGCGGTCCCGCCGCCGTACCCGGGCACCAGCACGACCGGACCTGGTGTCCCCTGGTCCACCGGTCCCGCCGCCCGCCCGGACCGGACCGCGGCGAACAGGCCGGCGCACACGGCCGTGAGGGCGACCGCCGCGACCAGGAGCAGCAGCGCCCGGCGCCGTGGTGGGACGGAGGGGAGGAGCACCACCTCATTGTCCGTGACGTCTGCGGTGTCCGGGGATCCGCCGGTCGTGTGCCGGGGCGTCGGTTGATCCGGAGCGGTCCGGGCACGAAGCGGGGTACGCCCATCGCGGGGCGCGGATCAAAGGAGCAGCATGCGGGTCAAGGACAAGGTCGTCGTGATCACCGGCGCGTCGAGCGGCATCGGCCGCGCGACCGCGCTCGATTTCGCCCGGCGGGGGGCGCGGGTCGTGCTCGCGTCCCGACGCCCCGATGCGCTGGAGGCGGTCGCGGGCCAGTGCCGCAAGGCGGGGGGCGAGGCTCTCGCCGTACCCACCGACGTCAGCGACGCCGCGGCGGTGCAGCTGCTGGCCGACCGCGCGGTGGCCCGTTTCGGCGGGATAGACGTGTGGGTGAACAACGCGGCGGTGGTCGCGATGGGGCCGTTCGAGCAGCTGCCGCTCGAGGACTTCCGCCGTGTCTTCGACGTCAACGTCATGGGCTACGTCCACGGCGCGCGGGCCGCGCTGCCGCACCTCAAACGCGCCGACCGCGGCGTGCTCGTCAATGTGTCCTCGGTCGTGGGAGCCGTCCCGACGCCCTACGCGCACGCCTATGACATTTCGAAGTTCGCGGTCCGCGCGATGAGCGCGAGCATCCGCCAGGAGATGCGGCTGTCGGGGCACCGGTCCGTACGCGTCTGCACGGTGCTTCCGGCGACGATGGACACGCCCATCTTCCAGAACGCCGCGAACTACACCGGGCGGCGGATCGTCGCGATGCCTCCGGTCTACGCGCCCGAGCGCGTGGCCCGGACGATCGTGCGCCTGGTGCGCCGGCCGCGTCGTGAGGTGATCGTCGGTCCGGCCGCTCGCGCCATGGTGATGCAGGCCAAGGTTCTCCCCGGTCTGACCGAGCGCACGCTCGCCCGCTACGTCCACCGCATGCACCTCGACCACAGCGAGGTAACCGCTCCATCGGATGGGATCCTGTTCCGGCCGGAGCCGGCGAACGGACGGGTGCACGGCGGGTGGCACGGGCGCCGGCGGACCGCCGTACGACGGGCGGCGGCGCTGTCGGCCGTCGCCGCCGGTGCGGCGCTGGTGGCGCGCGGCCGCGCCGCGACGTGATGACGTTGCCGGTCCCGGCGGGGACATGGATGACGCTCGTGGACAGCGCCACCGCGAGCGTCAGTAGCGGCTCGCGGTGAAGGGCAGGTCGCTCGCCGGCACGGGGGGCGCGATCCCGAAGCCCTGCGCGTAGGTGCATCCGGCCTCGAGCAGCCAGCGGCGTTGCTCGTCGGTCTCCACTCCCTCGGCGACCACTCCCTGGCGGAGGTCGTGGGCGAGCAGGATCGCCGCCGAGACGACCGCCGTGGGCCGCGGGTCCAGGCCCACACCGGAGATGAACGATCGGTCGATCTTGACCACGTCGATGGGCAGGTCGATCAGGCGGGACAGCGACGAGTAGCCCGTGCCGAAGTCGTCGACCACGAGGCTGCAGCCCAACCGGTGCAGCGCGTCGAGGTGCTCGAGGGTGGCGCTGGCGCTCATCAGCTCGGACTCGGTGATCTCCAGCCGGAGCCGGGCCGCGTCGACGTCGTGCCGCTCGAGGCACGCGGCGACGTTGTCGACGAGGGATCGGGACACCTGTTGGGCGGAGACGTTGACGTAGACGCAGCCGAGGACGAAGCCGGTGGAGTCCCAGCGGTGCAGGTCGGCGCAGACGACATCAGTCACCCAGTCCCCGATCCCGGGGATGAGCCCGGCGTCCTCGGCGAGTGGGACGAACGTGGCGGCAGTCATCAGACCACGGGTGGGGTGTCGCCAGCGCAGCAGCGCCTCCGCAGCGCAGACGGTGCGCGTGCGCAGGTCGATGATCGGCTGGTAGTGCACCTCGAGCTGGCGCCGCTCCAGCGCGTGGGCGAGCTCGCGCTCCAGCACGGCCAGGGGCGTCTGGTGCGTCACGGGCCCGGTGAGGTACTCCGCCCGGCCGCGGCCGTTGTCCTTCGCGCGGTACATCGCCGCGTCGGCCGCGGCCAGGATCTCCTCCGCCGAGCACTCCTCGCCCGAGGTCATCGTGATGCCGATGCTCGCGGACATCGCCAGCTGCTCCCCCTGAACGGGATGCGTCGCGCCGATGGCTGCCAGACATCGGCGAGCGATGTCCCTGGCGACCTCGCCGGCGCAGACGTCCTCCAGGAGAACCGCGAACTCGTCACCCGCCAGGCGGGAGACCACGTCCTGCGGGCGGACCGCCGCGCGCAGCCGGCGTGCCACGCTGACCAGCAGCTCATCACCGGCCGCGTGCCCGTAGGTGTCGTTCACGTGCTTGAACCGGTCGAGGTCGATGAACAGCACCGCGACACCGCTGTTGGGATGGCGGCGCAGGCGCCGCAGCTCCTGGTCGAGGTGCTCGGTGAACAGCAGCCGGTTGGGGAGGCCGGTGAGTGCGTCGTGTGTGGCCGCGTGCCGCAGCTCCCGCTGCGCGTGGCGCTCGGCTGTGAGGTCGGCAAGCTGGAGCAGGACGCCGCTGCCCGTGTCGAGCCCGCGGAGCGGGGTCATGACGGCGCTGACCCAGCGAACCTCGCCGTCCGGCCGGACGACCCGGTGGACCGATTCCACGGACTCCCCGCCGCTCGCGCTGCGAAGGGACTCGGCGACCGCGGCGGTCTCCTCGGCCAGGACGAAGCGCTCCACGGCCTGCCCCGCAAGGTCGTGCAGGTGCGCTCCGAGGAGCGTCGCGCACGCCGGGTTGGCCCACTGCAACTGGCCGGCGGCGACGACGGCGGTGGGAGCGGCAGACGTGCTCAACGCCTCCAGCATCGGGGCGGCGAGCCGCGACGGCTGGATCAACGTCGTCCTCCTCCACGCGGGGGTCCCCCGATCGGTTGGTGATCTTATGGGGTGATCGGTCCGGGTTCGGACACCGCGTCATGCGTGTTGCGCCGTGGGTCTTCGCGGAGGTACGTCGGCGTACGGCGGTAGGTCCACCGGCGCACGGTGCCGGCGTGGCGACGCGAGTGGGCGGATCAGCCGGTGACGCCGTACAGCCGGTCGCCGGCGTCGCCGAGGCCGGGGACGATGTAGCCGTGCTCGTTGAGCCGCTCGTCGAGGGCGGCGGTGACGACGGTGAGGCCGGCTCGCTCGCCGAAGGCGCGCTCGAGCGCGGCGACCCCCTCCGGCGCGGCGAGCAGGCAGATCGCGGTGACCTCGTCCGCGCCGCGGTCGAGGAGGAACTGCATCGCCGCCGCGAGCGTGCCGCCCGTCGCGAGCATCGGGTCCAGCACGTAGCACTGGCGGCGCGAGAGGTCCTCGGGCAGCCGGGTGGCGTAGGTCGAGGCCTGCAACGTGCTCTCGTCGCGAATCATGCCGAGGAAGCCGACCTCGGCGGTGGGCAGCAGGCGGACCATCCCGTCCAGCATGCCGAGCCCCGCGCGGAGGATGGGTACGACGAGCGGCTTCGGCGAGGCCAGGCGCACGCCGGTCGTCGGGACGACGGGCGTGGTGATGTGCGCCGCCTCGACGCGGACGTCGCGGGTGGCCTCGTAGGCGAGCAGGGTCACCAGCTCGTCCGCGAGTCGGCGGAACGTCGGGGAGTCCGTGCGCTCGTCGCGCAGTGCGGTCAGCTTGTGGGAGACGAGGGGGTGCTCGACGACGTGGATCCGCATGGCACGGAACCGTAGTGCCCGTCGCCGCCGCCGGCCGGGACTCGCCGCGCCGATCTACGCTGCGCGCTCGCTCGGTTGCTATGCGCAAGATCATCTGCCCGCGGCGGCCGGATTTCTGTCACCATGCCTGAGGAACGGTACGGCGGACCGCTGCTCTCGGGAGGCGCGATGCTCACCAACGACACGGTGACCGACTTCGCGGTCGTCGCCTACCGCGACGAGGGGCGGTGGGAGGTCGCCCCCCTGCCCCCGCACGCGACGGACGATCTCGCGTCGCTCATCCTCTCCCTCAGCCACCTCCCCGCCGAGACCGGCGCCCTCGCACTGGTCTCCGTCGCCGACGACTTCTTCCTCGTGGTGCGCGTGCGCGGGACGTCCGTGCGGCTGCTCGTGTCGGACGCCACCGCGGCGGACGAGTGGCCGCTCGCGCGGCACGCGGTCGACCATCTCGGCGTACCTCTGCCGGACGATGACGACGACCCCCAGCCGGCCGGCGACCTGGCCATCGTCGCGGACCTCGGCATGAGCGACCTCGAGCTCGGTGTCCTCTGCGACGACCTCGACCTCTACCCCGACGAGGTACTCGGGCGGGTCGCCGCGCGGATCGGCTTCGGGGTGCAGTTCGAGGCCGCCGTGGACGCCGTGCTGCGCTGAGCGCTGCCCCTACGCTCGGCGTGTGCTGCGCTCCCGCTACGCCGAGGCGATGGGGCTCGCGCTGTCCGAGGCGCAGATCGCGCTGGCGACCGGCGACGTGCCGGTCGGGTGCGTGGTCCTCGACTCGGCCGGCGCGGTCGTCGGGCGCGGCCACAATGCTCGCGAGGCGTGGGGGGACCCGACGGCGCACGCCGAGGTCGTGGCGATCCGGGAGGCCGCCGTTGCCATCGGGGAGTGGCGGCTGGCCGGCTGCACGCTCGTCGTGACGCTGGAGCCGTGCACCATGTGCGCCGGCGCCATCGTGGCGTCGCGGGTGGAGCGCCTGGTGTTCGGTGCGTACGACGAGAAGGCGGGGGCCGTCGGGTCGCTGTGGGACGTCGTGCGCGACCGGCGGCTCAACCACCGGCCGGAGGTGGTCGGCGGCGTGCGGGGTGAGGAGTGCGCTGCGCTGCTGCGGGAGTTCTTCGAGGCGCACCGCGTCGGCGGTCCGGTGCCGGGCCAACTGGGACCGGTGCCTCGCGGCTTCGGGCGGCCGGGTGAGGTCCGCTAGGATTGCCCATGGTGGTGTGTCCGAGCGGCCTAAGGAGCACGCCTCGAAAGCGTGTGAAGGTGCAAGCCTTCCGTGGGTTCAAATCCCACCGCCACCGCTCGTCGTCGGCGGTGTCTCTGCAGGTCAAGCGCTTGCGGGGATGCCGCCGAGTCGCTTCCAGCGCCGGAATGGTCACCGAGTGGTCACAGCGGCGGGGCCAAGCTGCTCACGACGACGCGACATCGGGAGCGCCTCGGAGGACGATCAGCTGCCGGATCCGACCGGCCTTGTCAGGGCGGCGCTCGACGGACTCGCTGACCGCGCCGGACGCGCGGAGCAGCCGCAGCGCCTCTGCGTCTGCTTGCCCGAGATGCAGCGAGGCAAGCGTCCGCCCTTCGGGACCAGCCATCACCACGGTCTGGTAGAGCTGCACGGCTCGGCGGTAGATCTTCGCTTGCGACTCCGGAGCCGACTCGTCCGCGACGAGACTCCGCGGGATCTTGATCGCTGCCAGCTCAAAACTCTGGGCCGCACGCTCGGCGGCGAGATCCGGATGCTCGTTCTCCTGTACCGCTCGTCGAGCGGCCCAATCCGCGCGGATTGCCTGCACTTTCCGGCTCAGCGTCATTGCGCTTCTCCTTGCATGAGGGCCGCGACCCGGGCCGCGGCCGCGGCCTGCATGTCGAGGTCGACGTGGGAGTACGTGTCGAGGGTGATGGACACGTTCGCGTGGCCCAGCCGCTCCTGGACGACGCGCGGATGCACGCCGGCCTGCAGCGCGAGGGTCGCGTGCGTGTGCCGAAGGTCGTGGAGCCGGATCGGCGGCAGGCCCAGGCGTCTGGTCTCCCGCTCGAAGTAGTAGCTCAACGTCTTCGGATGCAGGGGGCGCCCGTCGACGAGGCACACGACGAGGTCCTCGTCGGTGTAGCCGGCTCCGAGGGCGAGGCGCTCCTCGAGCTGGCGGGCGCGGTGCTGGCGCAGCGCGCTGACCGTTGCCGGGTCGAGCGCGACCGTCCGCCGCCCTTTCGCCGTCTTTGGAGTGCCCCAGGCCATGCCCGGCTCGCCCTTGCGTTGTACATCAGTCGTGATCAACGTGCGCGTGATTCGGAGGGAGCCTGCGTCGAGGTCGACGTCGCTCCACCGCAGTCCGAGGACCTCTCCGCGACGCATCCCGGTCGTCGCGAGCAGCCACCACGCTCCTGACAGCCGGTCCTCCGACGTTCCCGCCAAGAAGGCCGCCAGCTCGTGGGCACGCCATGTCCGCATCTCTGGCTTGGCTGAGGGCCGTGGCGGGTCTGACACCTCAACCGGGTTACGCACGAGCGCTTGCCACCGCACCGCGTCGCGGAACGCTCGGTGAAGGATCGTCGCGATGTACGCCACCGAGCGCGCCGACAGCGGTCGATGCTCGTCGTCCCCTCTGAGCAGCAGCGCGTACAAGGCGTTCAGGTCTGCGGGCTCGAGCTGCTGGAGCTGACGCCGCCCGATCGGCCGGCCAGCGACATGCAGTCGGATGTTGCGCCGGTACGACTCGAAGGTCGACGGCTTGATCGTGTGCTCGATCGCCGGCAGCCACGTCTCCGTGAGGAACGCGGCGAGTGTTTGGCGCTTCGGCGCGACATAGCTCTGCTGCTCGAGGGAGCTGAGAATTCGGGTGAGCTCCGCCTGCGCGCCCCGCTTCGTGGGGAAGCCGCGGCGCTTGGTCTGCTTGCGCTCCCCGGCCTCGCCGATGTCGACGACGAAGTACCAGGAGCCATTCGCCGCCTGCTTCACGCTGCCGCGCCGACCGTCGCTCACGGGGTCTGCTCTCCGTCTTGGCTCCGAAGGTCGCGTCGGCGCCCGCTCGGCCGTCCTCGCGTCGTCTCTGGCAACAGCCCGGCCTTCCTTGCCCGGCTAACGCGCTTTGCTGCCGCGCTGTCACTGATGACGAAGTGCTCGGCAACGGCCTTCGTTGGCGGCTTCCC
>JALYMU010000145.1 GCA_030773595.1 Actinomycetota bacterium | reverse complement strand
GAGCGTGCTCCCTCGTCTGGGTGCTCGGCGGCTCATTTACGGCGTCGTTCACGGCGGCGGTCGGCGCGGCCGTCGCGGCTCGGCGATGGTCGTCCTCTTCGATGTGGGCGTCAGGGGAGCGTGACCGCGCGCAGGCGGAGGCGGCGCTGCCCTTGGTGGCCGACCTTCTTGCCGCATGCCTGGCGGCGGGTGCAACGCCGCTCGCTGCGTGTGCGGCGGTCGCGGAGGCGGTCGGGAAGCCGATCGGTCCATGGCTCGAGCGTGCCCAGCGCCGGTGCAGTCTCGGCGAGGACCCCTCCGACGCCTGGCGCGAACTGTGCGCGGATCCGGTGCTGGCGCCCTTGGGTCGTGTGCTCGCACGTGCGTCCCGGACCGGGGCGCCGGCCGCGGAACTGCTCGCGCGGGCGGCGCAGGACGCTCGCCGCCGTCAGGCGCTCGCCATGCAGGACCGCGCCCGCCGCGTCGGTGTGCTGGCGACCTTGCCGGTCGGCCTCTGCTTCCTGCCCTCGTTCGTCGTGGTCGGGATCGTTCCGACGGTGATCGGCCTCGCCACCTCGGTGCTCCGCTGACGGCGGCTGACCCGGCGGTGTCGCGCCGCACGAGGGGATGCCGGCGGTCGTGCCGGGGCGGTGCTCGTGGCGCCGGATGCACGACCGCAGCGACGGCACGTCCGGCCGCGGTCATCCACAGCCGTGCCGACCCGTCGTGTCGTCCCCAGCATCGGTCGCGCGCCCCTACGTGCCGTGCCGGGCCCACGAGGCTGCAGGGACCCGCAGGTCGCGGGCGCCGGTGCAGACCGGCGGGATGCTTGGAGGAACAGATGCGTGGGTCACTGAACAGGCTCCGGCGCGACGACGCCGGCATGACGACGGCGGAGTACGCCGTGGGGACCGTGGCGGCGTGCGGCTTCGCCGGCGTGCTCGTCAAGCTCCTGACGAGCGACCGGGTCACCCGGATGCTGGGGGACCTGCTCGAGCGCGCTCTGTCCGTGGCGTTCTGAGCGCGGGCGTGTGCCGGATGGCCGGTCGTCGGGTGGCGTGGTGGTGGCGGCACGCCGTGTCGAGACTGAGGCGTCGCGCCGAGTGCGGTACGGCGACCGCGGAACTCGCGGTGTGCCTGCCCGCGCTGGTTGCCGTTGCCGCCACGCTCACCTGGGGCGTGGCTGTCGGCGCGGCGCAGGTGCGCTGCATCGATGCAGCTCGCGTCGCTGCCCGAGCGGCCGCACGTGGGGAGCCGACCGCGGTCGCCGTCGATGCGGCGCGTCGAGCCGCGCCACGAGACGCCGACGTGTCGGTTGCCGTCGTGGGTGGCGTCGTGTCGGTGAGCGTCCGGGCCGACGTCCCGGGCCCTCGCGCGGTGCGCGGGCTGACCGCCCTGCGGCTCGGCGCGCGCGCCGAGGTCGTGGCGGAACCAGGCGCGACGACGGGTGCTGCCGGATGAAGGCCGCCGGTTCGGCGACCGGTGATCCCGCCGCCGCTCACCCGTCGTCGAAGGGGTCCGACGCCGAGCAGCCCGGGTCGCTGCGGCGTCGGCACCGCCCGCGACTCCGCGTGATCGTGCCCACGCCACCGGGCAGCGCGGACCAGACGGGTTCGGCGACGGCGTGGGTGCTGACCGTGGCCGCCGTGATGATCGCCGCGGCCACCGCTCTGCTCGGCTATGCCGGCGCGGTCGTTGCGCGGCATCGGGCAGAGTCCGCCGCCGACCTGGCGGCTCTGTCCGCGGCCTCGACCCTGCACGAGGGGACAGCAGCGGCCTGCGTGCACGCCGCTCGGGTCGCCGGAACGGCGGGCGGGCGTCTCATGTCGTGCCGGGTGACCGGCCAGGTCGTCGACGTCGAGGTGAGGGCCCCCCTGGCCGGTGACCGGCTCGCCGTGCCGGCCGCCAGGGCGCGTGCTCGGGCGGGGCCCGTCCGCCCGGAGGGAGGTTGAGGGGTGGGGACGTCGGTCACCGGGGCGTCGCTCGCCCGTGGACGTCGGTCACCCCGGGGCGTCGCGCGCCCGCACTCGCGGCGACGACGCCCCAGGACCCCGGACGACTCGGGTCAGCGGCGCTGGTTCTGGTACTCGGTCTGAGTGAGGTCGACGTGCTCTCCCGTCCGAGCGGTGCCTGCGGGACGGTCCGGCGCCTGCCCCTGGTAGCGGTCGGCGGCGACCGCACCGACCGAGCCGGCGGAGCCGCCGTGGGCCTTCTGCTCGCGCTCGATCCGCAGTTGCTCCTCGAGCTCGGCCTTCTCGCGCTCGAGCTGGCTCACGGCGTGCACACGCTCCCGCTGCAGGGCCTTGACCTCGGCGCGCCGGGCGCGTGCCTTCTTCGTCGACCGGATCAGCAGGCCGAGACCCAGGAGGAACACCAGCATGGTGCCGGCACCGAGGAGGAAGACGCCGGAGGCGGTCGTCGGAAGGGAGATGCCCCAGACGTCGAGCGGCGCCGCCTGCGTCGCCTCCAGCAGGATGCCGACGGTCACGACGACAGCGACCGCGATCAACAGCACGGCGAGAATGGGCATGGTGGCTCCCTTCGAGGGTCCTCGACCCGACCAGCGCTCTCCTTCCCCGCCGCGCAACGGGTCAAGCGCCGGACCGTCGGGTCGGTGCCCGTGCGGCGTCGCGCCGACTCAGGCCACGGGCCGACGGTCGTCGTATGCGCCGGCGTATCTCCCCGCACCCGCGCGCCTGTCCCGCCCCTCGCCGGGCTCCTGACCGGTCCTGTCGACCGTCGACGCGGGAGCCGGCGTGTCAGCAGGTCCCGGGAGGTCGTCGTCCACCGCGCCGGCGAGCAGCACGTCGAGCAGCCGAACGGCGGCGTCCTTGGCCAGTGGCTCGTTGCCGTTGCCGCACTTGGGCGACTGCACGCACGACGGGCAGCCGCTCTCGCATGCGCAGGCGGCCACGGCGTCACGGGTCGCGGTCAACCACCTCCGCGCGCAGCCGTACCCTCGCTCGGCGAAGCCGGCCCCACCCGGATGGCCGTCGTGCACGAACACGGTTGTCCGTCCGGTGTCCGCGTGCAGCGCCGTCGACACACCTCCGATGTCCCAACGGTCACAGGTCGCGAACAGTGGAAGGAGACCGATCGAGGCATGCTCGGCGGCATGGGCCGCCCCGGCGACGTCCGCCGGCTCGATGCCCGCCGCGACGAGCTGGCCGTCGGTGACGGTCCACCACACGGCACGGGTCCGCAGCCGCCGCATCGGCAGGTCCAGCCGCTCCTCGCCCAGGACCTCGCCGGTGACGAGCCGCCGGCGCAGGAAGGACACCACCTGGCTCGTGACCTCGACCGATCCGAAGACGAGCTCCGCGTCGCCCCACGACGTCCGGCGTTCCTCCTCGAGCACTCGGATGTCGGTGATGTCTCGCGCGGAGGTGGTCCAGTCCGGTTCCGCTGGCTCCACACACGCGACGCTGTCCGCAAGGTCCAGCTGGCGCACGAGGTAGGTCCGCCCCTGGTGGACGTAGACCGCGCCTTCGTGCACCGTGCCGTGGGCGGCGGCGGCGTCGACCGTGCCGAGGAGCCGACCGGTCCCCAGCTCGGCCACGCGCACGGGCGGCGCGCCGGTCCCGCGGATGTCGGCGAGGTCGCAGGCCCGGTCCCGGCTCGTCCAGTACCACCCCGCCGGACGGCGCCGCAGCAGTCCGCGCGCCACGAGGTCGTCGAGCAGGGCGGGTGTCGAGGGTCCGAACACCTCGACGTCGGCCTCGGTCAGCGGCACCTCCGCGGCCGCGGCGCACAGATGCGGCGCCAGGACGTAGGGATTCGCCGGGTCGAAGACCGTCCCCTCGACCGGCCGCCCGACGACCGCCTCCGGGTGGTGCACGAGGTAGGTGTCCAGGGGGTCGTCGCGGGCGACCAGCACCGCCAGCGCTCCTTGGCCGGCTCGACCGGCGCGGCCGGCCTGCTGCCACAGCGACGCGCGCGTGCCCGGCCAACCGGCCATGACCACGGCGTCCAGCCCGGCCACGTCCACTCCGAGCTCCAGCGCGTTGGTCGTCGCCATCCCGAGCAGGGCGCCGGACTGCAACGCCGACTCCAGCGCCCGCCGGTCCTCGGGCAGGTAGCCCGCCCGGTAGGCCGCAACGCGCTCGGGCAGCCCTTCGTCGACCTCCGCCAGCAGCCGCTTAGCCGACATCGCGACGACCTCGGCCCCTCGACGCGACCGCACGAAGGTGAGCGTCCGGGCGCCCGCCACGACGAGGTCGGCGAGCAGGTCGGACGCCTCCGCGGTCGCCGTACGCCGGACAGGGGCGCCGTTCTCGCCGGGCAGGCTCGTCAGTGGCGGCTCCCACAACGCCAGAGCGGTCTCCCCACGCGGCGACGCGTCCTCGGTCACGGCCTGAACGTCGAGACCGGTCAGCCGCGACGCCGAGACCGCCGGGTCCGCGACGGTCGCGGACGCCAGCACGAACGTCGGCTCGGAGCCGTAGCGGGCGCACACCCGCCGCAGCCGGCGCAGCACCGCGGCGACATGCGACCCGAACACCCCGCGATAGGTGTGGCACTCGTCGACCACGACGTAGCGCAGGGATCGCAGGAACGACGCCCATCTTCCGTGCGCCGGCAGCACGGACCGGTGCAGCATGTCCGGGTTGGTCAGGACGTACGTCGCGTGCTCGCGAACCCAGTCGCGCTCCTCGGCGGGCGTGTCCCCGTCGTAGGTCGCCGGGCGGACGCCTCGCACGGACAGCCGCGCGAGCTTGCGCACCTGGTCCTGGGAGAGCGCCTTGGTCGGGGAGAGGTACAGGACCGTTGCGCCGCGGCGCGCCCTCGCCGCGGTCGGCCGGGCCAGCGCGGTGAGCGCGGGAAGCAGGTACGCGACGGACTTCCCCGACGCGGTGCCCGTGGAGACGACGACGGAGCGACCGGCCCACGCGTGCTCGGCCGCGTCGAGCTGGTGCTGCCAGGGAAGCGTGACCCCGGTCGACTGCAGGGCGGACACGACCTCGGGTTCGGCCCAGGACGGCCAGGCGGCGGTGCGGCCCTCGCGTGCCGGGAGGTGCTCGACGAAGGTCACGCGCTCGCCGCGTCCCGGTGCGGCCAGGACCGCAGCGAGCAGGCTCTCGGTGCGGTGTCGGCTCGCCGGCCTCGGCGATGCGTCGCGGGCGGACATCACAGTGCAGTCTGCCAAGGCGGGCAAGTCGGCGTGCGCGTGACGCGTCGGCGAGCCGGCAACCGCGTACGCCGGTCTGCTGGGCGCGGTGCAGCGCGTGCGGTCGCCGTGGTCGTACGGCGTGCAGCGCACCGTCGTACCCCGTGCAGCGCGATGATGGTTGAATGCCCAGAGCGACCGACCGGGCGCGCGACTTCGCCGTATGGCCGTGGAGGACTTCGTGGACCTGTCTCTGTCGACCCGCACCGAGGGCGACCGCACCGTCGTCGAGGTCGGCGGTGAGATCGACGTCTACACCGCGCCGAAGCTGCGCGAGCAGCTCGTCGACCTTGTCGCCGACGGGCAGTACCACCTGATCGTCGACATGGAGCGCGTGGACTTCCTCGACTCCACCGGCCTCGGCGTCCTGGTCGGCGGGCTGAAGCGCGTCCGCGCCCACGACGGGTCGCTGCGGCTCGTGTGCACCCAGGAGCGCATCCTCAAGATCTTCCGGATCACCGGCCTGACCAAGGTATTCCCGATCCACGACAGCGTCGAGGGCGCCATCGCGGCGACGGACTGACGCCGGCGTCCATGGCTACCGTCGAGCTCAGCTTCAGCGCGCTGCCGGCGCACGTCCGCACGGCGCGGCTGGTCGCCGCCGCGGTCGCCCGCCGCTCGGGCGTGGACGAGGCACTCCTGGACGAGGTCCGCCTCGCCGTGGGTGAGGCCTGCTCGAGAGCGGTGGACCTGCACCGGCGGCACTGCCCCGGCGAGCCGGTGAGCGTGCGGCTCGAGGACGGCGGACCGTCGTTCGCCGTCGCCGTCGCCGACCGTGCAGCCGTGCAAGCGGGGACCTCCGACGACATGCTCGAGGCCCTCACCCAGGACGTCGACCTGGACGGGGAGGGACTCCCCGCAGGGGTCGGCCTCGCGGTCATCACGGGCCTGGTCGAGGACGTCGAGGTGGACTCCTCACCCTCCGGTGCGGTGGTGACCATGCGGTGGCCGGTCACGGAGCCCGCGGCCTGATCCGGTCGTATGGGCGGCTGCCCGGCGGCTTGCGTGCGCCCGGTTCGCGCCGCGAGGGAACGTCCAGCGCCACGCCCGCACCGTGCCGCGCCGTGCTCGGCCATCGGTCACAGGGCGCGACCGCCGCGCGGCGGTTTGTTGTCACCAAGGCCCCGTGCGTAAACTCCGCCCCAACCACGGGGTCCCGGCATGACGTTGCGCTGCCAGGACGCCTTCGTCGCGCCTGGCGGCGGGCTGCCCTCGCGCATGCTTAGCCGCGCACGCATCTTGTCAAGGAGGACGGATGTCCCGGCTTGACCTCGCCGCCGCAGGCGGCGCGGACGTCTCCCTGTCCGGCGGGAATCTCAGCCTCGTCGCAGTGGTCCTGGCGATCGCTCTCGCCGCCCTCGCCATGGTGGTCGTGTTCGGCCGCGAGGTCCTGGCAGCGAGCGAAGGCACCCCCAACATGCAGGCCATCGGGCGTGCCGTACAGGAAGGCGCGTCCGCGTTCCTGAACCGGCAGTTCAGGACGCTCGCGATCTTTGTCGTCCCGGTGTTCCTGCTGCTGTTCGTCCTTCCCGGCGACGCCGACGTCCGGATCGGCCGCTCGCTGTTCTTCGTGCTGGGCGCCCTGTCCTCGGCCGCGATCGGCTACGTGGGCATGTCGATCGCCACGCGCGCCAACATGCGCGTGGCGGCGGCGGCCAACACGACCGGACGCGACGACGCCATGCGGATCGCCTTCCGCACCGGCGGCACCGTCGGCATGGCGACCGTCGGGTTGGGGCTGCTCGGCGCGGCGCTCGTGGTGCTCATCTACAAGGGTGACGCTCCGAGCGTGCTCGAGGGCTTCGGCTTCGGAGCCGCACTGCTCGCGATGTTCATGCGTGTCGGCGGCGGCATCTTCACCAAGGCGGCGGACGTCGGCGCCGACCTGGTCGGCAAGGTCGAGCAGAACATCCCCGAGGACGACCCGCGCAACGCCGCGACGATCGCGGACAACGTGGGCGACAACGTCGGCGACTGCGCCGGCATGGCTGCAGACCTGTTCGAGTCCTACGCCGTCACCCTCGTTGCCGCGCTCATCCTCGGCAAGGCCGCCTTCGGCGCCGAGGGCCTGGTCTTCCCGCTGATCGTCCCGGCGATCGGCGCGCTGACCGCCGTACTCGGTGTCTTCCTCACCAAGCCCCGCGCGGGTGAGAGCGGCCTCACGACGATCAACCGCAGCTTCTACATCTCCGCGGCGGTCTCGGGCGTCGTGTGCATGCTCGCCGCGTTCGCCTATCTGCCGTCGACCTTCGGTGAGCTCAGCGGCGCCCCGCAGGACGTCGTGGCCGACGCCGACGGGTCCAACCCCGCGCTGCTGGCCACGCTCGCGGTCCTCATCGGGATCGTCCTCGCCGCGGTCATCCTGTGGCTGACCGGCTACTTCACCGGCACGGACAAGCGGCCGGTCCAGGACGTCGGCACGACGTCGCTGACGGGCCCTGCGACGGTCATCCTGTCGGGCATCTCACTCGGTCTGGAGTCCGCGGTCTACACCGCCCTCATCATCGGCGCGGCCGTCTATGCCGCGTTCCTGCTCGGCAGCGGCAGCGTGGTCCTGTCGCTGTTCCTCATCGCGCTCGCCGGGACCGGCCTGCTGACCACCGTCGGTGTCATCGTCGCGATGGACACCTTCGGCCCCGTGTCGGACAACGCGCAGGGCATCGCCGAGATGTCCGGCGACGTCCACGGCACCGGAGCCGCGATCCTCACCGAGCTCGACGCGGTCGGCAACACGACGAAGGCCATCACCAAGGGCATCGCCATCGCGACCGCCGTACTCGCCGCGGCGGCGCTGTTCGGGTCCTACACCGACGCGGTCAACTCCGCGACGCGCGGGGCCGGCGTCGAGACCGAGGGCCTCGTGTCCTTCCTCACCGTGATCGAGAGCCCGAACGTCCTCGTCGGCGTCCTCATCGGCTCCTCCGTGGTGTTCCTCTTCTCCGGCCTCGCGATCAGCGCCGTGGGCCGCGCGGCCGGCGCGATCATCTTCGAGGTTCGCCGCCAGTTCCGCGAGCGCCCCGGGATCATGAACGGCACCGAGCTGCCGGAGTACGGCCGCGTGGTCGACATCTGCACCCGCGACTCGCTGCGCGAGCTCGCGACGCCGGGCCTGCTCGCCGCGCTCGCCCCGATCGCCGTCGGCTTCGGCCTCGGCGTCGGCGCCCTCGCCGGCTTCCTCGGCGGCGCCATCGCCACCGGCACCCTCATGGCCGTCTTCCTCGCCAACTCCGGTGGCGCGTGGGACAACGCGAAGAAGCTGGTCGAGGACGGTCACCACGGCGGCAAGGGCTCCGAGGCGCACGCCGCGACGGTGATCGGTGACACGGTCGGTGACCCGTTCAAGGACACGGCGGGTCCCGCCATCAACCCGCTGATCAAGGTCATGAACCTCGTCGCCGTGCTCATCGCCCCATCTGTGGTCACGCTGTCCCTGGGCGCGGGCCAGAACGACTTCGCCCGCGTGGCGATCGCGCTGATCGCGACCGCGATCATCGTGGTCGCCGTCTACGTCTCCAAGCGGCGTTCCATCGCCGTCGCCGACGACGTCCCGACGGATGCCGTTCACGCCTGACGGTCCGGTCGTCCCGTCGAGGGGCTCGTGCACCGCTGCGGCGGGCACGGGCCCTTCGCGCGTCCACAGGCCGCCGCGCGGGGCACCCCGTGCACCGAGGCGGCCACCGGTGCGCGCCCCGTCCCGGCCGCCCGCGAGGATGGCCGGGTGGAGACCCGCTTGGACGACGACGAGACAGCTCGACTGCGCGACGCGCTGGTCGCTGCCGGCTACACGACCGACGGGGTGCTCGAGCTCCTCGGGCCCGTGGCGCAGGGGGCGCTGGCCCGGCACGAGACTGTCCCAGCCCGGCGCGCGACGACGGGCGGCTCGCCGCTGGAGACGCTGGTGCGGCTGTTCCTCCTGCAGCTCGATGTTCCCCGAGCGCACGCCGAGCGGGCGCTGCCTCTGGACGTGGTCGGGCGCGCCGGGATCGTGGAGGTCGACGGCGCGGACGTGCGCGCCCTCGTCGACGTCCGCCCGTACGACGAGTCCTTCTACGTCGTCGCGGACATCGGTGCCGGCCTGGACGGGACCGTGCGCTCGCTGCGGCCCGACCACGTCGTCGGGGTCGGAGGGGCATCCACGACGCTCGCGGAGATCACCGTGCGCCCGCAGATCGGGCGCGCGCTCGACATCGGGACGGGCTGCGGAGTGCAGGGGCTGCACCTCGCCGCTCATGCCGAGCACGTCGTCGCGACCGACGTCCTGCCTCGGGCGCTGGCCATGGCGGCGCTGTCCGCGGGGCTGTCCGGTGTCACGCTCGACCTGCGCGAGGGCTCGCTCTACGAGCCGGTGGCCGCGCAGCACTTCGATCTCGTCGTCTCGAACCCGCCGTTCGTCGTGGGGCCCGTCGGGCGCTACGCCTACCGGGACGCGGGCATGGCGGGCGACGACGTGTGCCGACGCCTGATCGCCGACGCGCCGTCCCACCTGAGCGAGGGCGGCTGGTTCCAGTGCCTGGCGAACTGGGTCCACCGCCGCGGTGAGGACTGGCGCGAGCGTGTCGCCCAGTGGCTGCCGACGGGCTGCCAGGCGTGGGTGGTCCAGCGTGAGGTGCAGGACCCGGCGGAATACGCCTCGCTGTGGCTGCACGACTCCGGGGAGATCCGCGGGCCGGACCACGTGCGCCTCTACGACGAGTGGTTGACGCGGTTCGACGCCGATGCCACGGAGGGTGTGGGCTTCGGCTGGGTGGTCCTGCGCCGCACCGGCGAAGCCGATCCGCGGGTGTGCATCGAGGAGTGGTCGCACGCGGTCGAGCAGCCGCTCGGGCCGCATGTGCAGGCGTGGTCGGAGCGGGCCCGGTGGCTCTCGGCCCGCCCCGCTGAGGCGCTGCTGGACGCGCGTCTGGCCGTGGCGGCGGACGTCGTCCTGGAGCAGGTCGGCCGGCCCGGGGCCGAGGACCCCGAGGCGGTCGTCCTGCGCCAGCAGGTCGGCATGCGCCGCGCGGAGCGCGTGGGCACCGAGGTCGCCGGGATTGTCGGCGCCTGCGACGGGCAGCTCCCGGTCGGCCGGCTCGCCGACGCGGTCGCGGCGATCCTGGAGACGGACGTGGCCGCCGTACGGCGGAAGGCGCTGCCCGAGCTCGTGCGCCTCGTCGACCACGGCATTCTCCGCCCCGTGGACTGAGGGCCACCGGGGCGCGAGGGCCTCAGCTGGTGCGATCGTCAGGACGGGCGCCGGAGGATGCCGCGGGCGACCGTCAGGCAGTGTCCGGCCAGCCACATCGAGTTACGCTGACCGGCTGCCGAGGGAACTTCGCGAGCAGTGGCTACGGTTACGGGGTTGACAGGCGGGGCGACCGGCCCATCCCGCCGCACCGCCCGTGGTCGACCACCCGCAAGCACCGAACAGGAGCACCGTGCCCGACACCACCGCCCCGCCCGCAGGCGGCCGCCGTCTCGTGATCGTGGAGTCGCCGCAGAAGGCGAAGAAGATCAAGGGATACCTCGGCGCCGGCTACGAGGTTGAGGCCAGCGTCGGCCACATCCGCGACCTGCCCACGCCGAGCGAGCTGCCGGCCGAGGAGAAGAAGGGCCGGTTCGGCAAGTTCGCCGTCGACGTGGACGCCGGCTTCGAGCCCTACTACGTCGTCGACGCGGACAAGAAGAAGAAGGTGTCGGAGCTGCGCAAGCTGCTCAAGGACGCCGACGAGCTCCTGCTCGCCACCGACGAGGACCGCGAGGGCGAGGCCATCGCCTGGCACCTCCTGCAGGTCCTCAAGCCCAAGGTGCCCGTGCGCCGCATGGTGTTCCACGAGATCACCCCGGAGGCGATCCGGCGCGCGGTCGAGAACACCCGCGAGCTGGACCAGAACCTCGTCGACGCGCAGGAGACCCGCCGCATCCTCGACCGGCTCTACGGCTATGAGGTCTCGCCCGTCCTGTGGCGCAAGGTGAAGGCGGGCCTGTCGGCAGGCCGCGTGCAGTCCGTTGCGACGCGACTCGTCGTCGAGCGTGAGCGCCACCGCATGGCGTTCCGCCCGGCGTCGTACTGGGACCTCGAGGGCACGTTCGACTCTCCCCCGCACGCGGCCTCCTTCACGGCGAAGCTCGTCTCGGTCGACGGCACGCGCGTTGCCTCCGGCCGCGACTTCGGCGACGACGGGAGGCTTCGTACGCCGGGCGTGGCGCACCTGGACGAGCCGACGGCGCGGGCCCTCGTGGCTGCCCTCGACGGACGCGAGGTGTCGGTCCGCTCGGTCGAGGACCGGCCCTACCGCCGCTCGCCGGCCGCGCCGTTCATGACCTCGACGCTGCAGCAGGAGGCCAGCCGCAAGCTGCGCTTCTCCTCGGAGACGACGATGCGCGTGGCGCAGCGGCTCTACGAGAACGGCTTCATCACCTACATGCGTACCGACTCCACCACGCTGTCGGAGTCGGCTCTGGGCGCCGCGCGCTCGCAGGCGCGCGAGCTCTACGGCCCGGACTACGTCCCCGACGTCCCGCGCCGCTACGAGCGCAAGGTGAAGAACGCGCAGGAGGCCCACGAGGCGATCCGGCCGGCGGGGGACGTCTTCCGCACCCCCGGTGAGGTCGCGGGGGAGCTCAGCCGTGACGAGTTCGCGCTCTACGAGCTCATCTGGAAGCGCACCGTCGCCTCCCAGATGACCGACGCCCGCGGCCAGACCGCGACGATCCGGCTCGGGGCCACGGTCGGGGAGGCCTCGCCGTACCGCGATGCGGAGTTCTCCGTCTCCGGAACGGTGATCACCTTCCGCGGGTTCCTCGCCGCCTACGAGGAGGGGCGCGACGAGGGTGAGAGCCGTGGCGAGGACTCGGCGGAGCAGCGGCGGCTGCCGCCGCTTGTCGTCGGTGACCGGGTCGACGTCCGCGAGCTGGCCGCCGAGGGGCACACCACCACGCCCCCGCCGCGCTACACCGAGGCGACGCTGATCAAGGCGTTGGAGGAGCGCGGCATCGGCCGTCCCTCCACCTACGCCTCGATCCTGAAGACGATTCTCAACCGGGGATACGTCTTCAAGAAGGGCAGCGCCCTCGTCCCGACGTGGCTCGCGGTGGCGGTGACCTCGCTGCTGGAGAAGCACTTCGGCACGCTGGTCGACTACGACTTCACCGCGGAGATGGAGGAGGACCTCGACCGGATCGCCGGTGGCCAGGCCGAGCGGGTCGAGTGGCTGCGCCGGTTCTACTTCGGGCAGGGCGACGAGCTTGCCGGGCTGCGCGCACTCGTCGAGAACCTCGGCGACATCGACGCCCGCGAGGTCAACACCTTCGAGATCGGCAACGGCATCACGCTGCGGGTGGGGAAGTTCGGGCCGTACCTCGAGCGCGGCGACGAGCGCGCGTCGGTCCCCGACGACCTCGCACCGGACGAGCTAACCCTCGAGCGCGCGGAGCAGCTGCTCGCAGCGCCGAGCGGCGACCGGGAGCTCGGCGTGGACCCCGTGACGGGCCGGACCATCGTGGCGAAGGCCGGTCGCTTCGGTCCCTACGTCACCGAGGTCCTGCCCGAGGGTTCGCCCAAGTCGGCGAAGCCGCGCACGGCGTCGCTGTTCAAGACCATGTCGCTGGACTCGGTGACGCTCGAGGACGCGCTGCGCCTGCTCCAGCTGCCGCGCGTCGTGGGTGTGGATCCCTCGGACGGAGGGGAGATCACTGCGCAGAACGGCCGCTTCGGCCCGTACCTGAAGAAGGGCACCGACTCCCGCACGCTGCCCAGCGAGGAGCAGCTCTTCACGATCACGCTCGACGAGGCACTGGCGATCTACGCCGAGCCCAAGCAGCGCGGGCGCCAGGCTGCCGCTCCGCCGCTCAAGGAGCTCGGCCCCGACCCGGTCTCCGGGCGGCCCGTCGTCGTCAAGGAGGGCCGCTTCGGTCCCTACGTCACCGACGGGGAGACGAACGCGACACTGCGCAAGAGCGATGACCTCGCCAGCCTGACCCTGGACCGTGCGGCGGAAATGCTCGCCGACAAGCGCGCCCAGGACCCGACGCCGAAGAAGCGGGCTGCGCGCAAGCCGGCCGCCAAGACGGCGACGAAGGCTGCGGCGACCAAGACGGCGACCAAGACGGCGAGCAAGAAGGCCGCGGGGAAGACCGCCGCGGCGACTGCGGAGGCGAGCGCGTCGAGCTGACCGATGGCGGTCGGGACGTGCTCACCGCTGCCTCGGGTGCGAGGTGCTCGATGTGTCGCGGTCGGTGCTGTGGCACTGGGCCGCCTGGCGTGGCCGGTGGGCGGCGGCGCTCGCGCGTGCCGGAACCGTCGGTGCCCGCCGGTAGCCTGTCGGCGTGAGTGAGGGCGGACCGTCGCATGGGCCCGCGTCGCCGCGTCCGGTCCCGGGTGTGCGTGGCGTGCTCGCCGTGCCGGAGTTCCGGCGGCTGTGGATCGCGCTGTCGCTGTCGAGCTTCGGTGACTGGCTCGGCCTGCTGGCGCTGACCTCGCTCGCAGCCACGATCGCCGGCGGCGACTACACCAAAGCCAACCTCGCGATCGCCGGCGTCTACATCCTCCGGCTGGCACCAGCCGTGATCTTCGGCCCGCTCGCCGGGGTGGTCGCCGATCGGCTTGACCGGCGGACCACGATGGTCGTCGCCGACCTCGCACGGTTCGCGCTGTTCCTCTCGATCCCCATCGTCGGGACCCTCTGGTGGCTGCTCGTAGCGACGTTCCTGATCGAGGTCGCCGCGATGTTCTGGATCCCCGCCAAGGAGGCGTCGGTCCCCAACATCGTGCCGCGGGAGAACCTGGAGTCGGCCAACCAGCTCAGCCTGATGGCGACCTACGGCTCCGCCCCGGTGGCAGCGGCGGCCTTCGCCTTGCTCTCGCTGCTCACCGGCATCCTCGACAACGCCGTGCCGTTCCTGGAGGCGAAGCCGGTCGACCTGGCGCTGTGGTTCGACGCCTTTACGTTCCTGGTCTCCGCGCTCACGATTCGGTCCCTGCGCTCGATCCCCCGAGCCGAGCGCGCAGGCGCCGGCTCGACGTCCACGACCCGCACGCTGGTCGAGGGCTGGCGGTTCGTGAGCCGTACGCCCGTCGTGCGCGGCCTGGTGGTGGGCATGCTTGGCGCCTTCGCCGCCGGCGGCGCGGTCGTGGGCCTGGCGCGCACCTATGTCGGGGACCTGGAGGCCGGCGACCCCGGCTACGCGGTGCTCTTCGCGGCCGTGTTCGTCGGCCTGGCCTCGGGCATGGCGCTCGGGCCCCGCCTCGTGGGCGGGTTCAGCCGGCGGCGTCTGTTCGGGCTGGCGATCTGCAGCGCGGGTGTCTTCCTCGGCCTGCTCGGGCTGGTCCCGAACATGGTCATGGCCGTGCTGTTCACGGTTGCCCTCGGCGCGTGCGCCGGGGTCGCGTGGGTGACCGGCTACACCCTGCTCGGGCTCGAGGTGGCCGACGAGGTGCGCGGGCGCACGTTCGCGTTCGTGCAGACCATGCTGCGAATCGTCCTCGTCGCGGTCCTGGCCGTGGCACCGCTGGTTGCCGCCGCCATCGGCCGGCACACCCTCGAGTTCACCGAGGCTCGCTCCCTCACCTACGGCGGTGCGGGGCTCACCTACGTCCTCGCGGCGCTGCTGGCACTAACGCTCGGCGTCGTCTCCTACCGCCAGATGGACGACCGGCGGGGTGTCCCTCTCGTCGCGGACCTGCTCGCCGCGGTCCGCGGCGAGCCGCTGCGCGGCCCCGGGTCCGTCACCGGGGGCTACTTCGTCGCCTTCGAGGGCGGGGAGGGAGCAGGGAAGTCGACCCAGGTCCGGCTGCTCGAGGAGTGGCTCATCGATCAGGGCCACGAGGTCGTCCTCACGCGCGAGCCCGGCGCCACGCCTTTGGGGCGACGCCTGCGCGAGCTGCTGCTCGACCCGGCGACCGGCTCCATCGCGCCGCGAGCGGAGGCTCTCCTCTACGCCGCTGACCGCGCGGAGCATGTGCAGACCCTGATCACTCCGGCACTAGAGCGTGGCGCGATCGTGGTGACCGACCGCTACTCCGACTCCTCGGTCGCCTACCAGGGCGCTGGTCGCGACCTGCCGGCCGACGACATCGCGCGCATCTCACGCTGGGCGACACGCGGCCTCGTGCCCGACCTCACCGTGGTCCTCGACATCCCCCCCGAGGTCGGCCTGTCCCGAGGGGAGACTCCGGCCGACCGACTGGAAGCCGAGCCGCTGGAGTTCCACCACCGCGTCCGGCAGCGCTTCCTCGACCTCGCCGGGCGCCATCCCCGGCGTTACCTCGTCGTCGACGCCACCCAGCCGCCCGAGGTGGTCGGCGCGCAGATCCGCGAGCGTCTCGCGTCCGTGCTGCCGAATGCCACCGCGCCGGCACGCACATCCTCGAGCCCGAGGGAGCCCCGGCTCGCGATGGCTGACGCCACGGTCGTCATCCCGACACCGGCCGTTCGCCACGAGCGGTCCGCGGAGCTTGCCGACGAGGACGCGACGACTGTTCTCCCGAGGATTCCGGGACGTGACGGCCGGCCGCGCGAGGGCCGGCCGCGGGACGACCAGCCGCGGGACGACCACCGCATCGCAGACCGGCCCGGCGCCGGTCAGGTCAACGGCGATGTGACGGTGAAGCTGCCGTGGGACCACCGGTGAGCGTCTGGCGTGACCTGGTCGGCCAGGAGGGTGTCGTCGTGCAGCTCGCCCGCGCGTCGGAGGCCGCCGCGGCCGTCGTCGCGGGGCACGGTGCCGGGGCACCCGTGACTCCGGACCCGGCGCGCGCAGGCCAGCCGGCCGGCCGGCCCGTCGGGCCAGGCGCAGCAGACCACGGAAGCGCAGAGGTGCCGGCGCATGCTGAGCCGAGCGCCATGACCCACGCCTGGCTCTTCACCGGCCCACCGGGGTCCGGGCGCTCCACCGCGGCGCGCGCCTTCGCGGCGGCGCTGCTGTGCCGGGACGCGGGCTGCGGCGAGTGCGCCGACTGCCACACGGCGCTGGCGGGGACCCACGCCGACCTCGACGTCGTCACGACCCAACTCCTGTCCATCCGCGTGGACGACGCCCGGGCTCTCGTCGCCCGCGCCGCCAGGCACCCCGCGGGCGGTCGGTGGCGGGTCTTCCTGATGGAGGACGCCGACCGCCTCACGGAGTCGGCCGCCAACGCCTTGCTCAAGGCGGTCGAGGAGCCTGCCGCGCGGACCGTGTGGATGCTGTGCGCGCCCGCCGTACACGACGTCCTGCCGACCATCCGCTCCCGCTGCCGTCTGGTCGAGCTGCGGACGCCGCGGCCCGACGCGGTCGCCGAGGTCCTCGTCCGCCGCGACGGCGTCGACCCCGCGATGGCGAGCTTCGCCGCCAAGGCATCGCAGGGACACATCGGCCGGGCCCGTCGGCTGGCGCGTGACGAGGCCTCCCGGTTGCGCCGGCGGGAGGTCCTTCGCCTCCCGGTCCAGCTCGAGCGGCTGGGTGACTGCGTGACCGCGGCCGCCAACCTCGTCGACGCCGCCGTGGAGGATGCCGCGGCGGCGACCGCAGAGCTCGACGCCCGCGAGAGCGAGCAGCTCGCGCGGGCCCTCGGCGTCGGTACGCAGGGACGGGCCCCCACGGGCGCCGCGGTCCAGCTCCGCCAGCTGGAGAAGGACCAGAAGACCCGGGCCAAGCGCCTCCAGCGCGACGCGATCGACCGTGCCCTCGTGGACCTCGCATCGTTCTACCGAGACGTGCTCACGACCCAGCTCCGGACAGGTGTCGGCCTGGTCAACGACGAGATCCGCGCCGACATCACCAGGGTCGCCGAGCGGTCCACGCCGGAGCAGACTGTGCGCCGGATCGACGCGATTCTCGACGCGCGCACCGCCATCATGAACAACGTCGCGCCGCTGCTCGCCGTCGAGGCGATGGCCATCTCACTGCGCAGCGGCTGACCTCGGCCGCGGGCGGGACGCGCGGGCTCAGAGCGGCCATTTCGCCCGTGCCGCCTCCCCACCGGAGTGATCACCTCATCGTCCACCCGACGCGGACCGCAGCGCCCGGTTACTGTCGTTGCATGGCGAGGGTCATGGCGGTCAGCTTCACGCGCTACGGCCGCCTGTACTACCTCGATCCGGGCCCCCACTCGCCGAGGGTGGGGGACAAGGTGCTCGTGCCGACGGACGCGGGCCCGGAGGTCGCCGAGTGCGTCTGGGCCGCGGAGGAGGTCCTCGACGACATCGGCGGAGTGCCCGTGTGTGCGGGGATCGCCACCGCCGCGGACGTCGAACGCGACGAGCGCAACCGCCGCCGGCGTGCCGAGGTCCGCTCCGCCGCCAAACGGCACATCCGCGCGCACGGCCTGCCGATGAAGGTGGTCGGTGTCGACTACGTCGACCGCGACAACGTCGCGACGGTCTACTTCAGCGCGCCGCACCGCGTCGACTTCCGCCAGCTTCTGCGCGACCTTGCCCGCGAAGTGCACGCCCGCATCGAGCTGCGCCAGCTCGGCGCCCGCGACGAGGCCCGGGTCCAGGGTGGCATCGGCCCGTGCGGGCGGGACCTGTGCTGCGCGACGTTCCTCAAGGACTTCGAGCCGGTCAGCGTCCGCATGGCCAAGGACCAGGACCTGCCGGTCAACCCGCTCAAGATCTCCGGGGCGTGCGGGCGGCTGCTGTGCTGCCTGAAGTACGAGCACCCGCTCTACCAGGACTACGCCGAGCGCGCACCGAAGCCCGGGTCGCCGGTCGATACACCACAGGGCCCGGGAACGGTCGTCGGCCACAACGTCCCTTCCGAGTCGGTCCTCGTTCGCCTCGACGACGGCGGACGTCGATGCTCGTGCTCGTTGGCCAGCGTGTGCTCACCACGGCAGGCCTACGACTCCCGCGAGGTCGCGACGGCGCCGGACACGCGCGTGACGGAGCGGCCCTGATGGCATCCGGCGTACGACGGGTCGCCGCGCTGGCGCTCGCCGCATCGCTCACGGCGGGTTGCGGTCTCGTCACCGACAACGGCTCCTCGGCGCGTGGCGACTCGATCCCGCCCAGGGCAACCACGACCGCGCCGGAGACGACGGGCCGCCCTTCGGCGCCCCCGGCAACGGCCGAGGACGACGTCCGACCGGGGCTGGCGCGCTACTACGACCAGAGCCCGGACTGGTCCTCGTGCGGCGGCGGCTTCGAGTGTGCCGAGGTGGCGGTCCCGCTGGACTACGACGACCCGTCGGCGGACCAGATCTCCATCGCGGTGACGCGGCTACCGGCAGAGGACGGCGACGACCGCATCGGCAGCCTGCTGGTCAACCCGGGTGGTCCCGGCGGCTCGGGCATCGACTACGTGCGGCGCGCGCCCGATGTGCTCGGCTCGGCCGTACGCGACCGCTTCGACGTCGTTGGCTTCGACCCGCGCGGTGTCGGGCGGAGCGAGCCGGTCGAGTGCCTCGACGACGAGCAGCTCGACGAGTTCGTGGCTGCGGACGGGTCTCCGGACACGCCCGCGGAGGAGCGCGCCGTGCTCCAGCATGCGCGCGAGCTCGCCGAGGGCTGCGAGCGACGCTCGGGCCGCCTCCTGCCCCACGTCGGTACGGCGGACGCCGCACGTGACATGGACGTCTTGCGGGCCGTTCTGGGCGACGAGCGGCTGCACTACCTCGGCAAGAGCTACGGCACGTTCCTGGGGGCAACCTACGCGGGGCTGTTCCCGTCGCGGGTCGGGCGACTCGTGCTCGACGGCGCGCTGGACCCGCGAGTGCGCAGCGAGGACTTCAACCGCGAGCAGGCCGAGGGCTTCGAGGTCGCGCTCGACGCCTTCGTCCGCGATTGCCTCGAGCAGGACGACTGCCCGCTGCGCGGGACGCCGGACGAGGGGCTGGCCCAGGTGGACCGCTTCCTCGCCGATGTCGATGCCACGCCCCTCCGGGGGGACGGCGAGCGCGAGCTTCCCCAAGGGCTCGCCGTCCTCGGCATCGTCGCCGCGCTGTACGACGAGACGCGGGGCTGGCCGATCCTGCGCCAGGCGCTCACCCAAGCCTTCGCCGGGGACGGCTCGCTACTGCTGCTGCTGGCGGACCTCTACACCGACCGCGACCCGAGCGGCCGCTACACCACCAACCAGAATGAAGTCATCTACGCCGTCAACTGCGTAGACCGGCCCGAGGCCGGCGGCGACATCGCCTCCGCGCGTCGCCTCGCGGAGCAGTACGAGCGGACCGCGCCGCACTTCGGGGCCTACCTCGCCTGGAGCGGTCTGGCGTGCGCGAGCTGGCCGGTGCGCCCGCAGGGCAAGCCCGGCCCGATTCCGGCGAAGGGCGCGGCGCCGATCCTGGTGGTCGGGACGACGCGAGACCCGGCGACGCCGTACGAGTGGGCGGTCGGGCTCGCGGAGCAGCTCGAGTCGGGTGTCCTGCTGACGTGGGACGGCGACGGGCACACCGCCTACCAACGTGGCAGCGACTGCGTCGACGACGTCGTCGACGACTACCTGATCGACGGGAAGGTGCCGGCGGAGGGGACGCGCTGCCGCTGACGCACGGCGATGTCGTAGACTTCCCGACGGCGCCGCGGCAGCGGAGCCACGCCGCCTTAGCTCAGTCGGCCAGAGCGACGCACTCGTAATGCGTAGGTCAAGGGTTCGATTCCCTTAGGCGGCTCCGTTCCTACCTGTGCGTTTGTTCATCGGCGCCACCCCGGGATTGCGGTTCGTGCCGCTGTGGTGGCCACCTCGCCCCATAGCGCTGCCCCGACCCGTCGCGCGGCGTCGGTCGCGAGTTCGGGCACGACGTGCGAGTAAGTGCCGAGCGTCAGGCTGATCTGGGAATGACCGAGGATCTGCATCGCCACCCGCGGCGCCACGCCCTGCGTGAGCAGCAGCGTGGCTGCGGTGTGCCTGGCGTCGTGCAGACGCGCGTCGCGAACCCCGGCGGCCGCCAGTAGGGCCTTCCAGTCGCGCCTGGCACGGGGGTCGATCGGTCGGCCGTTCCGCTGCGCAAACACGCGGCCGTCGTCCTCCCACTCTGACCCCGCGTGCGGCCGCTCCTCTAGCCGAACAGCGCCGTGGGCGCGGAGGATGCCGCAAAGCTGCGGCGGCAATGCAAGGGTCCGGCGCCCAGCGGCGCTCTTGGGGGGGACGAGGACAAGCCCGCGACCCAGCTGCCGCTGCAGGGCCTGCCGCACGGTCAGCGTGCCGCCGTCGAGGTCGACGGTGTGCCACGTCAGGCCCAGCGCCTCACCCTGGCCCAGCGCGAGCGCGGCGACCAGCGTCAACCTCGGCGGACCACGCCACGGCGGCGGCGTTCGCCTGGTCCAGGTCGGTGATCCCCTCGCCGAGCGCGGCGAGCGGGACCATCAGGTCGCGCTTGGCGTAGCCGACGAGGTTCTCCACGATCCCCTTGCTCTGCGGGTCTTCGGCGTGGCAGAAGTTCGGCCGGAACCGGTAGTGGGTGGCGAAGCGGACGTAGTCCGGCGTCGGGATCACCACGTCGGCCACCACGCCGCCCTTCAGGCCGCCCATCCGGTCGGCCAGGACGACCTTCGGCACCCCACCCAGCACCTGGAAGCACTCGGCCAGCAGCCTGATGGGGACTTCTCGTGGCCATCAGCGGGGACTTTCACATGGCCACGGACACTGTTGCGCCAGTTGCTGTCCACGTTCATCGACGCGCTCATGTCCGGTGAGGTCGACGCGGTGTGCGGCGCTCCGTACGGCCACCGATGCTGCCGCATCGCCCTCCGAGGTCGCTCTCCAAGCACCGAGTGAACCGAAAGGGCAGTCTGGAACGACAGAGGGGCATGATTGTGTCGATCATCCTCACCGACTGTCGGTGCTCGGCTCTTCGCGGCCGCTCACCGCTGACGCGCGCCGCCGCGCTCGCTGCCGCCGTCGTGGTTCCGGTCCTGGTCGGGATTGGGGTCGTCTACGCCCTCATCCCGTTCAACCCTCCGGACCTGGGCTGGGGACACGTTGGGGCGCACTGGATCCCGCGGCCGTAGTGGTCGCCGTCCTCGCAGGCGGACTCCGCGTCTGTGCCCCCCCGTCGGGACGGCTCGCGACCATTGCACGGCTCACCCTCTTCGCCGGATTGACGTTTGTGGCGGTTGGCCAGTTCGGGGAAGGCGTGGTGGGTCTGGCGGGGCATCACGACGATGGTGTGCACACCGTGCCGATGGTGGTCTCCGGACTCGCGGCGCCCGTCGTGCTCGTAGGCGCCCGGCTGACAGTCCTCGCCGCAACCGCATCGCTCGTACGGCGGACGAGCCGGCCCTCCTGGCCCTGGCAGGCGCACTCGGCGCAACGCACCCGGTAGGCCAGGGGTCGCCGGTCCCCTGGCGAGCATGGGGCCGGGCTCCTTTCGGGTGGGCCCGCTGTCGTCGAGTAGGACGATGCGACGGGGGCCACCGGAACGAGATCCGCATTTTGGCCGGTTTCCGGCGACTCTGATGCCGTGACGCCGAGCTCCTCGGCTCGCTCGCGTATCGACGCGGTCCCCACTCCCGCCTCCCGCTGCGCCGAGACGCCGCGCCCGTCGTCGTACACCTCCGTCGATCGCAGTCTCGGTACTGGCAGCGACTTCGCGGCGCGCCGGCGGCCACCTCTAGTGAGGGCGGATCTGGCGACAGGGATACGCACGCCGACGCTGATGACTCTTCTTGACCTGGTCCTCGCGCTGCTCCCGGTGCGGGCGGCGTTCGGCGTTCACTCAGTTCTACG
This sequence comes from Actinomycetota bacterium, assembly GCA_030773595.1. Taxonomy (GTDB): domain Bacteria; phylum Actinomycetota; class Actinomycetes; order JALYMU01; family JALYMU01; genus JALYMU01. The sequence goes on along the minus strand of JALYMU010000145.1, from coordinate 1,937 downwards.
CCTCAACGTGGGGGAGGCGGCGCAAACACCCCTACACCCAAGCGACTCGCGCGCGTACTCGCTGGCGCCGACGTGTTCGTAGTCCCGGACACAACGATGGGCGCATCCACGTCGGAAACGCGCGGAGGTATCACGGGCGCCTTCGATGCGCAGGCGCCCGTGCCTGATCAGGTCTCAGTAGCTGAGCTCGCGCAGGTGCCACCGGGCGAGGGCACCGGTGTCGGTCGGACCACGAGGTCTTCCGGCGCGCCGGGATAGTGCGTGCAGACCTCCGCCTGCGGGCGACGGAGCAGCAGCGAGTACTTCTGCTCCGGGCGGTCATCCAGCTCGACCCGGGGCCGTGAGCGGATGGTGAGGTAGCGCGTCGGTGTCGCTCTTCGCCGCGATCGCCGCCGTGGCCGATGCGCTGTGGGTCCTCGGCGGCATCGCGCTCGCGGTGTCGCTCTGGCGAGCTGGCCGTGTCGCACCGCCGGTCGCGGCCCTTCTCGTCCTCGTCATGCCGTCGGCGATCTTCCTGTCGCAGCTCGGGGCGGCGTGCTCGCCGGTGCATACCTCGCTGTGCTCGGCTGACTGCTGGGAAACGGCGAGCTGGAGCAGCGGACCGAGTGACGGGGTCGACGCTGCCCGCCCGACGGTGTCTCACGGCGTCGCGGCAGCCAGCCATTGATCCAGTCGGGACGTGAAGTCCGGACAGTCCCAGAAGCTGCTGTGGTCGATGCCCAGATGAGACTCGAAGACGAGCGGCTCTGCGATGGGGAACCCGGCCGCTCCGCTCACCGTGTAGACGCCCTCGGTGGGTACGACGAGGTCGTTCTTCGTCCGCTGGAACACGACGTCCGTGACGCCGTCGCGCGCGATGCGCAGCAGGGATGACCCTTTCGGCGGCTCGAACTCCGCAGCAACCGCGAAGTACCGGGCCGTCGGCGGCGGCTTGCCGGGGCGGTTGAGGAACTCGCGCAGGTAATCGCCCTGGGGGTTCATCGACATGATTCCCTCGAGCCCGCCGAATGCGCCGACCGCGAGCTGCTTGAGCACGACGAGCACGATGTCGATCGTCTCGGTGACGGGATTGTCGGGGATCAGTTGCACCAGGTTCGTCAGGCGGTTGAGCAGGTGCTCAAGCCGGTCGCGGTCGGCGAGCACTGTGCCGGCGTTCGGCGTCGCGACCATGACCAGACGGCGTACGGCGAGCTTGCCGGCGAGGCCGACCTCGTCGGCGTGCTCGCAGAGCACGCGGCTGACGAGACCACCTCGGGAGTGCGCAATGACGTCGACCTGCAACCCGGCGCCGGCAGGAAGCTGCTGGCCGAGCCAGCGCGCGTTCTCTGTCGGGGTCTGCGAGACCGTGAAGTGGTCGAAGCCCAATACCCGCCCCTCGTAGCGCTCCTGCAGCGCGGTCATCGTGTCTTCCGGTATGCGCTGGAAGCCGCTGTGGCACTGGCTGGCCGTGCCGTGCACGAACAGCAGCGCGGGACCGGCCGCGAGCCGCGGCCAGTCGCCCGCGGTGAGCGCACGGGCGTCGCGCGAGCGGTAGCCGGGAACGTCGAGCGTGCGCAGCAGGTTTCGCCGGTTCGCTTCCTCCCAGCGCCCGGCGAAGTAGTCGCCGACCGCGCCGAGCAGCGGGTCGATGAGCGGGAAGACGAGGACCTTGAAGAGCTTCCGCCCGATGGCGCCGACGAGACCGCGCTGGCCGTCGGCGGACTCGCCCGGCACGACCTGCCGCGGGATCGTGTAGCTCCGCCGCTCACCGGCACGCGTCGTGACATCGTCGACCGAGTGCCCCACGTCGTCCGGCAGGTGCCAGGTGAGCGTGCCGTCCTCCGCGACGTAGAGCAGGAACTGCCCGTTGCCGTCACCGGGACCGGGGACGTCGAGGAGGATCGGCGACTCTCCACCCCCGCCCGCTCGGGACCCACCCGTGTCGTCCAGCTCGACCG
>JALYMU010000144.1 GCA_030773595.1 Actinomycetota bacterium | reverse complement strand
CGGCCATCTGGCCGGCCGTCCGCAGACCCCGGAAAGGAGCGACATGCAGGCCGGTGCACTCTCACCGCAGGCACGCGACGACGCGCTCGCACGGATGGGCAGCGGTGAGGAGCTCGACGTCCTCGTCGTGGGAGGCGGCGTCGTCGGCACCGGGTGCGCGCTCGACGCGGTGACGCGCGGCCTGCGGGTCGGCCTCGTCGAGGCGCGGGACTGGGCCTCCGGCACGTCGAGCCGGTCGAGCAAGCTAATCCACGGCGGCCTGCGCTACCTGGAGATGCTCGACTTCGCCCTGGTCAAGGAGGCGCTGCGGGAGCGTGGCCTGCTCGTGCAGCGCCTCGCCCCCCATCTCGTGCGGCCGGTGCCCTTCCTCTACCCGCTGCAGCACCGTGGGTGGGAGCGCCTCTACGCCGGCGCTGGCGTCGCGCTGTACGACGTGATGAGCGCGGGCAGCCGGTACGGCCGCGGCCTGCCGCACCACCGGCACCTGTCCCGCCGGCAGGCGCTGCAGGAGTGCCCGTCACTGCGCAAGGACGCGCTGGTCGGCGCGATCCAGTACTACGACGCCCAGGTCGACGACGCCCGGCACACGATGTTCGTGGCCCGCACCGCCGCGGCGTACGGCGCGCTGTGCGCCTCGCGCGCCCGCGTCACCGGCTTCCTGCGCGAGGGCGAGCGCGTCACCGGGGCGGAGGTCCAGGACCTCGAGCACAGCCGTCGCCTGTTCGTGCGGGCCAAGCAGGTCGTCAATGCCACGGGGGTCTGGACCGACGACACGCAGGCCCTCGTCGGTGAGCGCGGGCAGTTCCACGTGCGCGCGTCCAAGGGCATCCACCTCGTCGTGCCGCGCGACAGGATCCACTCCTCCACCGGGCTCATCCTCCGCACCCCGACGAGCGTGCTGTTCGTGATCCCGTGGGGCCGGCACTGGATCGTCGGCACCACCGACACCGACTGGAGCCTCGACAAGGCCCATCCGGCCGCGTCCAGCAACGACATCGACTACCTGCTCGAGCACGTCAACGAGGTGCTCGTCACACCGCTCACCCGCGAGGACGTCGAGGGCGTGTACGCCGGGCTGCGACCGCTCCTCGCGGGCGAGTCGGCGGTCACGTCGAAGCTCTCCCGTGAGCACACGGTCGCGCACGCCGCGCCGGGGCTCGTGGTGGTGGCCGGCGGCAAGTACACGACGTACCGCGTGATGGCCAAGGACGCCGTCGATGCAGCGGTGCACGGCCTCGACGGCAAGGTGCCGGAGTCGTGCACCGACCGGGTGCCACTGGTGGGGGCGGAAGGCTTCACGGCGGCGGAGAACCAGAAGCACCGCACCGCCGAACGTACAGGACTGCATGTCGCGCGCATCGAACACCTGCTCAGCCGCTACGGCACGCTGGTCCACGAGGTCCTCGCGCTGGTGGAGCAGGACCGCTCTCTCGGTGACCCCCTCGACGGCGCGGAGGACTACCTCAGGGCGGAGGTGGTCTACGCCGCCTCACACGAGGGCGCGCGCCACCTCGATGACGTGCTGGCCCGGCGTACCCGCATCTCGATCGAGACGTTCGACCGCGGCGTGCGCGCAGCGCCGGTCGCGGCGGAGCTGATGGGTCGCGTGCTCGGCTGGAGCGAGCAGCAGACCACTCGGGAGGTGGAGCACTACCTCAAGCGGGTCGCGGCGGAGCGGGAGTCCCAGCAGCAGCCCGACGACGCGTCCGCGGACGCCGCGCGGCTCGGGTCACCCGAGATCGTGCCGCTGAGCTGAGGGCACGCGCGAGTGATCCGATCGCACCATTGCACCTTTTGTCGCTATGGGTCATGATCCGACTACGCACAGCCAAGTGTCGCCGCTCGGGGTCATCGCTCCCTATCAGCCGTCTCCACACGAACGCATCCTCGCTGACCGTCCGTCCGGCGCACATCGCCCTCCCCGTCCTGGAAGGACGGCGAGACCGGAAACGGAGTTCTGCATGCGCAAGGTACTCGCGGCTACGGCCGCCCTCGCTCTGCCGCTCGTGTTCGCCACGACGACGCCTGCCGCGGCCGAGGAGAACGGCCACACCTACGTGACCCAGCTCGGCGAGCTCAACGGCTCAGGTGCCAGTGGCACCGCGAAGGTCATGGTCAACGGCGACGAGCTGCACGTCATGATCGACAGCAACGGCCTGCTCGAGGGCATGCCGCACGCCCAGCACATCCACTTCGGCGAGGACGCCCGCCACGAGTGCCCGACGATGCGCGAAGACGAGGACGGCGACGGCTTCATCAGCACCGTCGAGGGTCAGCCCGCGTACGGGCCGATCCAGGTGTCGCTGACGACGAGCGGGGATGTCACCCCGGCGTCGGGCCTCGCCGTGGACCGGATGCCGGTCGGCAGTGAGTCCTACGACCGGACCTTCTCCGTGCCGGGCAACTTCA
>JALYMU010000143.1 GCA_030773595.1 Actinomycetota bacterium | reverse complement strand
TTGCGTCCCCGCGCGTGGGGCCCGCGTTGACGATGGCGACCGGGATGCCGAGCTTCGCGGCGCGCAGCACGAACCGGTAACCGCTCATGACCGTCAGGGACGAGCCGAGCACGAGCAGGCTCCCGGCGGCGTCGACCAGGTCGAAGCAGTGGTCCACGCGGTCCCGAGGAACGGTCTCGCCGAAGAAGACGACGTCGGGCTTGAGCGCGTCCTCCCCGCAGACCAGGCAACCCACCATGACGAATCCGTCGAGGACGGCGTCGGGCAGCTCCGCGTCGCCGTCGGGATTCACCTCGTCGGTGCGCGGGCCGAAGGTGGGGTTGGCCTCCCGCAGCCGCTCGTCCAGGCAGGCGCGAGAGGCGACGTCCCCGCAGTTCAGGCAGACGGTGCGGTCGAGGCCGCCGTGCAGCTCGACGACGTCCCGGGCGCCGCCCGCCTGGTGCAACCCGTCCACGTTCTGGGTGATCAGCCCGCCGACGTGCCCGGCGGCCTGGAGGTCGCCGACGGCCCGGTGCCCGGCGTTCGGCTGCGCGCCGCGGATCTGCCGCCAGCCGACGAAGCTGCGCGCCCAGTAGCGGTGCCGACCACGGGGATCGCGGGTGAAGGTCTGGTAGGTCATCGGCGTGTGCCCGCGACGCAAGGTTCCGGTCATGCCTCGGTAGTCGGGAATGCCGGAGTCGGTGGAGAGGCCGGCGCCGGAGAGGACGACGACGTCGCCGTCGGACACCAGCTCGGTGAGGGCGTCGAACGGACCCGGGTCGGCGTCGAGGGACGTCGCGTCAGCGTCCAGGGACATTGCGTCGGCCCGGGGCCCGACGGCCGGCGCGGCGGTCACGCCGACCATCGTCCCCTCCCATCGCCGCTCGCGCCGCCATCAGCCGGCGAGCTCGGCGTCCAGGCGCTCGAGCATGGCCAGGTACACCCGGCGCAGGCCCTTGGGCGCAAAGGTGCGCTCGAAGAAGCCGCCGATCCCGCCCGCGCCGTTCCAGACCGTGCACACCGCCACGGTGGACGTCCCGGCGTCGGCCGGCTGCACCGTCCAGGTGGTCACCATGGACGACGCCGTGTCCGTCTCCACCAGCGTGCCGGGAGTGGGCTGGGTGACCTCGACGGACTGCTCGCGGACCCGCTTCGAGGTGGCGGCGAAGCGCCAGTGCACCCGCGTACCCGCACCCTGCCCACCGGACTCGACGCGGTAGTCGGAGAACTGGTCGGGAAGGAGGCGCGGGCGCGTGCCGGCGTAGTCGGCCAGGGCGGACCGAACCCGCTCGGCAGGGGCGTGGACGACTCGTTCGGCGGTGGCGACGACCTGACTCATGGCCTGCATCCTGCCCGGCGGGCGGTGTCCGGGGCGCGGCACGGAGTGGCCGTGGGGCACGTCACGGCGTCGTCCAGGGCCGCCGTGGGTACCGGTGGTTAGTGAACGAACTGCTCTCGACCACCCGATCCGGCTCCGGCGAACCCCTGCTCCTCCTGCACGGCTGGGGCAGCTCCCGGCGGGACTTCACCGCCGTAGTCGCCGAGCTCTCCGAGCGCTTCGACGTGCTGAACGTCGAGCTGCCGGGCGCAGGGCGGTCCCGGCACCTGAATGAACGGCCGACCGTCGCCGCGATCACCGACGCCGTGGAGCGCACCCTCGACGCCGAGGACGTGGGCCCGTGCACGTCCTCGGCAACTCGCTGGGCGCCCGGGTGGCTCTGGAGCTCGCCCGGCGGGGCCGGGCCCGATCGGTCGTCGCGGTCGCCCCGTCGGGGATGAACCTCCTACCGGAACGGATCGCGCAGGGCGCCGGACTGGCGCTGGCGCGGGTGGTCGGTCGCACTGCGTCACCAGCGTTCGGAGCGCTGTCCCGCTCTGCCCTGGGCCGCACCGCGCTGCTCACTCCGCTCAAGGCCCGCCCTTGGTCCACCAGCCGCGAGGAGGCGATCGGCGCACGCGAGGGTTTCGCCGATTCCCGCGACTACTGGCGGACGTTGCTGTGGGGACTGCTGCTCGACGTTCCGCGGGGCATGGACCGGGTCGAGTGCCCCGTCCTGCTGGTCCAGGGCGTCGGCGACTTGATCGCGTCAGGGCAGACCGTCCGCTACCTGCCGCTGGTCCCCCGCTCTCGCTTCCGACCGCTGCTCGCTGCCGGCCACGCCCCGCAGTCCGACCGGCCGAGGACGATGGTGCGACTCGTGGAGGAGACCGCCCGACGGGCGGCCGAGACCGACGTCGCAGGAATCCGCCCGGACGAGGCCTCCACGACCTCTCGCTTCGCGCGCATCCGCCGGCGGCCCGCTCGCGCCGCCGCGT
>JALYMU010000142.1 GCA_030773595.1 Actinomycetota bacterium | reverse complement strand
GACCGTCGCCGGCCTGCTCGACCGGGTTCACGCGGCCCTCAGCCGGCAGCGGGCCGAGCCGGTCGAGGCGCTTCTGGACCGGCTCGCCACCCTGCTCTCCCCCGAACGCACCCGGGCACTGTCGGCGCTGGCCGACCAGACTCCCCGGCTGGTCAACGCTCTCCAGTCCGACCGGCTCCCCACCTCCCGGGAACTGCGGCAGCTGGCGCCGGACATTCACGCCATGCTGGAACTCATCGACGAGATGCACCAGGTCGTTACTGGCCTGCCCGGCGCGCAGCGAGCCCGCAAGCGCGGAGCGGACCCCCACCCTCAGGTGTGACCGGCGCAACCACCTGGCTCCGAAGAGCCCCGGCCCGCCGACGCAGGTGCTACGGCAGCGCCAACCGGACGGCGACGATCAGTCCCAGCGCGACGACCAGGGCGCGCACAACCGGCGCGGGCAGCCGCCGGCCGACGCGCGCGCTGACCTGCCGACCCAGGACGGAGCCGAGGGCGATCAGTGCGACGATGACCCAGTCGAGGTCGGCCACGGCCGCGAAGACGAGCACGGCGGCGGCGTTCGCCGCGGTGACCGCGGCGTTCTTCAGCGCGTTGACCACCTGCAGCTCCTCCCCGGTGCCCAGCCCCAGCAGGGCGATGAGGAGAACGCCTTGCCCCGCGCCGAAGTAGCCGCCGTAGATCCCGAGCAAACCCGCTGCTGCCGTCACGGGACGGAAAGCGGCAGGGGCCCGCGCGGTCATCTCCGCCTCCCCGCTCCGGGGGTGTGTTTCCGTGTGGGCCTGCAGTCGCCGGGACAGGGCGGGCTGCACCGCGACCAGGACGCACGCGAGAAGCAGGAGCGCCGGCACGACCGCCTCGAACGCTGAGGCGGGCAGGATGAGCAGCAGGCAGGCGCCGGTGGCGCCGCCGAGGAGGCTGGCGGCCAGCAGCGGGCGCAGCCGCGGGCCTTACCCGGCGAGCTCTCGCCGGTAGCCAAAGGTGCCGCTCAGCCCGCCAGGCACCAGGCCGGTGGTATTCGCGCGTTCGCGACGACCGGCGGGACGCCGAGCGCGAGGAGGGTAGGAAAGCTGACCAGCGAGCCGGTGCCGACCACCGTGTTGATCGTGCGGGCAGCCACTCCGGCGAGCAGCACAGCGACCGTCTCCCAGATCCCCACGCGGCCACGGTGACCGTCCCGGCGGCCACGCGTCCAATCCCTTCTTCCCTGCTTGGGGAGGTGCTGGGCTTCGCCGAGCCGATCGAGCCGGCAGACGCCCGCGTGCTGGCTGCGGCCCGGACGGTGGCTGGCCGCCTCGAGGGTGCCCGTTCCGGCGCGGGCGCCGCCTGGCGCCGTGCGGTCGTGTTGCCTGCGGAGGGCGTGGAGCTGCTGATCACATCCGTCGACGCGGTAGCCGGGCCGACGCCACAGCCGCGGCTGGCGCACGCGTTGACCTGCCTGGCGGCGGTCGGCTGCAGCCAGCGGAGCCGCGTCGCAGCACAGCGCCATCTCGAGCGGTCGCGCCTGACCCGGGCTGCTGCGGCACTGCGCGCGGCCCGGGACGCCGCCGCGAAAGCGGCAGGTCAGTGAGCGGGTCAGTGAGCCGGTCCGACGCCGGGCTGCCCGAGCATCTGCTGGCGGCCGCAGCGGAGTTGGAACCGTTCGACTACGTCCCGGCCGCAGCCCGGGCGGACGTGCCGGACTACCTCCTTGAAGCGTTGCGCCGCTACGTGGCCGACGCCCACGCCGCCAACACCGTCCGCGCCTACACCAGCGACTGGGCCCGCTTCGCCGCCTGGTGCACCGCCCACGATCTCCAGATTCTGCCCGCCACGCCCGAGACAGTCGCGCTGTACTTGGTCGCCGCCGCGGAAGCTGTCGACGACCGGGGCTGCCCGGTCACGAAGGCCGCCACCCTGACCCGGTGGGCCGCCGCGATCAACACGGTGCACCGCGCCCGTGGCTACCCGGCCCCCGGTTCGGACTCCCTCGTCCGGCAGGTGCTGCGCGGGATCCGCCGGGCCCGCACCGAAGCCACCGGCGCCAAAAAGGCCCTCCTGTTGGCGGACCTCAAGCACCTGCTGCGTCAGCTCCCCGCCGAGGAGTGGCCCACCGGCGTGCTACGCCGCCGGGACCGGTTCATCCTCCTCGCCGGCTTCGCCGGCGCGTTCCGCCGCTCCGAACTCGCCTCACTCGACGTCACCGACATCGCCCTGCACCACGCCGATGGACTGCACATTCGGCTGCGCCGCTCCAAAACCGATCAGAACGCCACCGGGCGTACTGTCGCCCTGCCCTACGGCTCCCACTCCGAGACCTGCCCGGTCTGCGCGTACCTGGACTGGCGGGCCGTACTGGACCTCGCCGACCGCTACGGCCCCGACGCCGTCCACCCCTACCTCGACCACACGCCCACCGTGCCGACCAACCGGCACACCTGCCGCGACCAGACCGGGGCCACCGTCGAGGACCTACCCGGCGACCGGCCCTTGTTCCGCCCGGTCACCCGCCACGGCCACATCCGTCTGACCCGCCTCTCCCCCGCCGCCATCGCCGCCGTCGTGCAACGCCACGCCGCCCGCGCAGGACTCAACCCCGACCACTACGCCGGGCACTCCCTCCGCGCCGGGTTCGTCACCCAGGCCGCCCGCAACAAAGCACCCGCCACCGCGATCATGAGACAGACCGGACACAAGTCCTACGCCATGGTCGACCGCTACATCCGCGAAGCGGACCCCCTCGCCGGCAACGCCGTCACCGAACTGGGACTGTGATGTCGCTTCCTTGAGCCAGGTGCCGTTGAGTCCGTCCTTGGCGTAGAGCTCACCCGACGCGGTGAGCACGGCAGTCCGAGAGCCGGACAGCGCCGTCTTCCCGGTTGGCCCGCCGATCTTCGTCCAGGTGTCGGTCAACCCCATCTTGCCAATTAGTGAGGAGGTCCAGATCGCCACTCTCATCACGTAGAGGCCTTGTCGCAGACACTCGTTGACGAGGTCTCCTTCGCCGCTCCGGCACCTCCATCAGCTCGTGCTTGGCACAGAGAACGCGACGCCCGCAGACCGACGTGCTGCTGGCCGGACCGGTCGCGCAGGGTGGCGCGCTAACTTCCTCGACGACCGGCTCCCCGGAGCGGTTCCCTCCGAGCGCCCTCGTCCCGTGCCCGGACGGGCGCGCGCTCGAGCCCGTCATCGTCGATGCGCTCGCGGCAGTGCCAATCGATCAACTGGCGGCCGCCGGAGCGGAGTACAACCCCGGCGAGAGCATCACGTGGATCAAGGCAGGTCCCTGACTACCGTCGGTTGTCCAGTCGGCGGTGGAGGTACGACAGCGTCGAGAACAGGTCGAGCGCGTCAGCTTCACTGACGGGCCAACGCTCTCTCGGGGCGTGCGCCGTCGGGTTACGGAACGTGCCGAACACCCCCTTGAGCAAGTTCGCGACGCGGCCGTCGATCACGCGCAGCGCGTGCACCGCGAGCCGCAGGGACGGGTCGTCGAAGCACTTGCCGGTCGTCAGGTCGTAGACCTGCTTGTACATCGGCGAGGCCAGGGCCGGCCGGCTCCGGCGGCAGCCGACGATGCCGCGCGACATCACGCTCGCCCCGCTGGCCGGGTCGACGTTGGCGACGGCGTAGACGTGGCCGTCGTACGTCCGGACCAGCGCGATGGGCTCGGTGCCCACCAGGGCGCACACGCCCTGCTCGACCGGCAGGTCGGCCAGCGCGCACACGTCGACCCAGGTGTCGACTGCAGCAGCGAGAACGGTCATCGGGTTCCCACCTCCAGACGGGAGCCGGCCACCAGGACGGCTTGTTTCTCCTCGGACTTCGCGGGCCGCGGCTGCCCGCGCTCGGGCACCGTCATGATCGACGGATCGGGCTGCTCGGGGGCGTTGACGAACGACACGAAGCGGCGCAGCTTCTCCGGGTCCTCGATGGCCTGGCGCCACTCGTCGGCGTACGACGCGACGTGCCGTGCCATGGCCGCGTCGAGCTCGGCGCAGATGCCGAGGGAGTCGTCGACGATCACCTCGCGCAGGTAGTCGAGCCCGCCGTCGAGCGACTCGAGCCAGGTCGAGGTGCGCTGCAGCCGCTCGGCCGTGCGGACGTAGAACATCAGGTAGCGGTCGATGGTGCGGATCAGCGTCTCGGTGTCGACGTCGTTCAGGAACAGCTCGGCATGCCGCGGGGTGAAGCCACCGTTGCCGCCGAGGTAGAGGTTCCAGCCCCTCTCGGTGGCGATGACGCCGAAGTCCTTGCCGCGCGCCTCGGCGCACTCGCGGGCGCAGCCGGACACCCCCGATTTGATCTTGTGCGGCGCGCGGAGCCCCCGGTAGCGCAGCTCGAGCTCGATCGCGAGCCCGACGCTGTCCTGCACGCCGTAGCGGCACCAGGTGGAGCCGACGCACGACTTCACGGTGCGCAGCGCCTTGCCGTAGGCGTGCCCCGACTCGAATCCGGCCTCGACCAGCCGCCGCCAGATCACCGGAAGCTGCTCCACTCTTGCGCCGAAGAGATCGATGCGCTGCCCGCCGGTGATCTTCGTGTAGAGCCCGAACTCGCGGGTGATGAGCCCGGCCGGTGTGATCTCGCCGCCGGGGATCCGCGGGACGACCGAGTAGGTGCCGTCCTTCTGCATGTTGGCGAGATACCGGTCGTTGGTGTCCTGCAGGCCTGCGGCCTCACACCGTCCAGGACGTGCCCGCCGCCAGGCTGGCCAGGATCGAGGCGACCGCGGGCTTGCACACGTCGCACCCGCGGCCGCGGCCGTGCTCGGCGACGAGTTGGGAGAACGTCGTGATGGCGCGCACCCGCACGATGTCGAACAGCTCCGCCCGGCTGTGGTCGAAGTGCTCGCACAGTGCCTTGCTCATCTGCACGCCGGCCTTGGCCAGCTCCTGGCCGAGGATCGTCTTCATGAGCGGGACGCAGGAGCCGCAGCCGGTGCCCGCCTTGGTGCAGGCCTTCATCCCGGCGAGGTCCGTCACGCCGTCGTCGTGCACCGCCGCGCACAGCCGGTCCTTCGTGACGGCGTGGCACGAGCAGACCTGGGCGGCGCCCGGGAGGGCGACAGGGGTGGTCGAGCCCTGGCGCACCGGCAGGATGAGGTCGGCGGGCTCCGGCGGCAGCGGGACGTCGCTGCCGGCCATGGGGCGCAGGACGGCGTACGCCGAGGCGTCGCCGACGAGGACGCCGCCGAGCAGGCGGGTGGCGTCGTCTGTCACCACGAGCTTCTTGTAGACGCCGGCGACCGGGTCGGCATAGACGAGCTCGAGCGCTCCGGGAGTGGCGGCGAACGCGTCGCCGAAGCTGGCGACGTCGACGCCGAGCAGCTTGAGCTTGGTGGCCGTGTCGGCGCCCGGGAACTCCGCCGCGCCGCCGAGCAGCTGGTCGGCTGCGACCTCCGCCATGGCGTAGCCGGGCGCGACGAGCCCGTGCACCCGGCCCTGGATGCACGCGACCTCGCCGACGGCGAGGACGTGCGGATCCGCCGTACGGCAGGCGGCGTCGACCACGACCCCGCCACGCGCGCCGATCTCGAGGCCGCTCGCCCGGGCGAGCTCGTCACGCGGTCGCACGCCGGCGGAGAAGACCACGAGGTCCACGTCGAGCGGCTCGCCCTCGGCGAAGACCATCCGGCTCGCCGTACCCGCCGCGTCCGTCTCGATGCACTCCGTGCGGGCCCCGAGGTGCAGCCGCACGCCGAGAGCCTCGACGTGCCGGCGCAGCGCCTCCCCCCCGCCCTCGTCGACCTGCAGCGGCATCAGCCGCGGAGCAAACTCCACGACGTGCGTCTCGAGTCCGAGGCTGCGCAGGGCGTTGGCCGCCTCGAGCCCGAGCAGCCCGCCGCCGACCACCGCGCCCACCCGCGCGCCGGCAGCCGCCGACCGGATCGTGTCGAGGTCCTCGATCGTGCGATAGACGAAGCACCCCGGCGAGTCCGCGCCCGGCACCGGCGGCACGAAGGGGTGGGAGCCGGTGGCCAGCACCAGCGCGTCGTACGGCGTGACCCGCCCTTCCGCCGTGGTGACGGTCCGCGCGTCCCGGTCGATCGCCACCACCTGCTGCGACAGGTGCAGCACCGCGCCGTCACCGTCGTAGCAACCGGCGGGGACGAGGTTGAGGTCGTCGGGCGTCTTGCCGGCGAAGAGCGCCGACAGGCCGACGCGGTCGTACGCCGGCCGCGGCTCCTCGCCGAAGACGGTGACCCGCCAGGTGCCGGCGGTGTCGCGGTCGCGCAGCGCCTCGACGAAGCGCTGCCCGACCATGCCGTTGCGGATGACGACGACGTGCTGGCGGTTCATGCCGGGACCTCCGCGGCTCGGGGGTTGCCGTGCGATCGGGGGGTCACCACGATGGGCTCCGGGTCGGCGGCGCGCAGCCACTCACAGATGCCCTCGACCGCGCTGCGGCACGAGCCGCACCCGGTGGTGGCGCGGGTGGCGCGGGCGATCTCGCCGGCGGTCCGGCAACCGTCGAGCCAGGCGTCTTGGAGCTCGCTCTTGGTGACGTTGTTGCAGTGGCAGACCGTCGCGGAGCCGGGCATGTGCGCGGGCGAGGCCACCGGCTGCGCCGCATCCGCACCGGGGAACAGCAGCGCGGCCGGGTCGGCGGGCGCCGGGGTGCCGCGGTCGAAGAGCTGGACGACCGCGCCGGCGGTCGCTCCGTCGCCGAGCAGGATCGCGCCGACGACCCGCCCGTCGCGCAGGACCAGCTTCTTGTAGGTCCCGCGCGCGGCGTCGACGAACTGCACGACTTCGGTGGCCTCGTCGTCGGTCGCCGGGTCCGTCGCGGACTCCCCCATCGCGGCCAGGTCGATGCCCGCGGCCTTGAGTCGCGTCAGCGTGCGCGACCCGGCGTACTCCGCCGTCGGGTCCGCCCCGGTGACGACGTCGGCCACGACGGCCGCGTGCTCCCACGCGGGGGCAACGAGCCCGTAGACCCGGCCCGCGTGCTGCGCGCACTCACCGTCGATCCAGCGGCCGCTCCGGCTCGGCCGCTCCGCTGCGATCCGGGGCGAGGGGAGTTGGCGGGGCAGTGTCTCTTCGACGGTCTGGCTGCTGAGCTCGGTCACGGACACTCCACGGTCGCTGCT
>JALYMU010000141.1 GCA_030773595.1 Actinomycetota bacterium | reverse complement strand
GCGCTGGGCCCTGCTGGTCCTGGCCCTGCTGGTCCTGGTGCTGCTCGTCCCCGCGCTGCTCGCCGCCGCGGTGCTCTCGGCGTACTCCCGGGTCGACACGGTCGACGCGCTCGGGGACTACGACGGCCGCCCGGCGGCCACACCGGGGCGGGACGTCCTCGTGGTCGGCTCGGACAGCCGCGAGGGGCTGACCAAGGCCGAGCGGCGCCGGCTGGGCACCGGCAGCACGGGTGGTCGCCGTACCGACACCATCATGCTGCTGCACATCCCGCGCGGCGGTGGAGACCCGGTGCTGGTCGGGCTGCCGCGTGACTCCTACGTCGAGATCCCGGGCCGTGGCGCCAACAAGATCAACGCTGCCTACGCCTTCGGCGGCGCGAAGCTGCTTTCCCGGAGCGTGGAGCAGGCCACGGGCATCCGGCTCGACGACTACGTCGAGGTGGGCTTCGGCGGCTTCGTGGGCATCGTCGACGCCCTCGACGGCGTGCGGCTGTGCCCGAAGCGGGCGATGAAGGACGTCAAGGCCAAGCTGAACGTCCAGGCGGGCTGCCAGCAGATGGACGGGCCTACCGCGCTCGGCTACGTGCGGGCGCGCTACTCCGACCCGCGCGGCGACCTGGGCCGCATCGAGCGCCAGCAGGAGTTCGTCGCGGCGGTGGCGGCCAAGGCCGCACGGCCGGCCACCGCGCTGAACCCGCTGCGCCTACAGCGCACCGCGGCTGCCGGTGGCGACGCGCTCACCGTGGACGAGGGAACCGGGCCCGTCGACCTCGCCCGCTTCGCGTGGGCCATGAAGGGCCTCGGTGGCGGTGACGCGGTGCGCACCACGGTCCCCGTGGCGGGTACCGCCGACCGCGCGGGCGCCGGCAACGTCGTGCTGTGGGACGAGGCCAAGGCCAAGCGGCTCTTCGACGCGCTGCGCGCCGATGACCCGGTGCCGGCGGGTCTGCTCGCAGGAGGCTGACCCGTGGTCGCGCCCTGCGGTCCACGGGGAGGCTCAGCGACCGAGGTACGCCGTCACCCCCACGACGATGCCTTCGGATATCCGCGCCCGCCCAACGCGGCTCGTGAGGATCCGGGCGTCGGTCGCGTCGCGCATGTTGCCGCACTCCACCAGGACGACGGGACGCTTGACAGGTTCAGCGTGCCGAGGTCACCACGGGCGTCGAGAGCGCGTGTTGCCGTCGGCGTGGACGGACACGACGGCGTCGGCCTCGGCGGCGTTGGCGATGGCCGGGCGGACATTGACGCAGGGGCCCACGCCTGCGTCACTGCGGCGCGTCAGCCCTTGAGCAGCTGCCGCGCCATCACCAGCCGCTGGATCTGGTTCGTGCCCTCGTAGATCTGGGTGATCTTCGCGTCGCGCATCATCCGCTCGACCGGGTAGTCCTTGACGTAGCCCGCGCCGCCGAGCAGCTGAACCGCATCGGTAGTGATCTCCATCGCCGCGTCGGAGGCGTAGCACTTGGCGGCTGCACCGAAGAAGCTCAGGTCGGCGTCGTGGCGCTCGGACTTGGCCGCGGCGACGTAGACCATCTGCCGCGCGGTCTCGAGCTTCATCGCCATGTCGGCCAACAGAAACTGCACGCCCTGGAACTCCGCGATCGCCTTGCCGAACTGCTTGCGCTCCTTGACGTAGCCGAGCGCGGTGTCCAGCGCGCCCTGCGCGATGCCGACGGCCTGTGCGCCGATCGTGATCCGGGTGTGGTCCAGGGTGCGTAGCGCGATCTTGAGGCCCTGGCCCTCCTCACCGACCAGCCGGTCGGCCGGGATGCGGGTGTCCTCGAAGAACAGCTCACGGGTCGGCGAGCCCTTGATCCCGAGCTTGCGCTCCGGCGCACCGAAGGCGAACCCGGGGTCGGACCGCTCCACCACGAACGCCGAGATGCCGTGCGAGCCGGCGGAGGAGTCGGTCACGGCCATGACCGTGTAGTAGTCCGACACCCCCGCGTTGGTGATCCACGACTTCTGGCCATTGAGGACGTAGCTGTCGCCGTCACGCACCGCGCGGGTGCGCATGCTCGAGGTGTCCGAGCCCGCCTCGCGCTCGGACAGGGCGTAGGAGAACATCGCCTCCCCGCGGGCCACCGGCGGGAGGTAGCGGGCCTTGAGATCTTCCGACGCCGCCAGCAGAAGCGGCATCGTCCCGAGCTTGTTGACGGCCGGGATCAGCGAGCTCGACGCACACGCCCGCGCGACCTCCTCGATTACGATGCAGGTCGCGAGCGCGTCGGCACCCGCTCCGCCGTACTGCTCCGGGATGTGCGGCGCGGCGAAGTCGGCCTGGCGCAGCGCGTCGTAGGCCGCCTGCGGGAACTCGCTGCGCTCGTCCACCTCCGCGGCGTACGGCGCGACCTTGTCCTCGCACACCGCCCGGACCGCCTCGCGGAGCATCTCGTGCTCCTCGGGCAGCCGGTAGACGTCGAAGTCGGAGCTGGACACCGTTGTCCCCCTTCACGAGCGAGCCGCTGGCCGAACGGTACCCGGTGCAGGGAAACCGTCGGTGCCGGACGCTAGCCTCGCCTCCATGACGCGGTTGACGGTGATTGGCACGGGCTATCTCGGAGCCACCCACGCCGCGTGCATGGCCGAGCTCGGCTTCGAGGTCCTCGGCCTGGACGTCGACGCCGACAAGGTGGGCTCCCTCAGCAAAGGTCAGGTCCCGTTCTACGAGCCGGGGCTCGAGGCGCTGCTCCAGCGCCACGTCGTGTCGGGCCGGCTGCGCTTCACGACCTCTTATGAGGAGGTCGGGGAGTTCGGTGACGTGCACTTCCTGTGCGTCGGGACCCCCCAACGCAAGAACGGGCTCGGGGCCGACGTCAGCTACGTCGACGCGGCCGTCAACGCGCTCGTCCCGCACCTGACGAGACCCGCGCTCGTCGTGGGCAAGGCGACGGTCCCCGTCGGTACGGCGGAACGGCTGGCCGAGCTCGTCCGCGCGCAGGCGCCGGCCGCCGAGCAGGTCGAGCTCGCGTGGAACCCGGAGTTCCTGCGCGAGGGCTTCGGGGTCCAGGACACGCTCCAGCCCGACCGGCTGGTCTTCGGCGTCCGCAGCGAGTCCGCCGAGCGCACCCTCCGGCACGTGTACGAGCAGGCGGTTCGCGCGGGCACGCCGGTCGTGGTCACCGACTACGCCACCGCGGAGCTCGTCAAGGTCTCGGCCAACGCCTTCCTCGCGACGAAGATCTCCTTCATCAACGCGATCGCGGAGATCTGCGAGGTCGCCGGCGCCGATGTCAACCAGCTCGCCGACGCCCTCGGCCACGACTCGCGGATCGGGCGGAAGTTCCTCAACGCCGGCGTCGGCTTCGGTGGCGGCTGCCTGCCCAAGGACATCCGCGCGTTCATCGCGAGGGCGGGGGAGCTCGGCGCCGCGCAGGCCCTCACCTTCCTGCACGAGGTCGACGCGACCAACATGCGCCGCCGTGGCCGCGTCGTCGAGCTGGCCCGCGAGCTGGCGGGCGGGTCCTTCATCGGGCGCCGCGTCGCGGTCCTGGGAGCAGCGTTCAAGCCCGACTCCGACGACATCCGCGACTCCCCCGCACTCAACGTCGCCGGGCAGATCCAGCTGCAGGGCGCGACCGTGTGCGTCTACGACCCGAAGGCGATGGACAACGCCGCCCGGCTGTTCCCCACACTGGGCTACGCCCCGTCCGCCGAGGACGCCTGCGCGGGCGCCGACGTCGTCCTGCACCTCACCGAGTGGCCGGAGTTCCGCCGCCTCGACCCCGTGGCGCTCGGCGGGCTCGTCCACCGCCGCACCATCGTGGACGGGCGCAACTGCCTGGACGTGGATGCCTACCGCGCCGCCGGATGGACCTACCGCGGTCTGGGGAGGCACTGACGATGACGTACGGCGACGACCTATGACGTACGGCGACGACGCCACGATCCGCCGTCTGCTCACCGACACCACGACGTGGGCCGTCGTCGGGCTGTCGGCCAACCCGCGACGCACGGCGTACGGCATCGCGGCCCAGCTGCAGGCGCACGGCAAGCGGGTCGTGCCGGTGCACCCCAAGGCCGACACGGTGCACGGCGAGCAGGGCTACGCCACGCTCGCGGACATCCCGTTCGCGGTCGAGGTGGTCAACGTGTTCGTGCGCTCGGACCTCGCCGGAGCGGTGGCCGACGAGGCCGTCGCCATCGGCGCCAAGGCGGTGTGGTTCCAGCTCGGCGTGGTCGACGAGGCGGCCTACGAGCGGGTCCGGGCCGCTGGTCTGGACATGGTCATGGACACCTGCCCGGCGATGGAGTGGCCCCGCTTCGGGCTGTGACGGCGGCGCCGGGACGCCCGAGCGCGGCGTCGACGGACCCCTAGGATGGGCCTCGACGACGTCCGCGGGTTCCACGCCCAGCGGGACCCCGCTGGGGCAGTCCCTGCCGCGGCCCGGACGAGGAGGGACCCCCTGCCCACGGCGCTGCTGGTCGGACCGGCACCGGAGGCTCCCGGCGGGGACGACGACCTTCCCGCCCTCGTGCGCAGCCTCGGCTTCGACGTCCAGGAGGCAGCCGGCAACCTCGATGCCGGTCACCTACGTGAGCTCCTCGCCGCCGCGCCGCGCGGCCGCGTGGCGCTCGTCGACCGGCGCTGGGTCGGCCACCCCCATGCGCTGCGCCTTGCCC
>JALYMU010000140.1 GCA_030773595.1 Actinomycetota bacterium | reverse complement strand
GGGCCGCGCCGCGGGCGGACGTCGCGGCCCGGGTCATCCGCAGCGTGACCTACCTCTCGGGGCCGCCCGGCGTGCGGGCCCGTCGTGCCGGAGAAGACATCGGGGAGAATGGACGCGGCGCGGCGCCGCACCCGCGTCAGCACCCGCACGACGATGAGGACGACAACGCGATGGAGATCTGGCCCGGCCAGCCGTACCCGCTCGGGGCTACCTTCGACGGAGCCGGGACCAACTTCGCGCTGTTCTCCGAGGTCGCCGAGCGCGTGGAGTTGTGCCTGTTCGACGACGCGGGCAACGAGACCCGGGTCGTGCTGCCCGAGGTCGACGCGTTCGTCTGGCACGGCTACCTCCCCCGCGTGGCGCCCGGTCAGCGCTACGGATACCGGGTCCACGGCGGCTACGACCCCCACTCCGGCCTGCGGTGCAACGCCGCCAAGCTCCTGCTCGACCCCTACGCGAAGGCGGTCGAAGGTCAGATCGACTGGGACGAGTCGCTGTTCAGCTACCGGTTCGACTACCCGGACGACCTCAACGAGCTCGACAGCGGCCCCCACATGGTGAAGTCGGTCGTCATCAATCCCTACTTCGACTGGCAGAACGACCGCCCGCCGCGGACGCCGTACCACGAGAGCGTGATCTACGAGGCCCACGTCAAGGGCCTCACGATCGAGCACCCGGACATCCCCGAGGACATCCGCGGGACCTACGCGGGCCTGGGCCACCCGGCCATGATCGAGCACCTCAAGGGCCTCGGGGTCACGGCCGTCGAGCTGATGCCGGTGCACCAGTTCGTGCAGGACCACCACCTGGTGGAGCGCAACCTGTCCAACTACTGGGGCTACAACACGATCGGGTTCTTCGCCCCCCACAACGCCTACTCCTCCGGCGGCCAGCTGGGCCAGCAGGTGCTGGAGTTCAAGTCCATGGTCCGGTCCCTGCACGCCGCGGGCATCGAGGTGATCCTCGACGTCGTCTACAACCACACGGCCGAGGGCAACCACATGGGCCCGACGCTGTGCTTCCGCGGCATCGACAACACCGCCTACTACCGCCTCGTCGACGGTGACCCGGTCCACTACTACGACACGACGGGCACCGGCAACACCCTGCTCATGCGCCACCCGCACGTCCTCCAGCTGATCATGGACTCGCTGCGCTACTGGGTGACGGAGATGCATGTCGACGGGTTCCGTTTCGACCTCGCGTCGACGCTCGCCCGGCAGTTCCACGAGGTGGACCGCCTGTCCGCGTTCTTCGACCTCGTCCAGCAGGACCCCGTGGTCAGCCAGGTCAAGTTGATCGCGGAGCCGTGGGACGTCGGCGAGGGCGGCTACCAGGTCGGCAACTTCCCGCCGCTGTGGACGGAGTGGAACGGCAAGTACCGCGACACGGTCCGGGACTTCTGGCGCGGGGAGCCCTCGATCCTGGGCGAGTTCGCCTCGCGCCTGACGGGGTCCAGCGACCTCTACCAGAACGACGGCCGCCGCCCGCTCGCCTCGATCAACTTCGTCACCGCGCACGACGGTTTCACGCTCAACGACCTGGTTTCCTACAACGAGAAGCACAACGAGGCCAACGGTGAGGGCGGCGCGGACGGCGAGGGCCACAACCGCTCCTGGAACTGCGGCACGGAGGGGCCCACCAACAACCTCGACATCGTCGCGCTGCGGGAGCAGCAGAAGCGCAACTTCATCGCCACGCTGCTGTTGTCCCAGGGCGTTCCGATGCTGCTGCACGGCGACGAGATGGGGCGCACCCAGGGCGGCAACAACAACGCCTACTGCCAGGACAACGACATCTCCTGGGTCCACTGGGACGACGCCCGGGAGCACTGGTCACTGCTGGAGTTCACTCGGGCGGTCACCCGACTCCGCCGCGACCACGCGGTCTTCCGCCGCCGCCGGTTCTTCCGCGGAACCCCCGTCCGGGGCCGCAAGGGCGTCTCGGACATCGCGTGGTTCAAGCCCTCCGGGGAGGTCATGAGCGGCAGGGACTGGCACGCCGGCCACACGAAGTTCGTCGGCGTGTTCCTCAACGGTGAGGCCATCGACGAGCCCGACTCCCGGGGGCAGCGCATCGTCGACGACTCCTTCCTCCTGCTGTTCAACGCCTCCGAGGACGACGTCGCGTTCACCATGCCCCCCGACCGGTACGCCGCGGCCTGGACCGTGGAGCTCGACACCGCCTCGCCCATGGTCGACGAGCGCCCGTCGGTCAAGACCGGCGGGACCGTCGACGTCGAGTCCCGATCCCTGCTCGTGCTCCGGAGGATCCTGTGAGTGAGATGACCACGGCGCCCGGCGCTGACGCCTCGGGCACCACGCCGCGGGCCACGACGGGCGCGGCAGCCGACGTGCCGCACGTTCCTGCACCCGGCCGGCCTGTCCCCACGGCCACCTACCGGCTCCAGATGCGCCGGGAGTTCGACTTCGACGCCCTCGCCGCAGAGGTCGACTACCTCGCCGCGCTGGGCGTGTCCCACGCCTACCTCTCCCCCGTCCTGCAGGCCGTTCCGGGCTCGACGCACGGCTACGACGTCGTCGACCACAGCCAGCTCTCCGACGACCTCGGTGGCGGCGAGGGCTACGTCCGGCTGTTCGAGCGCCTCGTCGAGACCGGCCTCGGCACCGTCGCCGACGTGGTGCCGAACCACGTCGCGGTGCCGACGCCCGCGTCGCTCAACGCGCCGCTGTGGTCGGTGCTGCGCGAGGGCCCGGAGTCGCCGTACGCCGGGTGGTTCGACGCGGACTGGGAAATGCAGGAGGGTGCCCTGCTGATGCCCGTGCTGGGCAAGCGGATCGGCGAGTGCCTGCGCGACGGCGAGATCACCCTCGACGCCTCGGGCGAGGAGCCCGTGCTGCGCTACTACGACCACGTCTTCCCGATCCGCCCGGGCACGCAGGCCCTGCCGCTGGATGAGCTGCTCGAACGCCAGTGGTACCGCCTCGCCTACTGGCGGGTGGCGGACGAGGAGCTGAACTACCGGCGCTTCTTCGACGTCGACACCCTCGCCGGTCTGCGGGTGGAGCGCGACGAGGTCTTCGCCGAGTCCCACGCGCTGCTCGTGGCCATGGTGCGCGAAGGGTCCCTCGACGGGCTGCGCATCGACCACCCCGACGGCCTCGCGGACCCGCGCGGTTACCTGCGCCGTCTCCACGATGCGACCGAAGGCTCGTGGGTCGTCGTGGAGAAGATCCTCGAGGGCAACGAGGCGCTGCCGCAGGACTGGCCGTGTTCAGGGACGACGGGGTACGACGCGCTGCACCAGATCGCCGGCGTGCTGCTCGATCAGGGCGGCGAGGCGACGCTGACAACGCTCTACCAGCAGCTCACCGGGGAGCCGGCGGAGTTCGGGCCGGTCGTCGAGGAGGCCAAGCGCGCGGTCGTCGAGCACGGGCTCTACGCCGAGGTGAACCGCCTCGTCGAGCTCCTCGCCGCGATCTGCCACGAGCACGTGGCCCTGCGCGACCACACCCGCCGTGGCCTGCGCGAGGCTCTGGTCGAGCTGCTAGTGGCCTTCCCGGTCTACCGGGCCTACGTCGCGCCGGGCGAGGAGCCGCCGGCCCGAAGCGTCGAGGTGCTCGAGCAGGCGGCCGAGACGGCCAAGACGCGCCTGCCCGAGGAGCAGCACGCGACCGTGGAGCTCCTGCGCGACCTCGCGCTGGGCCGGCACGGCCGCGGCCGCCAGCGCGACGAGTTCGTGGTGCGCTTCCAGCAGACCTGCGGGCCCGTCATGGCCAAGGGCGTCGAGGACACCGCTTTCTACCGGTGGTTCCGGCTCTCGGCGCTCAACGAGGTCGGTGGGGACCCTGCGCACTTCGGCCGGACGGTCGAGGAGTTCCACGCGTGGTGCGCACGTCAGCAGCGGGACTGGCCCGTCGCCATGACCACGCTCACGACGCACGACACGAAGCGGTCCGAGGACGTGCGCGCCCGCCTCGCGGTCCTCTCCGAGCTCTCCCGCGAGTGGGGCGGCGCGGTGACGTCCTGGCGCGCCGCCAGCGCGCCCTACCGTCCCGAGCTGCTCGACGCCAACACCGAGTACCTCCTGTGGCAGACGCTCGTCGGCACCTGGCCAATCGAGGAGGACCGGCTCGTCGGTTACCTCGAGAAGGCGACGCGCGAGGCCAAGCGGCACACCTCCTGGACCGACCAGAACGCCGACTACGACACGGCTGTCCGCGAGTTCGCGTCGGCGGTGCTGCGGGACGAGTCGGTGCGCGCGCAGGTGGAGGACTTCCTCGCGCGCGCCGAGCCGGCCGTCCGGTGCAACGTCCTGAGCCAGAAGCTCCTGCACCTCACGATGCCCGGGGTCCCCGACGTCTACCAGGGCACCGAGCACGTCGACCTGTCCCTGGTCGACCCGGACAACCGGCGTCCGGTGGACTACGGCGTTCGCCGAGAGGCGCTGCGCCGGCTCGACGCCGGTGAGGCGCCCAAGACGCTCGACGAGGAGAAGCTGCTGGTCACCTCGCGGGCGCTGCGCCTACGCCGCGAGCACCCCGAGTGGTTCGGTGTGCGCTCCGGCTACGAGCCGCTCGACACGACCTCGCCGCACGCGGTCGCCTTTGCCCGGTCGGGCTCGGTCGTGACGGTGGCGACCCGGTTGCCGGTCGGGCTCGAGCGCTCCGGCGGCTGGGGGGATGCCACCATCACGCTCCCCGACGGTCGCTGGACCGACGTGCTGGCCGGCGGGTCGTACGCCGGCGGCGAGGTTGCGCTCGGCGAGCTGCTCTCGTCGTACCCGGTCTCCTTGCTGGTCCGTCGCTGACGTCCTGGCGCCCCCGGGTCCCCGGGGGTCGCGTCCATTGCTCAGGGAGGCGTCCCCCCTGCCGCCGGGGACCCCCGAGCCGTGACGGTTCGCCATCTTCCTGCTGCCCGCGGCTGCCCGAGCCGATGCAACCGGCGGGCGGGGACACGCGTATTCCCCGTGACGCTGCGACACGGCAGCGTTCGGCAGGGAAAGGGCACCAGTGGACGAAGTCGAGTTCGACGCCTTCTACACGACGTCGGTCCGGCGGCTGGTCGGCCAGCTCTACGCGATGCTCGGCGACCGGGCGGAGGCCGAGGACGTCGTCCAGGAAGCCTTCGTGCGCGCCTGGGACCGTCGCAAGGAGCTGGAGCAGACACAGACACGGCTGCCTCCGACGCGTTCGTGGCACTGCGGAAGGCCTCCGAAGCCTGCCCCGTGCCGAAGGACCCGGCCTCCGACCACACCCGCCACGGTCCCTACGACAACGCGGTCGGCGACGGCTCGTTCTGGGTCGGCACGCGTGAGGAGCCGCCCGCCGAGGACCCGGGGGCCAAGACGCCCTACGTCGCGAGCGGCGTGGCGCTCGAGGGGGACATCCTCGTCGTGACGGTATGGCGGGCGATAGGCGACCGCGAGGTGGAGCACCAGGTGTGGACGCCCGCGCTGATGAAGCGGGCACTCGAGCGGGCGACGGGACGCTGACGCCGGACGCCCGCCACAGTCGACGCGCGGCCCGGACACTCCCGGGC
>JALYMU010000139.1 GCA_030773595.1 Actinomycetota bacterium | reverse complement strand
CAGCGTCCGCTACGACCTCCTCATGGCCGGCGCCGTCATCGCCAGCCTCCCCGTCCTCGCCCTGTTCGTCTTCCTCCAGCGCTACATCATCGAAGGCGTCTCCCGCAGCGGCCTCAAAGGCTGACGCGCACCGCTGCGCTCGACTGCGCGCGGGCAGGTTCCTGAAGCACGGAACCAGCGGGTGCCCTGCCGCGTCGAAGCGTCGACGCGCAGCCGGCACAGGGACCGGCGCCCTCAGGGCACTGCACGTCCCCCCGACGACGCCCGTGCCTACGTCAGCGAGCGGATGCGGGAGCGCCTGGACTCATCGGGCTCGCACATCGTCTACGAGTCCGTGACCGACCTCCTGCCGAACACCACGTTCCAGGTCGACGGTGCGACGGCGCGGCTTCTGTCCGATGCCGTGCTTAGGGGTCGCATCACGGCGGTCGAACGCGTCGGCGCCCGCACGTGGGCGCCGGACGGGCCCGACGCGGGTGAGGACGTGCGCTTCGACGGGGCTGCTCTCGTCGGGGACGGTCGTCGTCTTCCTGAGCGACGAGTCCGATGTCTTCGATCCCGGCGTCTACCGGATCCTGGGGCAGGGCTCTCGGGGGTCGCGCAGGTCCACGCCGACGGTCGGCTGGTGCTGCCGTTCCTGGAACCGGACGAAGCTCGACGGCTGATGGGCCTTGTCGTGACGTTTGGAGGACCTCCGCCGCGCTGCCGCCGCGCCCGGGCGCGTCGTGCATCTGGAGACGAGGAACGGCGTGCCGATGCGCGTCGAGGAGGCATAGGCGAGCGCCGGTCGAAACTCGTCGCTGGGTCCCGGATCACTCCCGCGGTTCGAAGCTTCCCGCAACGCGGTCGAACGTCGACCGGCTCTCCTCCCACTGGTCCACGGGCACGGACCAGTAGAGCGCAAAGGCCTGTTCGCCGTCCTCGGTGACGACGGCGCGGTTCAGCACGCGCACCGGGCCGCCGCGCGGGACCCAGGTGAACTGCCAGTCCGCGGCGGTGAAGTCGCGGAAGTCGGCGCGGGAGATCCCGATCAGCCGATAGCCCGGCAGCCGCTGGGAGACGGACCGCTCCTGGTTGCGCCAGTCCTCCTCGGGGTCACCCGCGACGCGCTCGGCCTGCTGGATGAGCAGGAAGCGCCGCGCCCCGGGCTCGCGGACGAAGGTCCGCAGACCCTCCTCCCTCGACACCGTCCACCCCTCGGGCAGGTCGGCCTCGAAGGCCTCGCTCTCGTAGCGCGTGAAGCCCTCCGCGACCTCACCTCCGGTGTCCTCGGGACCGTCCTCGGGGGGCACGGTCGCGGTCGGTGACGACGTCGGCGGCTCCGGAACGGGCGTCGATGTCGGTGTCGGCGTCGGTGTCGGTGTCGGCCTACGGCGGGTCGCCTGCGGTGCAGGCGCCGGCACGGGCGCCGTGGTCGTGGCGCGGGTCGTGTTCCTCGGGCGGGTCGCGCGCTCGCGGTCCGCCGTCCGTGTCGGCGCGGCCGCCGCCGGATCGCTCGGCGCGGCGTCGCGCTCCCGGACGAGCATCGCGACAGTGATGCCGCCGAGCAGCGCCATCGCGGCCAGGACGGCGACGACCGCGCCGCTGCGACGCGGGCGCGGATCGGCCGCGGCGGGGGGCTTCTCGGCGTACCGGCTGTCGCCGTCGCGGTCCGGAGCCTCGGCGTGCGGCGGAACGGCTCCGGCGACGACCCCGGCAGCGGGCGGGAGTGGCAGGGCCTGCGTGCGAGCAGTCGCAGGCCGCTCTACGGGCGGCACGGCAGCCGTCCTGGCCGGACCGGGGGCTGCTGCCGCCGCCTGGAGCAGGCCTCGGGCTGTCGCCGCGTCCATGCGCTGCGCGGGATGCTTGCGCATCAGCCCGCCGATCACCGGCGCGAGCGCGCCGGCTTGCGGCGGGGGCTGCGGGTCGTCCTCGAGGATGGCGGCCAGCGTTGCCATCGGGTTGGCCCGCTCGAACGGCGAGCGGCCTGCGACGGCGGCGTAGAGGGTGACACCGAGCGACCACAGGTCCGAGGCGGGGGACGGGTTCTCGCCGCGCAGGCGCTCCGGCGCGACGTAGCCCGGGGAGCCCACGAGCATCCCCGTCGTCGTCACTGCGGGGTCGCCCTCGAGGGCGGCGATGCCGAAGTCGGTGAGCACGGCCCGACCGTCCGGGCCGAAGAGCACGTTGGCCGGCTTGACGTCACGGTGCAGAACGCCTGCCCCGTGGGCAGCAGTGAGCGCGTCCAGGACGCGCAGCCCGATGGCGGCGGCCCGCGCCGGCTCGAGGGGGCCCTCCTCGCGCAGGACGTCGGCCAGCGTCCGTGCCGCCAGCCGCTCCATGACGATCCAGGGGCGGCCGTCCTCCTCGACGACGTCGAAGACGGTGACGGCCGACGGGCTCTGGATGCGCGCCGCGGCGCGCGCCTCCCGCAGGGTCCGCGCACGCAGGACGTCGGCCTGGTCCGGGCTCAGGCCGGGTGGAAGCGTGACCTCCTTGATGGCGACCTCGCGGAGGAGCACCTCGTCACGGGCGGCCCACACCGTCCCCATGCCGCCCGTGCCGAGTCGGCTGAGCAGGCGGTAGCGGCCCGCGATGGTGTGGTCGCCGGCGGGCTGGCCGGGAGGTCCGGGTGGGTAGGACGTCACCGGAGCTACCTACCCGGGGGACGGGACTGCTCACCCCGCCCCGTGCGTGGCGTGTCAGTAGCTGCCCGTGATGACGTTGGCGAGCGGCTCGCCCGCCGCGAAGCGCCGCAGCTGGTCGGACACCAGCGCCCTCGCGCGGGGCAGCATGGCCGCCGTACCGCCCCCGACGTGCGGGGTGAGGATCAGTCCCGGTGCCGTCCAGAGCGGATGCCGCGCCGGCAGCGGCTCCGGGTCGGTGACGTCGAGGGCGGCCCGTAGCCGCCGCGACCCCAGCTCTCCGATGAGCGCTTCGGTGTCGAGCACCGGTCCTCTCGAGACGTTCACGAGCAGGGCGCCGTCCGCCATCCGGGCGAGGAAGCCGGCGTCCACGAGCCCGCGGGTCTGGTCGGTCAGTGGTACGACGACGATGACGACGTCGGCCTGAGGCAGCAGCCGGGGGAGCTCGCCCAGGTCATGGACGCCGTCGCGCGCCCGCCGCGCGACACGGAGAATGTCGACCTCGAAGCCGTCGAGGCGGCGTTCGATCGCCGCGCCGATCGCGCCGTACCCGACGAGCAGCACGGTGGCGTCGGCGAGACCTTGGCTGCGGCGCGGTCGCCAGCGGCCTTCCAGCTGAGCGCGGTGGAACTGCGGCAGGTCCCGCTGGGCGGCCAGCGTCAGCCCGACGGCCAGCTCCGCGGTCGACGCGTCATGGACGCCACGGGCGTTGCAGAGAATGACGCCGTCGGGGACGTGGGCCAGCACCGTGTCGACGCCCGCGCTGAGGGATTGGAGCACCCGCAGCCGCGGCATCCGGCGGAGCAGGTCCAGCCCTTCGGCGGCGCGGCCGTACGGCGGGACGTAGAACGCCACGTCCTCGACGTCCTCGGGAGGCGGACCGTCGCCGTCCCAGACCGCACAGTCCACACCGTCGGGTACGTCGATGCCGTCGATGCTCACGAGCGCCCGCATGTCGCGGACCGTACCGCTGCAATGGGGAGGCCGTGTACGACTGTGTGCGCGCCTCCTCGGGGCGTCCGCTCGTCCGATGCCTCTCGATGCGCGGGACTCGGCACTCGTGACGTCCCGATATGCCCGGGTGCCACCATGTGGCGACAACTGACAGCGTCTCGCGGCCCTCGGTTGTCCTAGGTTGATAAGGACCGGGTGATCGTGTGTGACCCCAACCCCATCCGCGTGAGCCGGGGGTAGCCAGGATGCCGTTCGACGCAGCCTCCCAGTCAGTGGATGAGTACGTCGCGGCGCTTCGCACGCTGCACGCGGTAGCGGAGCGTGTCCACGGCAGTCTCGACCTGAGCGACGTGCTGGATGCCGTGGCGCGCGGTGTCGTCGACGTGGCCGGGTTCGAGGTCGCAGCCGTCAACCTACGGATGCCGGACCGCTGCTATGAGGTGGTCGCCGTCGCGGGGGACGAGGGCGCCCGGCGTTCGGCTGCAGCTAGAGCGCTTCCGCGGCTCCGGGCGCGTCTCCGACCGCCTATCTGCTCGTCATCGCGCTGCGGAATGTGCTCCGGGCCGCGCGACTGGCCCGGAAGGAGTTCGTCACCGACGCCGGGCGGGTCGCGCTCGACCAGGTCATCACCGCGTTCGAGGAGACGCTGCCTGGGGTGAAAAGCGCCCGGGTCGTGCCTGAGCACTTCGACGGCTACGCGCGTGGGCGTGGTGGCATCGAGGAACGGACTCTCGGCCCTATCCGGCACTGGGCCACGGCGGTGGCCAGTTCCTCCTCAGTCGGGGGGGCGGCTCACAGATTGTCCCGCCACCCGGTCCGGACGAACTGTCCAACGCGTTGGACAGTTCACAGACGAGCGAGAACTGTTCACCGCCGTGAACAGTTACCGGCGACAGGACCCTGGGGGCCGCGCTGCCAGACTGTTCAACCGCGTTGAACAGTTTCTCACCGAAGTCCATGGACGAGAACCTAGTAAGTAGCGCAGAAGCCCCCGGAAAGTTCCCACGGCGTGGGACAGTTCCGCCTCGGTCCAGAAGCGGGCCCAGGGGCGTTCTGCTGTCTCAGCCGACCCGCCGCAACCCCTGCACCGCCGCCACGGCGTCCCGGTCTGCGACCGCCGCATACCTCGCCGTGGTCGAGGGGTCGGCGTGCCGCATCAGCACCTGTGTCAGTCGCAGGTTCTGCGTCGAGGCGAGAATCGAGGTGGCGTAGTAGTGCCGCAGCGCGTGCGGCGTGGACGCCGAGCCCACCCGCCCGGAGGATGGCCGCGGAGGCCTTCTGGACCCGCTGAGCGGTCAGCGGTGCCCAATCCGCGGCCGTCGACCCCTTCTCGCCGAGCCACGTCGGCACCGGCACCTGCTGGTCGTGCCCGCCCTTTGCGTGCGGCACGCGGAGCCACCACGAGCCGTCGCTGTCCTGCCAGAGGTTCGCCGCCCGGTGAACGGCCACCTCGCAGCACCGCAGCCCGGCGTACGCCATCAGCTCGAGCCACAGCCGTTCACGCTCCGGTGCGATGCCCAGGGCGCGGGCCAACTCGTCGGGCGGTATCGGCCGCGGTGCCTTTCTCGGCATCTTCATCTTCGGCAGCCGGTCGGTCGGGTTGTCGGTGATATGGCCCTCGCCGTTCGCCCACTCGTAGAAGGTGCGCAGGTAGCTGGCGTAGGTCGCGCGGCTGACCGGGCCGCGGTACCGCCCGAGCCACCGCGCCACGTCGGTACGGGTCGCCCGGTCGAGCGGCCCGTGAGTCCGCGCGAACGCCCGCAGATGAATCGTCCGGGCGCGGACGGTGTTCTCGGCGAGCCCGGCGAGCGTCATCCAGGCCGCCCACCCGTCGAGAAGGTCGGCGTCGGTCATCGCTGCGCCTGCTGCGCCAGCTCCAGGTGCCGCCGCCACCGTCCGAGCGTCGCGATGAGCTGGCCCAGCTCGTCGGCGGTGAGGTTCGCGCCCTGCTCGATGGCAAGGCAGAACGTCGGCGACTCGAAGATGAAGCCGTCGCAGTTGATGCGCTCGACCGCGTGCATGCTCATCTCGACGTGCTGCAAGCCGGAGGTCGCGGCGGCCGGCCGAAGCGACTCCCACTTTGCCTCGTGGATGCGCTCGAACTCGTTCACCTTGTTGAGGTCGAACGGGTGCGCGTCCGGGCTGAGCGTGCACCAGGGCGGGCAGGGCGAGTCGATGAGCGTGTGGTTCCAGCCGCCGTCGGCGTTGGGCGTGGTTGGGTTGGTCACGGGTCTGCACTCCTGTCTAGGTCAGCGGGTGTGGATCTAGGCCCTCGGCGACGTTTGCCGCGTCGGCGGGGGCCGCCTTCTAGTTGTGGCTGGAGTCACGGAACCGACCCGGAGGGCCGCGGATGTGGTCACACGTTGAGCACGGACGCGGCGGGATGGTCACAGCGCCGACGACACGCAACGGCACACGGCACCGTCGCTGACCTGGGGAAACGTGCGGCAGCGTCATCGGGCGTCACCGCCCGACACGCCTTCCCTACGACTCTTAATCCGCGGGTTCGGGGTTCGAGTCCCTGGCGGCGCACACGCTGACCTGCCCGTTCCCGTTCCGGGGACGGGCAGAGTCGTTCCTGGGGTCACTTCCGGCTGCCCTTCCGGGTTCCGGGATCCTCCCGGTCTCCTTGAGGTGGAGCGGCTGGCGTCCGGACTGCCCGTGGGACCGCATCCTCACCTCCGCCCTTGGGCACACCCGTGGCGTGATCCATCGCGAACGGCCCCACGGGCGATCCGCCGAGACGGCAGATCTCGATAGCGGTCCTGCCGCCTGTCCACAGGCAGGCGGCGGTGCTCGGTGCGCACCCGTCATCACCCGGGGCCGGACGAAGTCGCCGTTGCGCCTCAGACCTCCGCCTGCCTGGACTGAGAGGCCGGTGTTCAGGCAGTGGTGCTCACTCCGTTGCTCGGCAGCGAACCTCGCCAGCAGCTGCGCCCTCCCTGGACCGGTCAGCTCCTACAGCGGCCCCGGACGGCCGCAGAGCCCGGACAGCAGGCTGATAGCAGGCCCGCTGACGAGCGCCCCGTCGCTGGCACCCCCGGTCCAATCCACGTCCGTGGCACTGAGCCTGATCCCGTCGACCAGTCCTGGGGGCATCGCTCCGCGGACCTCGGGCGAGGTCAGCTGGTCAAGGGCCAGCGTGAGGCTGCGCGCATCGTGGCGGCGCGCATGCCCGAGCGGGCGGTAGATGTCTTCGCTGTGAATGAGCAGGTGGCTCAGGGGCGCCTCGACGGAGAGCGGGGGACGTTGAACCTGACGGTTGCGCTGCGCTCGAGCGCGGCGATCAGCTCGCCGGAGTGCGCTGGTCCCGCTCCATCCAGTCGTTGGCGACCCGGTCCAAGCTGCCCCGAAAGCGCAGCATCCGCTGCACGAACGTCGGCTTCGTCATCTCGTACGGCATGAGCAGGTGGCTGACCACGTCGCGAGCGGTCCACCCCTTGCAAAGGCTGGGCGTCGCCCAGGCTCCCGGGTCCGCGCCCAGCACGGCAAGCAGCTCGGCGCGCTGCCGGTCGAGCAGTGCCGCGACCTCCGCTGCGGTGGTGTCGGAGGTGTAGCCCATGGTGCGCTCCTGTCCTGCCGCCTGCACGCGGCGGCCGGTTCTGGTCCTCTTGGTCGGATGGTCCCGGGGAGTGGACGCCACAGAAGCAGAGAACTCATCGCTGTGACGCGCGCTCACACCGCGACGGGCGCGTCGGTGCCGGTCACCCGTGCACCACGCTGGCAACGCTCGCCGACGAGGCGTTCGACAAGGTCGTCGCCACCTCTCCGGGGCACGTCGGCGAGGTCCGACGGCTCGTCTTCGACCCGCTCACCAAGGCCCAGACTCAGCAGCTCACGACCATCGCGCAGCGAATCGTGCGGTCATCGACTCCGGCGGTAGCTCTACTCAGCGCTGCGAGGCGGTCAACTGCCGTCGCGTCGGCGCAGGCGCGCGCCGGTGGCCAGTGCCGCGGCGACGGAGGCGAGGAACAGCAACGGGATCGGCAGGCAGCATCCGCCCACCGACACACGTGTCCCGCGTCGGGTGGTGGTCGAGTAGTACGGCAGCGGCCCGAAGAAGCGGACCCCGCTTCGGCGACGGGCACGTGGCCCGCCGTAGGGCAGCCCGTAACCGGGGACGCCGGCAGACCCCCAGCTCGACGGCCCGCGCGTCGGGTAGAAGGGCTCGTCATGCGCGCGACGCGTCCGCGCGTACGGGCCCCGGCTGCCGCGCGCGTAACGGGAGTCTCGATGGGACCGACCACGGACCAGCCGGTCGATGAGGTACGCGCGGACGACGCTCCCGATGATCCCCATGCCGCCCGCCTACCCGCCGTCCGTCGGCGCAACCACCGTGCAACCAGGCCGGAGGCCCACCTCGGCCGAGGCTCAGCGGTCCCAGTCCCTCGAGCCGCAGCCCCGGCACGGCGGCCCCGGCGGGGAGTCGAGCCGGCCGCACTCAGGGCAGACCAGGTGCAAGGCGCAGACGGGCTCCCCACCCTCGCCCGCGTCATCCGCGTCGACCGGCTGCACAGCCGACGCACCCCTGCCAGCTGGAACTGGCGCCTGCACGGAGGGCATCGACGCAGCCTCGTGGTGGTCGGTTCCCGAGGTCTGTCGGGCCACCGGGCGCAGCTCCCTCCCCCGGCGGACCGCCTCCCGGACCAGCCGCAGGAGGACCTGGGGCTGGTCCGACTGCGAGGCGTGACCGGCGAAGGGGACGGACTCGAACCGTGATCCGGGAACGGCGAGAAGGAACCGGGCGTCTGCCCGCCGGCGATCCAGTCGTGGGTTCCCTGCACGGAGCAGCACCGGACAGTCGATGCGGTCGAGTCCCGTGGGGAGGTCCGCGAGCACCGACCACCACAGGACACGCCAGAAGTCCGCGGAGTCGGCGAAGCCCCGGGCGACCGCCCGGCCTTCCTCCTCCGTGGCCTGCCACGGGCGGGCGCGCAGGTGCATCAGCAGTGCAGCGCGGCCCGCACGGTTCGTCACCATGCCGTCGAGCACGGGTCGGGCGAGGCGCGTCAGCATCCGGGTCGTCGCCATGACCGACCCCTGGTAAATCCGTTCGGGCGGAGCATTGAGACCGGACGGAGCGACGGCCACCACCGACAGCGCGCGACCGCGCTTTGCAAGCTCCAGCGCCAGCCGCGCGCCGAGCGAGGTCCCGAGGATGTGCAGCCTGTCCGGGTGCACGAGGTCGAGGTCGGCCTCCAGGTCGTCGGCGAGTGCGGCAACCGTCGGCGTGCGTGACGTGGGAGCGGAGACGCCGAGGCCGGGCAGGTCCACCGCCAGCACGTCGTAGGTTGCCTCGAGCGCGGGGCGCAGGGCCGCGAAGTCGTCCTGGGTGCTGCCGAGCCCGTGCAGCAGGAGCAACGGCTCGCCGGACCCCGTTCGCCGCCACGCCAGCCCGGTGCCTGTCACGCCCGAAGGCTTACCCTCGGTCGCGCCGGGAACGCCCGTCCCGACGGACGCGATCGCGAGTGTCGGGCAGCGGGGACCTGATGGGGTCAGGAGCAGCGCCAAGCGCATCCGCCCAGCTGTCCGAGCCGGTCATGGCTCTCCGCAGCGCCTGGCACGCCCGAGCGATCCTGGGAGACGGCCACACTGCCGGACCCGGTGAGACCGCCGGCGGACCCGGGAAGCACGACCAGCATCCCGCCGTCCGTCGCGCCACCGAGGTCCTCCCCGGGCGCCGTCACCGCGAGCGCGGCCCGCGTCCCGCCGAAGAACCGGCCGAGCAGCACGGACGCCCCGAACCGGTCCCCCGCCTCACCGGCCCCCGGCGCCCCGGGCGTGTCCTGCGTGATCGTCACGGCACCGGCCGCAGACGGACCCTCCGCATCAGACCGAAGGACGTGTACCGCACCGATCCGCGTCGATCCGGACGGCGCGGCATCGGGCGCTCCCACCGCGAGGTCGGCGCGCCGGTCCCCGTCGACGTCGCCGAGCGCAATGTCGCTGGCGAAGGTGAGCGTCACCTCGCCCGGCGGCACGACTGCGCCGGCACGCAGCAGCGTGTCGCCCGACGCGCTGAGCCCGCTGGCGCTGCCACGCAGGACGGCCACCGCCCCGTCGGGACAGCTGCCGGTGGTGCACGTCTCGTCGCGCTCGCCGGGAACGGCCACGGCGAGGTCGGCGTCACCGTCTGCGTCGACGTCGCCGGCGGCGACATCGGCCCCGAAGCGGTCACCGCAGCAGCGTTCGTCACCGCCCGTGACGCCTCGGTCCTCGGGGGCGTCGGTGATGCCGCTCGTGTCCTGGCCCCAGCGCTGGGAACGCGCTCCGGACACCCCCGTCGCCGAGCCGTGCAGGACGACGACCACCCCTCCATCCGACGCCCCACCGGCGTCCTCGCCGGGCACCCCGACAGCGAGGTCGGCATAGCCGTCGCGGTCGAAGTCGCCGCTGGCCAGGGACGACCCGAACTCGTCGGAGTTCTCCGGGGAGCCGGGGACTCCTTCGCTCGCCTGCGACCACGCCGACGCACCCGAGGACGTGAGCCCCGACGGTGACCCGCGCAGGACCGTCACGGCACCCGCGTACGCCTGCGGACCAATCGCCTCACCCGGTGACCCGACGGCCAGGTCGGCATACCCGTCGCCGTCGAAGTCACCGGTGGCGAGGGTGCCACCGAAGCCGTCGCCGGACTCAATCGCGCCAGGGACACCGCTCGATCCCTGGTGCCAGCTCTGCGCCGACGACGCCCGAAGACCCGAGGACGAGCCGTAGAGGACCGTCACCGCACCGTGCGCGTAGCGTGGCTCCTCGCCGACGGTGTCGAAGATCTCATCCACTCCGACGGCCACGTCGGCGTATCCGTCCCGGTTGAAGTCCCCCGACGCGACCGCGGATCCGAAGGCGTCACCAGCCTCCGCCGCTCCGGACACGCCTGCGGACTCCTGCGTCCATAACTGATGGCCGCTGCCCCCGATGCCACCGGCGCCGCTGCGCACGACAGAGAGCGCGCCGGCGTCCCACTGGTCACCCACCGCCTCATGGGGTACGCCGATCGCGTGGTCGGCGTAGCCGTCGCCGTTCACGTCGAACGGTGCGGCGGGCACCGTGACCGCCGCAGCGCTCGAGGCAGGAGCAGTGGCGAGTCCGGCGCCCATGACGGCGAGTGCGGCCACGGCTGCGGCCGCGGAGGCCCTGTTGGTCCAGGTCACCCTTCTTGTGTACCCGATCGGAGCAACGTGGCGCGGGCCGATCGGATGCTGTGGGAAGCGCACCGGCGCCGCGCCCGCTCGCCGTAGTCTCGCTGCGTGCGGAGGGGACGGGTCGACCCGGGGACGCCGGCGTCGGGGCAGGGACTGCGCCGTCGCACGCTGCTGGCGGCGCTCGGGCTCACGGCGGTAGGTACGGCCGGAGGCGTGGGCGTCGCCAACGTCGGCGCGCTGCGCAACCGGTTCGCCGATGACGGCCCCGACGGCGTCATCCCGGAGGTCCCCGAAGGATCCGTCCGTCTCGAGCGGGTCTTCTCCGACGCCCGCGGGCAGGACGTCGGCTTGTTCACCGCGGTCCCCGACGGCCACGGCGATGGCGCGGGGCTGCCCGTCTGCCTCGTGCTGCACGGCGCCAGCGCCACCACGGCTGACTTCCGCCGATTCGGTCTGCCGCGGTTCCTGACCGTGGCCGTGCGCGCGGGGGTGCCACCGTTCGTGCTCGCCGGGGCGGACGGCGGACGCACCCGGTGGGAGGGCAATCCCCCGGGCGACGACCCACCCCGCATGCTGCACGATGAGCTGCCGCGGTGGTGTGCCGGGCGAGGCTTCGACGCGACGAGGATCGCCGTCTACGGCTGGTCCATGGGCGGGTACGGCGCGCTGCGCCACGCCCAGCGGCACCCGCACAGAATCCGTGCCGTGGCGGCGCTGAGCCCCGCGGTCGGCTACGACGACGAGGTGATGACCGAAGCGTCCGGCCTGGTGGGGAGCCGGACGGCTCTGTGGTGCGGCACCCTCGACCCGCTCTACGACGCAGCGCGCGCGCTCGCCGACCGCGTGCCCGGTGGCCCGGCGGTCGCGGCATGGGACGTGGGCCGCCACACGCGGGGTTACTGGGACCGTGTCACGCCGGACGCGTTCCGGTTCGTCGGCGAGGCGCTCGGGCGCTGACGGCGGGGCAGCGTTCGGTGCCGGGTGAGGTGGACCGACGGAGCCTTCAGTCGAGCAGTGTCATCCGATGGTCGTCGCGACGATGGCCATCGCCGTCACCAGCGCCACGAGGAACAGCAGCAGGATGAGGAACGGCGCTGCCTTGCGCGTCGGTTCGGTGCGCCGCTCGTCGTTGCCACTGTCCTGGTTCATCACGTCATCACGGTGACCGCTGGAGGGGTGGCCCAAACGTCGTCAGGCCTCCAACAGGGACCGGCCGAGCCAGTCCCTCTCCGAGCGAGCGCCGGGAAGGACGTAGAAGAAGCCGCCACCCTCGGTCACGGTGTACTCCTCCAGCGGCTCGCCCTTGAGCCGCCGCGCCACCTCGAGGAAGTGCTCCAGGCGCCGCTGGTAGCTGACGAAGGCCAGGCCCTGGTCGAGCTGCCCCGCGCGGTCGAAGCCCCGGCTGTAGCTGAAGCCACGGCGCAGCATCCGCGTCGCCGTGGCGTGCGGCGTGCGCGGGTTGGCCAGGTGGATGTGGGCGTCGAGCGGGATCTGGCGGCCGTGCGGGTCCGCGGCGTAGTCCGGCTCGTCCTCCTCCCGCGAGGACCCCAGCGGGGCGCCGGAGACCTTGTGCCGTCCGAGGATCTGCTCCTGCTCGCGCAGCGGCGCGCGGTCCCACTGCTCGACGAACATCCGGATGGTGCGGACCGCCTGGTAGGACCCGCCGACGGCCCACGCCGGCTCACCGTCGCGCGGACCGACCCACACCAGCTGGGACATCAGCGCCGGGTCCGTGCCGTCCGGGTTCGCCGTACCGTCCTTGAACCCCATGAGGTTGCGGTTGTCCGTGCGGCCCGGCGTCGGTCGCTCGTCCGGCCGGTTGTAGCCGTCGAGCACCCAGTGCAGCACCAGGCCCGAGCGGGTACGGCGCATGAGTTGGCGCAGCGCATGCTGCAGCGCGTCGGGTCGGTCGGCCTGCAGCGTGACGAGCACGTCGCCGTGGGTCCGGTCCGGGTCGAGCCGGTCGTTGGCGAGGTAGGGCATCACGGTCAGCTCGCGCGTCCTGGCCCGGCGCAGCCCGAAGCGGTCGTCGAACAGCGACGCGCCGACCGCGACGGTCACGGAGACCCCGGTCCGCTGCCCGACACCGAGGACCCCGGTGTCCGATGGTGGCTCCCACGGGTCGACGGGCTCGGGCGTCCGGCCGTCGACGAGGTTCCGCGCCTCCGCGGAGACCGCCCGCAAGGTCTGCGCCAGCGCGCCGCGGTCGGGCGCGACCACGCGGAACGCCGCGAGCAGCCCGAACGCCGCCGGGTGCTCGACGACACCGACCTGATGGGCGCCGTGGAACTGCCGCGCCGTGGCGGAGCCGGCCGAGGCGACGCTCGCCGCGCCGCCGTCGCCGGCGCCTACGGCGCAACCACCTGCCGCACCCGCCGCCGCGACGGCCAGCGTGGTCTGCAGCATGCCCCGCCGTGTCAGCCCGCTCATGACAGGCCGAGGGCCTTGGGCAGGCGGGACAGCGTCTCCGCGAGTGCACCGAGGCGGGCCGTCAGGACGTCGCGGTCCGCGTCGCTGAGCTTGGTGTAGGGCGCCCAGCCCGCGCCGCGTCGGTACGGCGCGAGGCCGGCCTCGACAGCGGCGATCTCGGTCCGGGCGGCCTCGAGCAGCTCGGGGTCACGCTTCTCGAGCACCGGCGCGAAAGTCTCCACGACCTTCTGCGCTCCGTCGATGTTGGCGGCGAAGTCCCACAGGTCGGTGTGGGAGTAGCGGTCCTCCTCACCGGTGATCTTGCCTTCGAGACCTCCTCGACGAGCTCGCCGGCACCGAGCGCGACGGCGGGCACGGGGATCTCGAGCGCGCCGAGCTCGCGGTTCAGCGTCGCGACGTCCCGGTCGAGGCGGTCGGCGAAGGGCTTGGCTGCCTTGATGTCGCCCTTCTCCCACAGGAGGTACTCGATCCGGTGCCATCCGGTGAACGCGGGGTCGGCCGGTCCGGCGAAGTCGTCGACGCGCGCGTCGAGCTTGCCGTCGAGCTCCTCGACGAGGGACGCGATGGGCTCGATCCGCTCCCACCGCACCCGGCTCGGTGCGTAGGCCGCCTTGGCCACGGCCGTGTCGCCGGTCCGTACAGCGTCGGTGAACCGGCGTACGTCGGGGACGAGCGCCGTGGCCTCGCCCCGGACGTAGGTCTGGTAGTCGGCCACTGCCGCCTGCACCGCCGCGTCGTCGGTCGTCGCGCTGAGGTCCTGCTCGGCCAGCCCGCTGGCCGAGCCGCTGCCCGTGCTCGCGGAGCCGCTGCCGGCCTCGGACACCGACGTGCCACGAACCCCGGCGCCGTCGTCCCCGGCGCACCCGGACAGGACGACAGCGGTGGCGGCGAGGACGTCGACCGGTGAGGACAAGGCGCGCTTGGCGTGCCGACGGACATGGGCCCCCATTCGGTTACGTAAGCCTCACCTTAGTCGGCCGGACCAGGCCGTGTGCGCCGGGGTGCGCGCCGTGACCCGAACGGGGTCTGCGGGCCCCGGCGGACCGCGCCGAAGTCCTGGATCAACGCTGCGTGCAGGCGCACGGGAGACGAGGGGACCTCGATGAGCAGGACAGCCAGGATCGCCGTCGTGGCGTGTGCCGTGGCGACCGTGACCGCAGGTCCCCTCGCAGCCACCGCGGCAGCGGCGACGCGAACGTGCGCGGGCAAGCGCGTGACGATCTCGGGTACCAGCGGTGCCGACCGCCTGATCGGACCGGCCGCGCCGTCGTGATCTGGGCCGGCTCCGGCGACGACTACATCGAGGGGCGTGGCGGCGACGACGTGGTCTGCGCCGGATACGGCGCGGACGAGATCCGTGGCGGCGACGGCAACGACACGCTTCTCGGTTTCCACTGGGCCAGCGACACCGACAACTGGGGCCTGCGCGACAAGGGCGACCGGATCTACGGCGGCGCGGGGGATGACCGCCTCCTCGGCTTCGGCGGCGACGACCGGCTCGTGGACCTGGCAGGCGACAACAACGTGCGCGGCATGTCCGGGAACGACGT
Organism: Actinomycetota bacterium; assembly: GCA_030773595.1. GTDB lineage: Bacteria > Actinomycetota > Actinomycetes > JALYMU01 > JALYMU01 > JALYMU01. The sequence continues at coordinate 20,066 of JALYMU010000139.1, read as the reverse complement.
CGTCACCACCGGAAGCGGCGCGGACTGGGTCACGGCGGGAGGCGGCGCCAATCACGTCTCCACAGGTGGCGGCAACGACGAGGTCTTCGGCACGGGCGAGTTCGACTCCCGCTACCCGGCTCTCGTCAACGGCGCCGACGTGGTCGACGGCGGTCCCGGGAACGACAGCCTCTACGGGGACCTCGGGAACGACACGCTGCGCGGCGGGTTCGGGCAGGACTGGGTCGTCGGGCTCGAGGGCGCCGACCGCCTCGAGGGCGGTGACGGACCCGACACCCTCTACGGCGACGGTGACGGCACCTCAGCGGGTCAGGCCGGCGCCGACACGCTCGTGGGCCAGGCTGGGACGGACTCGATGTACGGCGGTCCCGGCGCGGACGTGATCGACGGTGGCGAGGGTGACGACAGCGCCCGCGGAGACTCCGGCGACGACCGCGTCACCCTGCGCGCCGGCGGGGACTACGCGGAGGGCGGGTCAGGCCGCGACCGCCTCGACGGCGGTGACGGCGACGACTACGTCACCGGTGGCGACGGCGACGACTGGATCGGTCTCGGCCCGGGTGGGGATGCCGGTGACGGTGAGAGCGGCCACCACGAGGTCTGGGGCCACGCCGGCGCGGACAACCTGCGCGGCGGCACGGGCGATGACCTGGTCGACGGCGGCGAGGACGACGACAGGCTCTCGGACGGGTCCGGGGTCGACGCGCTGCGCGGAGGCGGCGGCAGGGACGGCTGGAGACCCCGGGCGGGAACGACCTCCTCGACGGTGGGGCGGACGACGACGAGTGCACCCTGCCCGTCGGCTCCGCGGGCTGCGAGAGTTACACCGAGCTCTTCTACGGCTAGGCGCCCCTTGCCCTGCCGGCGGGGTGTCCCTCGCCGGCCGGGCTCCGTGGCCCGACGCACCGTGCGGCAGCCCTCGTCCGCGCACCGTGCGGCACCACGGATCCGCCGGTAGCGTCCGGCCGGTGACCTCAGTAGCCGACCGGGCCGTCGTGGTGGGCGCCGGGCACAACGGACTCGTCGCCGCGTGCTACCTCGCGCGGGCGGGCCTGGACGTGGAGGTCGTCGAGCGCGACACCGTCCTTGGCGGTGCGGTGAGCACGGTGGAGCGCTTCCCCGGTTACCGGATGGACCGCGGCTCCAGCGCGCACATCATGATCCGGCACACCGGGATCGTCGAGGACCTCGACCTCGCCTCCGTGGGCCTGGACTACCAAGATCTCGACCCGTGGGGATTTGCGCCCTTCGGCAACGAGGCAATCACCTTCTGGGTCGACCTGGACCGCACGTGCGCCTCCATCGAGGCGGTCTGCGGCTCCCGCGACGCCGACGCCTACCGCGCGTTCGCGCGCGACTGGTCCGCCCGCAACGTCAAGGTGTTCGAGGCGTTCCAGGCCACGCCGACGCCGGCGAACCTCGGTCGGGTGCTGTGGGGCGTGGGGCGAGGCACGGGTCTCGACGGCATCGAGCTGTCCCGGCAGTTCCTCTCCAGCGGTGACGCCCTGCTCGACGAGCACTTCACCGATGAACGCCTCAAGACGGCCCTGTCCTGGCTGGGCGCGCAGTCGGGCCCGCCGACCTCCGAGGTGGCGACCGCGGACCTCGTCGGCTGGAACACCGTGCTGCACCTGCGACCGCCCGGGCACCCGGTGGGGGGCAGCGGGATGCTCAGCGTCGCGCTCGCGCGCCGGCTCGAGTCGTACGGCGGGCGCGTGCGGCTCGCGGACGGCGCGGCCGCCCTGACCACCTCGGGAGGGCGGGTCACCGGCGTGCTGACAGCCGCCGGTGACCACCTGCCCGCGCCGCTGGTGGTGTCGGCGTGCCACGTCCTCACCACGCTCGACCTGCTCGGCGAGGCGGTGCCAGCGCCGGTGGCGGCGGCCCGGCGTACGGTCCGGGTCGGCAACGGCATCGGCATGGTCGTGCGGCTCGCCACCTCCGCGCTCCCCCGCTATCCCGCGGCGGGCCCGGACACCTACCGCGCGCTGCAGCTTCTCGCACCGAGCCGGCAGCATCTGCGCGCGGCGCACGGCCAGTTCTCCGCCGGCCTTCCCCCGCAGCATCCGGCGGCCCTGGCCATGACCTTCTCCGCGTTCGACCATACGATCGCACCGCCCGGCAAGCACAACGTCACGGTGTGGGGCCAGTGGCACCCCTACGAACTCGCCAACGGCGAGCGCTGGGACGACATCCGCGAGCGTGAGGGCACGAAGCTGGTCGAGGCGGTCGACCGGGTCGCCCCTGGTTTCGCGGCGGGCGTCGAGCAGATGTACGTCCAGACTCCGCTCGACCTCGAGCGCGAGCTCGGCCTCCGCGGCGGTCAGGTGATGCACGTCGAGATGGCGCTGGACTCGATGTTCGCGTGGCGCCCCACGCCGCAGCTCGCGGGCTACCGGGTCCCCGGCGTGGCGGGGCTCTACCTGTGCGGCGCGTCGACGCATCCGGGGGGCGGGGTGTTCGGGGCCAGTGGTCGTACGGCGGCCTCGACCGCGCTGCGCGACCGCTCCCCGTCGGTGCTGCGCAGGGTGCTGCGCCGCGGTTGACGGCGGCGCGGGAGCGGCGGCTTGCGCGCCGCCGGACCGTGATCACGGAGGAGCCCCACTGGCACACGAGCTGTCAGAGGTAGAGCCCGGTCTGGCCGTCCGCGAGGCGCTCGGCGGCGACCGCGTGGACGTCGCGCTCCCGCAGCAGGACGTACGCCGCGCCGTGCAGCTCGACCTCCGCCCGCTCCTCCGGGTCGAACAGCACCCGGTCGCCGATCTCGACGGTGCGGACATTGGCGCCGACGGCGACCACGTCAGCCCACGCCAGGCGCTTGCCCATGGCCGCCGTCGCGGGGATCACGATGCCGCCGGTCGATCGCCGCTCACCCGCGTCGCCGTCCCGGCTCACCAGCACCCGGTCGTGCAGCATCCGGATGGGCACGCCGGTCGCGGACCTGCTCGAAGTCACCGGACGAGGGTACGGCGGACGCGCCGCGAGGTCTGCCCCGGCGTCAGGAACGACGCCGGGCCCGCCAGATCCGCAGCGCGATCAGCGTGACCAGGACGCCGGCGGCGATGGCGACCCGCTCGACGCGCACGCGCCCGTCCGGCTCCACCACCTGCGCCTTCGCCGCGTCAGTCGCGCGGCGCGCGACATTCGCCGGCTGGACCCGGTCACCGATCGCGTCGATGGTGCCGGCGAGGCGTTCGCGCGTCGCCTCGATGTCGGCCTCGATGCCCTCGATCGAACGGTCCCCGGACCCGGAGTCACGACCAACGCGCGACGACGCGCCGTGGCCGTCGGAGAGCGGCGACACCGCGCCGGTCGTCGTCTGCCTGCCCTGCTCGCTCACGCCGTTCCTCCGCCGTCGAGATGATCACGTGGCACTTCGCCGGTCTATGCCCGCTCACCGTAGACGCACGCGTGCCGGGTCGAATCCGTAGGGCAGCTCCAGGCGGTGGGCCCGCAGCAGCGCCTCGTCGCCGAGGACGTCACCCGTGGACCCGTCGGCGACCACGACCCCGTCGGAGAGCACGACCGACCGCGGGCAGAGCTCGAGGGCATAGGGCAGGTCGTGGGTGACCAGCAGCGTGGTGAGCCCGAGCTCGCGCAGGATGTCCGCGAGCTCGCGCCGGCTCGCCGGGTCGAGGTTGGACGATGGCTCGTCGAGGACGAGGATCTCCGGCTCCATCGCCAGCACGGTCGCGACCGCGACGCGTCGACGCTGGCCGAGGCTCAGATGGTGCGGCGCACGGTCCACCACGCCGAGCATGCCGACCCGGTCCAGCGCCGTGCGCACCCGCTCGTCGAGCTCGTTCCCGCGCAACCCGAGGTTCGCCGGCCCGAAGGCGACGTCGTCACGGACCGTCGGAAGGAACAGCTGGTCGTCGGGGTCCTGGAACACCACGCCGACGCGGCGGCGGATCTCGCGCAGCGTGTCCTTGCCGACCTCCGTGCCCGCGACCCGGACCGACCCGACGCCGCCGGTGAGGATGCCGTTCAGGTGCAGGACGAGCGTCGTCTTGCCGGCACCGTTCGGCCCGAGCAGCGCCACCCGCTCCCCGCGCTCGATCCGCAGGTCGACGCCGAACAGCGCCTGCTGCCCGTCGGGGTAGGCGAAGGCGAGTCCGCTCACCTCGAGCGAGGGCACACCGCGTTCCTGACCCGAGCCCTCGACGGCGACCCGGGACGGCGCCGCGGCGTACGGCGAGCCGGCCCCCTCCGCCGTACCGGCGCTCACCGCACCACCCACGCCACCAGCGCGACCGCGACCGCCGCGGCAGGCAGGACCGACGCCGTCGCCCAGGCCGGCGCCCCGGCCGGTCGCGCGTCGAGCACCGGCAGCCGCCCGGCGTAGCCACGGGAAAGCATCGCGAGGTGAACCCGCTCGCCGCGCTCGTAGGACCGGATGAACAGCGCCCCGGCAGAGCGCGCGAGCACCCGGACGTGACCGACATGGCGGCCCTCGAAGCCGCGCGCCTCCCGCGCGATCCGCATGCGTCGCATCTCGTCCACCACGACGTCCGCGTAGCGCACCATGAACGCGAAGATCTCCACGAGCAGCGCCGGCGCGCGCAGCCGCTGCAACCCCAGGAGCAGGTCGCGGGGGGAGGTCGTCGCGGCCAGCACCGCGCACGCCGCGACCCCGAGCGTGCCCTTGGCCACGACGTTCCACGCGGCGAGCAGCCCGGCGTGCGAGACGGCAGCCCCGAGGACCTCAACCCGGGGCCCGCCGGCGACGAAGGGAAGGACGAGCGCGAACACCAGGAACGGCGTCTCCACCACCATGCGCCGGGCGAGCCAGCCCGCGGGGACGCGCGCCACCACGCACGCGACCGCGACGACTGCGGCGTGGACGCCGAAGGCCCAGAACGCCTCGCGCGGGGTCGACACGACCGCCGCGACGAATCCGAGCAGCGCGAGCAGCTTCACGTGCGCCGGCAGCCGGTGCGCGGGGGTGTCCGCGGGCCGGTGCAGGGCCGCGCCGACGCCCCCGTGCGCGCCACCCACGGCTACACGCGCTCCGGGACACGCGACGTGCCCGGTCCGGGCAGCGACCGGGACGTACGCCGGGACACCGCCACGCGGGACACCAGCCACCCGAGAGCCACGGTCGCCGCCACACCGGCGAGCCCGGCCAGGCCGACGGACACCGCGCCGTCGAGACCTGCCACGGCGTAGTCACCGAGCGGGCTCGCGGCCGACACGGACGCGCGGGCACGGTCGAGGAAGCCGTGGTCACCCGCGACCCGCTCGAGCCCGTCGGGGCTGGAGCTGGCGAACGAGCTGACGACTCCGGCGAGCAGGACCGTGACGCCGAGTGCGGCCGCGACCGGTCGCCGCGACGTCCACCGCGGCGGCGACGCCGTCGGTGTCACGGACATCTCGCCGTCCGCCGTACGCAGCCGCAGCGTCGGGCGCAGGCCCCGGGCGGCGTGCACGAGGTCGGGCCGCACGGCGACCACGGCGCTCACCGTCAGTGCTGTGATGACGGCCTCGCCGAGGCCGATGACGACGTGCCAGCCGAGCATCGACGCGAGCAGCGCGGTCATCGGCAGCTGCACCGGACCGCCGAGGGCGTAGAGCCCCACGAACGCCGCCGCGGACGCCGGCACGGACAGCAGGGCGCCGAGGAAGCTGGCGGGTACGACGGACGCCGGGCGTCGCGGGGCGACGGCGAGCACGGCGCGGGTGACCATCCATCCCACGAGGACGGTCACCACCCCCATCAGCGTGACGTTCGTGCCGAGTGCGGTGACGCCCCCGTCGGCGAACAGCAGGGCTTGGACGACGAGGACAACGGTCAGGCAGAGGAGGGCGGTCCAGGGTCCGACGAGCACGGCAGCGAGCGCGCCACCGAGCAGGTGCCCACTCGTCCCCACACCGACGGGGAAGTTGATCATCTGCGCGGCGAAGACGAACGCCGCCGTCAGTCCCGCGAGCGGAGCCGCCCGCTCGTCGAGCTCGACGCGGGCCCGGCGCAGCGCGATGCCGACGGCGGAGGCGGCCAGCACGGCCGTCGCCGCGGACGTCGACGCGTCGAGGAACCCGTCGGGCACGTGCACGTGTGGCAGCCTCTCGCTCGCGGATGCGCGCCGGACGCGACAGCACGCCCGTACGCCGCACTACTCTATGCCGAGCCCTCGCACCTGCAAGTCATATGCAAGAGCACCGGAGGAGTCCGTGACCCGCCTCACCGCCGGCGACCCTGCTCCCGACTTCACGCTCCCGGACGCCGACGGCAAGCCGGTCACCCTGTCCGACCACCGGGGCCGCAAGACGATCCTGTACTTCTACCCAGCCGCCTCCACGCCCGGCTGCACCACGCAGGCGTGCGACTTCCGCGACAGCCTCGCGCCACTACAGGCGGCGGGTTACGCGGTCCTCGGCGTCTCCCCCGACCCGCCCGAGAAGCTGGCGCGCTTCCGGGACGCGGAGAGACTGACCTTCCCCCTGCTCTCCGACTCCGACCGCACGGCGCTCGAGGCCTACGGCGCGTACGGCGAGAAGTCGATGTACGGCCGGAAGTCGGTCGGTGTCATCCGGTCGACGTTCGTCATCGACGGGGAAGGGCGGGTGGAGCGCGCGTCGTACGGCGTGCGCGCGACGGGACACGTCGCCAAGCTGCGCAAGGAGCTGGGGGTCTGAGCGACCCGACGACCGCAGAGACCGACCCGCACCGTTGCGTCGTACGGGTGACGGCCTCGGCAGACGTGAGGCCGCTCCCCGTACGATCGCTTCGGCTCGCGGGAGTGGCGGAACTGGCAGACGCGCAGGATTTAGGTTCCTGTGCCTTCGGGTGTGAGGGTTCGAGTCCCTCCTCCCGCACGAGCCGTCCTACCCGCAGTGCCGGTGGGACGGACTATGGCGTGCGCACGACATGGCACAGAGGCCCAGCGGACCGGGGTCGCCGACGCCGTCACGGGCTGCCGCGGGGCCGGCGACGACGCCGAGCTCGTTGCCACCGACGAGCGGTTCTGGCGGCTGACCGCGGAGTACTCGGGCAACCTCGCCTTCCAGCTCTCGTTCAACAGCCTCGTCGCAGGACTCCACCGCCTGGGGCCTGTTGCCTACTCCGTCTCCTGCCGGAGTACCGCGACATCGCCGCGGCACGAACGCGTGGCGTCCGCCATCCGGCGAGGACACGCGCAGACGCGGCGCGGCATGCCCGTGCGCTGTTCGACCGCACGGTCGAACTCGTCCGCGCAGCCGCCCGCGACGGGGCATGAGCGGCGCCTCCCCTGACCTCAGCGGACCTCGACATCGCGGCGGTGCCAGCCGCTCGCACCGTCGGGCGCAGGCTCGGCCGTGGCGCCGGTCTGGGCGCGTCCATCCCCGTCCGTTGCGCGGACTTCGAGGCGGTGGCGGCCGGGCTCGGCGTCCCACTGCCAGACCCACTGGCGCCACGCGTCGACGGACACCTCTGCCGACAGGGTGGCCGCATGCCAGGGACCACCGTCCACCCGGACCTCCACGGCCGAGATCCCGCGGTGCTGGGCCCACGCGACGCCCGCGACCGCGACGCGACCGCGCTCGACGGTCCGCCGGGGGGTGTCGATCCGCGACATGGTCTTGACGGGACCCTGCGCGGCCCAGCCGCGCGGGACCCAGTACGCGTCCACGTCGGCGAACCGCGTCAACCGCAGCTCGGTCACCCATTTCGTCGCGGACACGTAGCCGTACAGCCCGGAGACCACCATCCGGACCGGGAAGCCGTGCGCGACGGGCAGCGGCTCGCCGTTCATCGCGACCGCCAGCAGCGCGGGCCGGTCCGGTGTCAGCGCGGCGACCGGCGTACCGATCGTCATCCCGTCGACGGAGCGGCTCAGCAGCTGGTCCGCTTCGGGACCCACCCCCGCCAGGCCGAGGACGTGCCGGATGGGTACGCCGATCCAGCGCGCCGTCCCCACGTAGTCCCCGCCCACCTCGTTCGAGACGCAGGCGAGCGTGATGTCGTGCTCCTCGAGCGGGAGGCGCACGAGGTCCTCGAACGTCAGCTCGACCTCGCGCTGCACCATGCCGGTGACCCGCAGCCGCCACTCCGCCGCCGTGAGCTTCGGCACGACGAGCGCCGTGTCGATCCGGTAGAAGTCGCGGTTCGGCGTGAAGAACGGCGACAAGCCGGGGACCGCGAGCCGGTAGCCCCGCGGCAGCGGCCGTGCAGGAGTGTCCGGCACGGGGACGCGTACGGCGGCGCGGGCCGCAGCCGCGTCGTAACGGTGCGAGGACAGGGCGCGCGATAGCCCTCCCCCGGTCGCCGCGACGGTCCCCGTCGACGCAGCGGCGATCAGGAACGCTCGTCGGTCGAAGCCGGGCGGGGCATCGCCGGACACAAATGTTTGGCCTGTCGCGGCACGGCCCAGCGGCGCGGTCATGGCGCGGAGCGAGACGATGCCTGCCGCAGCACCGAGGACGGACGGAACGGCGTCGGCGAGCGTCGAGTCGGGGCGCGTGAGCGCGGCGGCCGCGGCGATGCCACCCAGCAGCGCCGTCAGTGCCGACGCGCGGCCGGGTCGTCGTACGCCGAGCACGCCGAGCGCTGCGGACGCGCTGGCCAGCACGAGCAGCACGCCGGCGAGGAGCACGAGCTTGTCGTAGGTCCCGAACGCGGCGACGGCGAAGTCCTTGAGCGCCGGTGGAGCGAGGTCGACGGCCGTGGCGCCGACCGCGACGACCGGCGAGCTCGCTGCACCGAGTGGTACGGCGGCCAGCTCGGCGACCGCGAGGCCGCAGGCGCCGGAGAGCACTCCCGCGACCGCCGCCGCCTGCCGTGGTGCCACCTGTCCGCCTCCCAGCGCCCACCGTGCTCGTCCCAGCGTGACGCACGATCGGCGTTGTGGCAGCACGTGCGGTTGCGTGGTGTTCGGCGCGACCCGGGCGGGGGACTGGTCGACGGGCGATTCGGCGGGTCGCCGCTCAGCCCCGCAGCAGGTCGACGACCACGGGCGCCAGCGCCCGGAAGGCCCGGCCGCGGTGACTGATCGCGTCCTTCTCGACCGCCGACAGCTCGGCCGTCGTACGTTCCTCGCCCTCGGGCACGAACACGGGGTCGTAGCCGAAGCCGTTGGTCCCGCGCGCCGCGTCGATCACGACTCCGTCGAGGCGTCCCTCGACGACATGCCGGCGGCCATCGGGCAGCGCGACCGCGGCGGCACAGGCGAAGTGCGCGCCCCGCCGCCCGGGCGGCACGTCGGCGAGCTGGGCGAGGAGGAGGTCGAGGTTGGCTCGGTCGTCGCCGTGCCGACCTGCCCAGCGCGCCGAGAAGATGCCCGGCATGCCGCCCAGCGCATCGACGCAGATCCCGGAGTCGTCGGCGACCGCGGGCAGGCCCGACTCCCCCGCGACGGCGACGGCCTTGATGAGGGCGTTCTCGGCGAAGCTCGCCCCCGTCTCGGCCACCTCGCCGATTGCCGGGAACGCGTCCATCCCGACGAGCTCCACGTCGAGGCCGGCGTCGGTGAGGATGCGTTCGAGCTCCGCGACCTTGCCGGCGTTGCGGGTCGCGAGGACCAGGCGGGTGCTCATCGGGCCAGCGCCGCCTGCTGGAAACGGGTGAGCTCGGCGCACCCGGCGGTCGCGACGTCGAGCAGGCCGTCGAGCATGGCCCGGTCGAACGGCGCGCCCTCCGCCGTACCCTGCACTTCCACGAACGCGCCGGTGCCGGTCATGACGACGTTCATGTCCGTGCCGGCCGCGACGTCCTCCTCGTAGCACAGGTCGAGGACCGGCGTGCCGCCGACGACGCCCACCGAGACGGCCGACACGGACCCCGTGAGCGGGTGGCCCTTCACGATGCCCTTGCCGCGCATCCAGGCGACGGCGTCGGCGAGAGCGACGTAGGCACCGGTGATTGCCGCGGTGCGCGTGCCGCCGTCCGCCTGCAGGACGTCGCAGTCGATGACGATGCTGTTCTCGCCGAGCTTCTTGTAGTCCACGACCGCGCGCAGGGAGCGCCCGACGAGGCGCGAGATCTCATGCGTGCGCCCGCCGATGCGACCCTTGACCGACTCGCGGTCCGAGCGGGTATTGGTGGACCGCGGCAGCATGGCGTACTCCGCCGTGACCCAGCCCAGGCCGCTGCCCTTGCGCCACCGCGGCACGCCCTCGGTGACGCTCGCTGCGCACAGGACACGCGTGCGGCCGTACTCCACGAGCACCGACCCCTCCGCGTGGTCCAGCCAGGAGCGGGTGATCCTCACGGGGCGCAACTGGTCCGGGGTCCGTCCGTCGACGCGCGGGCTCATGCCTCGACCCTAGACGGCGCTCCGTCCCTCCCGCGCTCCGGTCAGCTCGCGTGCCGGCGCCCCGTGACGTCGCAGGTCGCGCCTGCCGCAGCCACGTCGAGCGGCCCGTCGTAGGCCGCGCGGGCCTCCTCGACCGTGCGGCTCACGTCGTTCCACGGGGGGATGTGCGTCAGCAGCAGCCGTCGCGCCCGGGCGCGACTCGCGTGCTCCCCGGCGCCCCGCCCGGTCAGGTGCAGCCCTACCTTGCCGTCGTCGCGGCCCTCGTGGAACGCCGCCTCGCAGACGAACAGGTCCGCGTCGCGTGCCAGTGTCACGAGCGGGTCGCACGGGCCCGAGTCGCCGGAGTAGGCCAGGACGGCGCCGTCGTGCTCGACGCGCATGCCGAACGCGTGGCCAGGGTGGTCGACGCGGTGCACGGTGACGCGCAGGGGGCCGATGTCGTACGTCATGCCGGACAGCCATGTACGGAACTCGAACGCCTCGGTCAGACCAGGGTCCTTGGCCGTGCCGTACGCCGACGCCAGCCGGTCCGCCGTGCCCGACGGTCCGTAGACGGGGATGCTCGGCGGCGCGCCGCCCGGTCGGTAGGTACGCGCGACGTAGTACGAGCACATGTCGAGACAGTGGTCAGGGTGCAGGTGGCTCAGGAGCACCGCGTCCACGTCGTAGATGTCGACGTGACGCTGCAGTGCACCGAGGGACCCGTTGCCGAGATCGAGCACGGCGCGGTAGCCGTCGGCTTCGACGAGATAGCACGATGCAGCGCTGTCCGGACCAGGGAAGCTGCCCGAGCAGCCAACGACCGTGAACCTCATCGCAGCGCTCCTCCGATGGTCGGGCGGAACCGTCCGGCGCGCAGCTGTGCGGTCGACGGACAGGTCCCGCACTGTCTACCCCGGGGGTACTCGACCCGGAGCGGCTCAGGCCCAGAGCTGCCCGTCGAGCGCGTCCTCCGCGTCGTCGAGCGTGCCGGCGTAGGCGCCGGTCGAGAGGTACTTCCAGCCCCCGTCGCACACGACGAACGCGATGTCCGCGCGCTCGCCGGCCTCGACCGCCTTGCGCGCCACGCCCAGAGCCGCGTGCACGATCGCGCCGGTGGAGATGCCGGCGAAGATCCCCTCCTGCTCGAGCAGCTGGCGCGTACGGCGGACGGCGTCGCGCGGACCCACGGCGAAGCGCGTCGTCAGCACCGACTCGTCGTAGAGCTCGGGGACGAACCCCTCGTCGAGGTTGCGCAGCCCGTAGACCAGCTCGCCGTAGCGCGGCTCGGCGGCGACGATCGCCACCCCGGGCACCTTCTCACGCAGGTAGCGGCCGACGCCCATGAGCGTCCCCGTCGTCCCAAGCCCCGCCACGAAGTGCGTGATCGACGGCAGGTCCTCGAGGATCTCCGGCCCCGTCGATTCGTAGTGCGCGAGCGCGTTCGCCTCGTTGCCGTACTGGTAGAGCATCACCCAGTCCGGGTGCTCCTCCGCCAGACCCTTCGCCACGCGCACGGCTTCGTTCGACCCGCCGGCCGCCGGGGAGGAGATGATCTGGGCGCCCCACATCTCGAGAAGCTGGCGCCGCTCGGTGGAGGTGTTCTCGGGCATCACGCACACGAGCCGGAAGCCCTTGAGCTTGGCCGCCATGGCGAGCGAGATGCCGGTGTTGCCCGAGGTCGGCTCGAGAATCGTGCAACCCGGGGTAAGCCGCCCGTCGGCCTCGGCCTGCTCCACCATCCGCAGCGCGGGACGGTCCTTGATGGAGCCGGTCGGGTTGCGGTCCTCGAGCTTGGCCCACAGCCGCACGTCGGGGGACGGCGAGAGCCGCGGCAGACCCACGAGTGGCGTGCGGCCCAGGGAGTCGAGGAGCGAGTCGAAGCGCACGGGCGTCAGGCGGGTACGACGGCAGGCGATGCCACCGGCGCGCCACCGGCCACCGCGGGCAGCACGGTGACCGAGTCGCCGTCGGTCACCGGCGTCTGCAGCCCGCCGAGGAAACGCACGTCCTCGTCGTTGAGGTAGACGTTGACGAAGCGCCGCAGGCCGTCCTGCTCGACCAGCCGCTCGCGCAGACCGGGGTGACGTTCGTCGAGGTCCGCGATGAGCTCGGCGAGCGTGGATCCGCTCGCGTCGACCGCCTTCGCTCCGCCGGTGTACTGGCGGAGGATCGTCGGGATCCGCACCTCGATGGCCATCGCTCTTCCGCTCCTGTAGCTCTCGTCCGTGCCGCCGCAGAGTCCAGCCCGCTGCCGCGACACACGGTCCTCCTGGCGCCAACCGGTTGACCGTCACGCGCTATTCCGCCCCGGGCGTGCGCGAGCCGCCAGCTGCCGAGCCGGACCCCGCCGAGGTCCTGCCAGGCACCGGCGCCTCCGCGTCACTGTAGGACGCCACGACCCGGACCTCCTCCTCGGTCACATCGCCGTCCACGATGCGGAACGACCGGAACTCCACGGTCTCGGGCTCGCGGGTCGACACGAGCACGTAGTGCGCGCCCGGTTCGGAGGCGTAGGAGATGTCCGTGCGGGACGGGTAGGCCTCGGTCGCCGTGTGCGAGTGGTAGATCACGACGGGTTCCTCGGCGCGGTCGTCCATCTCCCGGTAGAGCCGCAGCAGGTCCATCGAGTCGAACTCGTAGAACGTCGGTGACCGGGCCGCGTTGGCCATGGGGACGAACCGCTCCGGCCGGTCGGACCCCTCCGGGCCGGCGACCACGCCGCAGGCCTCGTCGGGATGGTCACGGCGGGCGTGGGCGACGATGGCGTCGTACGTCGCGCGGTCGATCGTCAGCACGCCGCCAACCCTACGGTTTCGCCGATGCGGAAGACCCTCGAGCTACTCCCCCGCCAGTGCATGGACGAGCGTCTCCTGCAACCACGTCAGGTGGTCGTACACCGCGTAGGCGTAGGTCCGCGGGTCGTCGTCGGCAAGCTCGTCGAGGTCCTCGTCGTCATCGTCGCTGAGCCCGAGCCGGGAGCCGATCGCAAGACGCATGTCGTTGAGCGCCCCGAGCCACGCACGCGCCTCCTCGTCGGTCAGCGTGCGCTCACGCGTGCCGTCGAGGGTGGCGAGCGCGGTCGTCGCGTTCGCCCGCTTGGTACGGCGCAGCGAGCGCTCGGTGTAGCGGCGGAACTCCGCGGCGGCGTCCGAGTCGTCGAGGTAGGCGTCGGGAAACAGCCGCGCGAGCGCCGGGTCATCGGGCGCCTTCGTCGCCGTGCCGATGTCGACGAGCTCGGCGAGCGGGTCCCCGGGCACCTCCGCGTCGTCGCCCATCAGCTCGAGCAGCTCGCTGGCCAGCTGGGTGAGCAGGATCTGCTCGGTCTCGTCGAGGACCGCCCGCACGCCCTCCGGCGTACCGAGGAAACGGCCCACTACTTGTCCTGCTGCAGCGTCGCCCACAGCCCGTAGCCGTGCATCGCGCTCACGTCGCGCTCCATCTCCTCACGGGTCCCCGACGACACCACGGCGCGCCCTTTGTGGTGCACGTCGAGCATGAGCTCGGTCGCCTTCTCCTTCGGGTAGCCGAAGTAGTCCTGGAACACGAATGTCACGTAGGACATGAGGTTCACCGGGTCGTTCCACACGATCGTCACCCACGGGTGCTCCGGCGAGACGAACTCGTCGGCCTCCGGGCGCTCGACCTCGACGGGTGCCACCGAGGCGAGGGGCCCGGTGGACCGACCGGGAGGCAGGGCGAGGACCACGGGCGTCATTCTGGCCGATCCGACCGGCCCCGCGAACTACCCTGACGCGCGTGACCACGACTGCCCTGCTCACGGACCGCTACGAGCTCACGATGCTCACCGGCGCGCTCCGCTCGGGGACGGCGTCGCGGCGAGCGGTGTTCGAGGTCTTCGCGCGGCGCCTGCCCGAGGGGCGGCGGTACGGCGTGGTGGCCGGCACCGGCCGCTTTCTCGACGCGCTCGCGGACTTCCGCTTCGACGACGACAGCCTCGCCCACCTGGAGCGGACCGGCGTGGTCGACTCGACGACGTGCCGGTGGCTGTCCGACTACCGCTTCTCCGGCTCCGTCTGGGGCTACGGAGAGGGCGAGTGCTTCTTCCCCGGCTCCCCTCTGCTGGTGGTCGAGGGCACCTTCGCGGAGGCGGTGCTGGTCGAGACGCTCGCACTGTCCGTGCTCAACCACGACTGCGCGATCGCCGCCGCGGCGTCGCGGATGGCCTGCGCCGCGGGCGGGCGGCGGCTCATCGAGATGGGCTCCCGGCGCACCCACGAGCAGGCCGCTGTGGCGGCGGCGCGCGCTGCCTACATCGCGGGCTTCCACACCAGCAGCAACCTCGAAGCCGGTCGCCGGTACGGCGTGCCGACCGCGGGCACCAGCGCGCACGCCTTCACCCTCCTGCACGACTCCGAGCGTGACGCGTTCCGCGCGCAGCTCGACGCCCTCGGCACGGGCACGACCCTGCTCGTCGACACCTACGACGTGGCGGAGGCGGTCCGGACCGCGGTCGAGCTCGCCGGCCCGCACCTCGGCGCCGTACGCATCGACTCGGGCGACCTGCTCACGCTTGCCGTCGACGTGCGCCGCCAGCTCGACTCCCTCGGCGCGACCGGCACCCGGATCGTGTGCAGCGGGGACCTCGACGAGTACGCGATCGCGGGCATGGCGTCGGCGCCGGTCGACGCATACGGCGTGGGCACCTCGCTCGTGACGGGCAGCGGCGCGCCGACGGCCGGGCTGGTCTACAAGCTCGTCGCGCGGGAGGGACCCGACGGCGCGATGATTGGCGTGGCCAAGCGCTCGGTGGGCAAGCCGACGCATTCAGGCCGCAAGTGGGCCGTGCGGGCGCTGGCCGACGGTACGGCGAGCGCGGAGGTGATCTGCCGGGGCGAGCCGGACGCGGCCGGACGCGAGGGGCGCCCGTTGCTCGTGCCGCTGGTGCGCGACGGCGAGATCCTCGGACGCGAGCCGCTGGCAACGGCCCGGGACCGGCACGTCCGGTCCCTCGCGGAGCTCCCGGCCACCGCACACCAACTGTCCAAGGGCGAGCCGGCCATCCCGACGACCTACGAGGAGACCGCATGACGACGCACGAGGGCGCGGACGCAGCGACGGCGGACAGCGCGCCGACGTACGGACCCGACGTGGCGCTGGTGGTCGTCGACGTGCAGAACGATTTCGCCGACCCCGGCGGCGGGCTCTACATCGAGGGCGGCGAGCGAGTCGTGCCCGTGATCAACGAGGCGGTGGCCGCCGCCCGGGCGGCCGGAGCGACCGTCGTCTACACCCAGGACTGGCACCCGCCGACGACACCGCACTTCGCCAAGGACGGCGGGGTCTGGCCGACGCACTGTGTCGCCGAGACCTGGGGTGCGCAGCTCCACCCGGACCTGCCCGTGGTGGGCGAAGTCGTCCGCAAGGGCACGGACGGCGAGGACGGCTACTCCGGGTTCTCCGTGCGCGACCCGCTCTCCGGGGAGGAGTCGGCGACCCGCCTCGGCGCTGCGCTGGCCGCCGCTGGAGTGCGCAAGGTCGTCGTGACCGGTCTGGCCGGCGACGTGTGCGTGAAGGCGACCGCGCTCGACGCCCGCCGGCTAGGTTACGACGTCGAGGTGCCGCTGGCCGCAACGCGGTTCGTGAACCTCAGGGCCGGTGACGGGGACGCGGCCGTGGCCGAGATGGCGGCAGCCGGAGTCACCGTCACGTGAGCCGGCTCCCCGCGGACGTCGGTCGCGGTGATCTTCACGTCGCCGTAGTCAGCCCCGGCGGTTCGGCACCGCATCGCGGTCGCCGGAGCGCGTCGGCGCTCCGGGCGAGAAAGCGTCCCCGCCGGCGGTCGCACGTGACTGTCCGATGGGGCACCCGTTGGGCCCCAGCTGCAGCAGGATCATCGCGACAGCCGCGCCGGCGAGCACCGCGACCCCGGCCGCCGCTCGCGGTGGGCGCGCCGCCGGGCGCGGAGCAGCACGACCGCGAGCGGCACGAGGACCCGCCGCAGACCACGAGACCGACCTGCGCCTCCACGGGCGAGTACGACGGCCCGAAGCCTCCGTCGGCTCCGCGAACCTACGCCGGCCGAGACACGGTCCCATCCCCGGTCGCGGGCTGGTCGAGCGCGGCGACGAGGTCGGCACGAGCGCGCGCGACACGGCTGCGGATCGTCCCGACCGCGCAGTCACATACGGCAGCGGCCTCCGCATAGCTCAATCCGAGCACCTGTGTCAGGACGAACGCCGCGCGCCGGTCCGCGTCCAGCCCGCGGAGCAGGACGTCCGTCGTGACGTCGCCGGAGCAGTCCGGGGCCACATCCGACGACGGTTGCCGCGCGAGCAGGGCGTCCAGCCGCCGGCGACGCTGCCTGGACCGCAGCTCGTCGGCGGCGACCCGGCGCGCGATGGCGAGCAGCCATGTCCGTGGGTCGGACTCGAACCGGAACGCCGGAAGCGCCCTGAAGGCACGCGCGTAAGTCTCCTGGCTGAGATCCTCCGCGCTGTCGCGCCCGACGAGGTAGGTGTGCCAACGCCAGACGTCGTGCTGGGTGGCGCGGACGAACGCGCCGGCCGCGACGCGGTCCCCTGCGGCTGCCGCGCGCGCCCACCGCACCAGGTCCGTCACAGCGCCTGACATTAACGGGAACCATCCGGACCCGCGCGGCGACCAATGACGTATGCGCTGCACACGTGCCCGGATCGCTCTCTCCGCCCGCATGGACGGCGAGGACGTCGGCGTACCCGACGCCGAGCTGGAGGACCATCTCGCCTCGTGCCTGCCGTGTCGCGGCTGGGCGCAGGCTGCGGTGGACGTCACCCGTCAGGTCCGGGTCGCGCCCGCGGCGCAGATGCCGGACCTCGCTCGGTCCGTCGTCGCGGCGATGGAGCCGCAGCCACGGCGTAGCCGGTCGTTCGCAGCAGCAAGGGTCGGCCTGGTCCTTCTCGGGATGGTCCAGGTCCTGGTGGCGCTCCGGCTCCTTGCCACCGGCCGCGGCGACGCCGTCTCGCACGTCACCCGGGAGACCTCGATGTGGGAGGCGGCACTGGGTGTCGGATTCGTGGCCGCCGCGGCCAGACCACACCTCGCCCGGGGGATGTCCTTGATCGTCGCGGTGTTCTCGGTCGCGGTCCTGGGTGTGGCGGCCGCCGATCTCGCGCACGGCCACACAACCGCGGCCGCGGAGAGCTACCACCTCGTCGCGGTCGCGGGCTTGGCCATCCTCGGGGCGCTCGCGCGTGGCGGCTCCGGCGCCAGCCCCGGGCCCCACGGGCCCTCCGGAACCGGGGCCGGCTGGGCTGCAGCGTGGTGAACCTTTCGACGCGGCGGCGACGTGGCTGCGTCCTCGTGACGGTGGTCACCGCACTGTGGTGGGGACTGCTGTCGCTGACCGCTCCCGTCCCGGCGTACGCCCACGCGACGTTGGTGGCCAGCAGTCCCGGACCCGGTGCGCTGCTCGTCGACGTGCCGAAGGACGTCGTCCTGACCTTCGACCAACCGGTCCCGCTGGGACTCGGCCGCGTGCAGGTCCTGTCCCCGGACGGCGACCGCGTGGACTCCGGTGTCCTGCGACGGGACCCGGCCGGTGACCGCACCGTGGCGACGGACCTTCCGGGGCACGCGCACGAGGGCACCTATCTCGTCACGTGGCGGGTCGTGTCCGCGGACAGCCATCCCATCCAGGGCAGCTACACCTTCACGGTCGGGGCACCGTCGGCGCCGCCCGCCGCACCGGAGGCCGCTTCCGCCGGCCCGGTCCTCGGCGGACTCGTCTGGGCCTCCCGCGTCCTCGCTTACGTCGGGCTCGTCGGGCTGCTCGGGCCGCTGTTTTTCGTCGTGCTCGTGTGGTCCCCCGGCCGCACCGACCCGCGCGTACGGGGGCTGGCCCGGACCTCCCTCGTCATGTGCGCGGCCGGGAGCGCGGCGACTCTTCTGCTTCTCGGTCCGCACAACAGTGGCCTGTCCGTCGCTCGCGTCACCGACCCGTCGGTCCTCGCCGGGACGCTCGACACCGGGTACGGACGCGCTTACGTGGCACGGCTGGTGCTCTTGGCTCTCGCCGTCCCCTTCGTGCGGGCGGTGCTGCGAGCCGACGCTGTGCGCCGCCCCACCGCCGTGGCACTCTGCGTCGCCGCGACCGCACTGCTCGCGACGTGGCCGCTCACCGGTCACGCGGCGGCGGCCGACCTCGTACTGGTCGCCGTCGTCACCGGCGCAGCGCATCTCGCAGCGGCGTGCGCGTGGCTCGGCGGCCTCGTCGTGCTCGTCGCCGTGGCCCTCCGGTCGCGACCGGCGGGCCCGCTGGTCACGGCCATGCCCCGCTGGTCCTCGGTCGCGTCATGGTCGGTCGCCGTCCTCGTCACGACGGGCCTCCTGGAGTCGTGGTGGGAGGTCGGTGAGGTAGGCGCGCTGGCGTCCACGACGTACGGCCGGGTGCTCGTGGCCAAGCTCGTCGCCGTGGCGGCGTTGCTCGGCCTCGGAGCGCTCGGCCGGGCCTGGGTGCGGCGGCACTGCACCCCGACCCGGTACGGCGAGCCGGCCGTGGTCGCGCCCGAGCACGCGCTCGTCGGCAGCATGACCCCGTCCAACGGCGGGACGGCCCCCCTGCCGGTCGGTGGCGGTGACCCCAACCATCCGATCGCCTCGTTCGCCACCACATCGGCAGCCGACGGACCGTCAGACGGCGCGATCCGAGCGCTGCGCCGCAGCGTCGCGGCGGAGGTCGGCGTCGGGCTGATCGTGCTCGGGCTCGCCGCCGTACTCGTCCAGACAGTTCCCGCACGTGCTTCCTACAGCGCTCCGTTCGACGCGGTCGGTCGGGCCGGCGAGGTCACGGTGCAGTTGGTCGTCGAACCCGCGCGAGCTGGTCGCAACGCGGTCCATCTCTACACCACCGACGACAACGGCACCGTTCGCGACGTGGCGGAGGTGACCGCTTCCGCGCGGCTGCCCGACCGCGGGCTCGCACCGATCGACCTTCAACTGCGGCGACCGGCGCCGGGCCACTTCGAGAACACCGCTGTCGACCTGCCGCTCGCCGGCGACTGGGTCGTCACGGTCAAGGTGCGCACGAGCAAGTTCGACCAGGCGTCATTCACGACGACGGTGCCCGTGCGCTGACGCGGAGCAACCGATCCACCCGCCATCACCCCGAGAGGAAAACCATGTCTTCACGTCGCGCCACCCGCGCTCTGTCCGGGCTGTTCGCCGTCGGTCTGCTCCTGGCGCTTGCGAGCCCTGCCGCCGCGCACGTGACCGCCAAGTCCACCGAAGCCAGCCAGGGGGGCTACGACAAGCTCACCGTCCGGGTGCCCACGGAGAGCGAGACCGCGAGCACCACGAAAGTGGAGCTGGCACTCCCTGCTGAGCATCCGCTCGCGTCCGTGCGGGTGAAGCGAACCCCCGGTTGGACCGCCACGCTGAAGAAGGAGACGCTCCCGCAACCGGTGCAATCCGGAGACCGGGAGATCACCGAGGCCGTCACGGAGATCACCTGGGTCGCGGCGAAGGGGGCCGGGGTCAGGCCCGGAGAGTTCCAGGAGTTCGACGTCTCCGTCGGCCCCCTCCCCAGCGCCGAAACCATGATCTTCAAGGCGGTCCAGACCTACTCCGACGGCAAGGTCGTCCGCTGGATCGAGGAGCCTGCCGAAGGGGCGGCCGAGCCCGAGTTCCCCGCCCCCGTGCTCCAGCTCACGCCGGCCGCCGGAGCGCACGGGCAGGCTGCAGCGAGCGGCTCGGGTGGTTCCGGCGGCGACAGCGCCGCCGTAGCGTCGTCTGAGAGCTCGGTGCTGCCGCTCTCGCTCGCCACCGCCGGGCTCGCGACCGGCCTCGCCGGGGTGGGCCTCGGTTGGCTCGCTCTCGCCACGGCTCGGCGCCGGACGGCGCCAACGGCATGACCGC
>JALYMU010000138.1 GCA_030773595.1 Actinomycetota bacterium | reverse complement strand
GCGCCTCCTGCACCGGCCTCGGCCAGGCCGCGCTGGACCAGATGGTCCGCTACACCAAGGAGCGCGTGCAGTTCGGCAAGGCCGTCGCGGGACACCAGCTCGTGCAGGCGCTGATCGCCGACACCGCCGTCGAGGTCGACTGCGCCCGGCTGCTCACCTGGCGCGTCGCCGACCTCAAGAGCCGCGGTGAGGACTACTCGCTGGCCGCGTCCAAGGCCAAGTATTACGCCAGCGAGATGAGCGTGCGGGCCGCGAACGCGTGCGTCCAGGCGCACGGCGGCTACGGCTACATCGACGAGTACCCGGCCGGGAAGTACCTGCGCGACGCGCGGGTTACCACGCTGTACGAAGGCACCTCGCAGATCCAGCAGCTGATCATCGGCCGCGCGATGACGGGGATCTCCGCCTTCTAAGACGTTCGAGGGGGCCGCCCGTGCAGGACGTCGCCCAGTACTCCATGATGCGGTCGTTCAAGCGCGACCCGTCGGTGCAGGACACCAAGCTGGCGCCGGGCACGGTCCGGCGGATCGCGCGGTTCGCGGCCCCCTACCGGCGCGAGCTGACGCTGTTCCTGGCCCTCATCGTGCTGGCGGCCGTCCTCGCGGTGCTCAACC
Source organism: Actinomycetota bacterium (assembly GCA_030773595.1). Lineage (GTDB taxonomy): Bacteria > Actinomycetota > Actinomycetes > JALYMU01 > JALYMU01 > JALYMU01. The sequence continues at coordinate 17,447 of JALYMU010000138.1, read as the reverse complement.
CGCTGATCTTCAAGAAGATCATTGATGACGGCATCGGCACCGATCCTCCCGAGACGGGCGACCGCGGGCTGGTCGTGTCGCTGGCGCTGCTCGTCGCGGCGCTCGCTCTGGTCGACGCCGGGCTCCAGCTGTGGTCACGCTGGCTCTCGACGCGCATCGGCGAGGGCCTGATCTACGACATGCGCTCGCACGTCTACACGCACATCTCACGCATGCCGATCGCGTTCTTCACCCGCACGCAGACCGGCGCGCTGATCAGCCGCCTGAACAACGACGTCCTCGGCGCGCAGCAGGCCTTCACCGGCACCCTGTCGGGCGTCGTCTCCAACGTGATCGGCGTCGTGCTGACGCTCGCCGCGATGCTGGTGCTCTCGTGGCAGATCACCCTGCTGTCGCTGGTGCTGCTGCCGGTGTTCGTCATCCCCGCCAAGCTGATCGGCACCAAGCTCCAGGCCCTGACGCGCGAGTCCTACGCCCTGAACGCGCAGATGACCAACTCGATGACCGAGCGCTTCAACGTGTCGGGGGCGCTGCTGGTCAAGCTGTTCGGGCGCCCGGAGGTCGAGGAGTCGAGCTTCCGCGAGAAGGCCGGCCGGGTCAGGGACATCGGCGTCACGAGCGCGATGTACGGCCGCGTCTTCTTCGTCTCCCTGACGACCGTCGCGGCGCTGGCCACCGCCATGGTCTACGGCGTCGGGGGCGTGCTTGCCGCCTCCGGCACGCTCGGCGTCGGGACGGTGGTCGCGCTCGCGGCGTACCTGACCCGGCTGTACGGGCCGCTCACCGCGCTGTCCAACGTGCGCGTCGACGTCATGACCGCGCTGGTCAGCTTCGAGCGGGTCTTCGAGGTGCTCGACCTCGAGCCGATGGTCACGGAGAAGGCGGGCGCCGTGGCGCTGCCGCGCGGACCGGCCTCCGTCGAGTTCGACGACGTCCTCTTCGGCTACCCCACCGCGGAGCAGGTGTCGCTGGCCTCGCTCGAGTCGGTCGCGGTGCTCGACAAGACACCGGCAACGACGGTGCTGCACGGCGTCTCGTTCCACGCGGAGCCGGGCCAGCTGGTGGCGCTCGTCGGCCCGTCCGGGGCCGGCAAGACGACCATCACGATGCTGGTGGGCCGGCTGTACGACGCGACCGCGGGCGTGGTCCGTGTCGGCGGTGTCGACGTCCGCGACGTCACCCAGGCCTCGCTGCACCGCGCCATCGGCGTCGTCACCCAGGACGCGCACATGTTCCACGACACCGTGCGAGCGAACCTGCTCTACGCCCGCCCGGACGCCACCGAGGAGCAGCTCGTCGCGGCGATGCAGGCGGCCCAGATCTACGACCTCGTCGCCGCGATGCCCGACGGGCTCGAGACCGTCGTGGGCGACCGCGGCTACCGGCTCTCGGGCGGGGAGAAGCAGCGCCTGGCCATCGCCCGGCTGTTGCTCAAGGCACCGGCCATCGTCGTCCTCGACGAGGCGACGGCACACCTGGACTCCGAGTCCGAGGTGGCCGTCCAGCGGGCGCTGAAGACCGCGCTGGCCGGGCGTACCTCGCTGGTCATCGCGCACCGGCTGTCCACGGTCCGCGACGCCGACCAGATTCTCGTGGTCGACGACGGGCGGATCGTCGAGCGTGGCCGGCACGAGGAGCTGCTGGCCGCGGGCGGGCTCTACGCCGAGCTCTACCGCACGCAGTTCGAACGCCAGGGCGTCGACGGTGCCGAGCGTGGCGGGGCCACGGCGGTGGACGGAGTGCAGCGCGCCGGTGCGACCGCGGTCGACAGCGTGGCCGTGGCCACCGCATGACGCGCCGCGAGGCCGCTACAGCGCGCGCAGCGACCCGCCGTCCACCGGCAGCATCGCACCGGTGACGTACGACGCGGCCGGCGAGAGCAGGAATGCCGCAGCGCGCCCGAACTCCGCGGGCTCGCCGTAGCGGCCCAGCGGGACGGCGCGCTCGTTGTCCCTGCGCGCCTTCGGGCCGCGACCGCCCGCGGCGTCGAGCTCGCGCACCCGGTCGGTGTCGATCCGCCCGGGCAGCAGGCCGTTGACCCGGATGTTGCGGGGGGCGAGCTCGTCGGCGAGGTCCTTCGCGACCATCGCGAGCCCCGGCCGAAGGCCGTTGGACACCGCCAGCCCCGCGATCGGTGAGCGCACCGACGTCGACAGGACGAACACGAGCGCGCCACCGTCGGCCCCGATACCAGCGGCGACCGCCCGCGCCACCCGCAGTGGACCGAGGAAGACCTGCTCGAACGCCGACCGCCACGCGGCATCCGTCGTGCCCGTGACGGTGCCGGAGGGCGGGCCGCCCACGCTCAGGAGTGCGCCGTCGAGCCGCCCGTAGCGGCCGATCGCCGCCGCGACGAGCCGTCCCTCGACGCCACCCTCGGACAGGTCGGCGTCCAGGCCCATCGCGACGTCGCCGCCGCCGAGCTGCGCCGCGGCGGCGCTGACCCGCTCGGCGTCCCGTGCGCACAGGACAACCTTGGCGCCTTCCGCGGCCAGGACCTCGGCGGTCGCGCGGCCCAGCCCGCGACTGCCACCGGTGACGAGGAAGACGCGGTCGCGCAGCCCGAGGTCCATGCCGTCCATCCTGCCCCAGCCGCACGCCGTGGGCGATGGCGTACGGCGGGCACGCCGCGGCGGCGACGGACGTGCGGGCAGCGCGGGCACGTGCGGCGGCCCCGACGTACGGTCGGGACATGACCGGCCCTGCCTCCGTGGACCACGTCGCCGGCTGGGTCGAGGCCGCGTCGACCGTCACCGTCCTGACCGGCGCGGGGATCTCGACGGCGTCGGGCATCCCCGACTTCCGCGGCCCGGCGGGCGTCTGGACACGCAACCCCGGCGCGCAGCGCATGTTCGACCTCCAGACCTACCTGTCCGACCCGGACGTACGCCGGGTCGCCTGGCGCAACCGCGCCGAGCACCCGGCCTGGACCGCCGAGCCCAACGCGGGGCACCGGGCCCTGGTCGACCTCGAGCGCACCGGACGGCTCCGGGCGCTCGTCACCCAGAACATCGACGGCCTGCACCAGAGAGCGGGCAGCTCGCCCGGCACGGTGGTCGAGATCCACGGCACGCTGTTCGAGGTCGAGTGCCTGTCCTGCGGGCGGGCGACGCCGATGCGTGAGGCGCTCGACCGGGTCGCGGCGGGAGACCCGGACCCGGCGTGCACGGTGTGCGGAGGCATCCAGAAGTCCGCCACGATCTCCTTCGGGCAGTCGCTGCGTCCCGAGGTCCTCGCCGCCGCGGCGGCCGCGGCGCGCGACTGCGAGCTGTTCCTGGCGGTCGGCACGCTGCTCACCGTCCAACCCGCCGCGGGGCTCGCCGGGCTGGCCGTCCGCGCGGGCGCGCGGCTCGTCGTCGTCAACCGGGACCCCACGCCGTACGACGACATGGCCTCGGCCGTCCTGCGCGAGCCGATCGAGGAGGTGCTCCCGCGCCTCATGCCGGCGCCGGCCCCGACCTGAGCCGAGCCGTCAGACCGGAGCAGGGGTGCGTGCCGTGTCGGCGGCGTGACGCAGGTCGTGGGCCTCCCGGCGCAGCAGCAGGACCCAGCCGCCGAGCGCGACGGCGGCGAAGACGTACCACTGCAGCGAGTAGGCGAGGTTGCGCCCGCCGCCGCGGCCCGGCTCGCCGATCGGCGTCAGCGATGTCGCGGGCGCGGGCGACTCCTCCGTCGCCTGCACGTAGCCGCGCAGCAGCGGGCGGCCTACCAGGTCCTCGACGACCGCCGGGTCGATGCGCAGAACCGAGGGCTGTGGGCCGCGTACCACGCCGGCCTCGTCCGGCCCCGCGGCGCGCTCGCTCGCCCGGAGGCGACCCGTCACGCTGACCTGCCCCTCGGGCGGTGGCGGTACGTCGACCCGCGCGGTCGCCGCTCCGCTCGCCGGCACCCACCCCCGGTTCACGACCACCGCCTCGCCGCTCCCGGTGACCAGCGGCACCAGCACGTCGTACCCCTTCGGGCCGTCGTGGGTGCGGTTGCGCACGAGCACCGACCCCGCCGTGTCATAGGTCCCTCGCACGGTCACCGCGCGCCACTCGGTGCGCGCGTCGACGGGTCGCCCCCCGAGCTCGCTCAGCGGTACGGGGTCCGCCGCGAGGTTGGCGCTCAGCTGCGCGTCGTGCGCCGACCGCTGCTCGTGGCGGTGCCACTGCCACTGGCCGAGCTGCACGCACGCGATCATGACCGCCAGTACGAACAGGTGTCCCGCGAGCCAGCGCGGCTGGAGCACGAACCGGTACACGCCTCGACCGTACCCGCGTGCCGGCCTCCTCGCGGCCTCGGTCGTGGCGGCGAGGCGCGCGTGCCGGGTCCCCGTCGAAAGGGGTGTCGGCCGGTCCGGTGCGGGCAGGAGGCGAGGACCGCGAAACGCCGCGCATCGCGAAGACGGCGCCCCGTCATACCTGCCACGTAGGCTGACCACGGCGGAGGGAAGGAGGCCCGGGATGCTCGTCGACAGCTACGGCCGGGTCGCCACCGACCTGCGCGTCTCGCTGACTGACCGCTGCAACCTCCGGTGCACCTACTGCATGCCCGAGGAAGGGCTCGGCTGGCTGCCGACGGCCGACCAGCTCACCGACGACGAGGTCGTGCGGCTCGTCGGCGTCGCGGTGGCCGAGGGCGTCACCGAGGTCCGCTTCACGGGCGGCGAGCCGCTGCTGCGGCGCGGGTTCGTGGGGCTGGTGGAGCGGGTCGCGGCTCTGCGGCCGCGCCCACAGATTTCCGTGACCACGAACGGCATCGGGCTGCGCCGGCTGGCCGGGCCGCTCGCGGCCGCCGGCGTCGACCGGGTCAACGTGTCCCTCGACACGCTGCGCAGCGACCGCTTCCAGACCCTGACCCGGCGCGACCGCCTCGACGACGTCCTCCTCGGGCTCGCCGCCGCGTCGGCGGCCGGGCTCGCCCCGGTCAAGGTCAACGCCGTCCTCATGCGCGGCGTCAACGACGACGAGGCCCCGGCTCTGCTGCGCTGGTGTCTGGACCAGGGCTATGAGCTGCGCTTCATCGAGCAGATGCCGCTCGACGCCCAGCACGCGTGGCGGCGGGAGTCCATGATCACCGCGGAGGAGATCCTCGCGAGCCTCGGCGCGGAGTTCGAGCTCGCCCCCGACGAGACCGTACGCCGGGGCAGCGCGCCGGCCGAGACCTGGCTCGTCGACGGCGGGCCGGCACGGGTCGGTGTGATCGCAAGCGTGACCCGGCCGTTCTGCGGCGCCTGCGACCGGGTCCGGCTGACCGCGGACGGCCAGCTGCGCAACTGCCTGTTCGCGCGGGAGGAATCCGACCTGCGCGCCGCGATGCGTGCGGGGGCGGACGACGCCGAGCTTGCCCGGCGGATGCGTGCTGCGCTGGGCCGCAAGCTGCCCGGACACGGGATCGACGACGCGAGGTTCCTCCAGCCGGACCGGCCGATGTCCGCCATCGGGGGATGAGCCGGCCGGGGTGAGCGCGTCCCGACCCGGCGAGGACACGACCGATCAGGCGGGGGCCGGGTCCCAGTCCTCCAGGGCGACGACCTCGCGCAGGAAGCCGCGGACCCCGAGGAACTCCCGTAGGTGCCCGAGGTGCTCCGGGCACGCCACCCACGTCTTGAGTCGCGCGGCGGTGTGAATCTTCGGGTTGTTCCACGCCAGGACCCAGACCGCGTCGGCGCGACACCCCTTCGCGGAGCACACCACGCCGTGCGGTTCGGTCGTCGGCATGGCGGCAAGTGTCACACGGGCCCGGTCGTCCGGCAGGACGTCAGGACATGCGTTCCGACACAGCGATGCCGGGCGGCCACGGGGGGGAGCTGCCCGGCATCGGGAGCGCTCCGACGGGGGAACGAAGCGCTCGATTGTTGAGCGTACACGAACCTGTCCGGCACACCAGCGGTTCAGGAGAAGTCGTCGGCGCGGCGTGCGGGGATGGCCGCGCGCACGACCGGAGGCTCGAACGCCGCCATATCGCGGACGCGCTCGCGCCCGGCGTTCGCGACCACGACGGCGATGTAGGGCAGCACCATGGCCCCGGCCAGAAAGACCCACCTGGGCCATCCCGGCGTGAGCGCCGCGAGGATGAAGCACACGGTTCGCAGGCCCATGGACAGGGCGTAGCGCCGCTGTCGAGCGGCCACGTCGTCGGTCAGCCCGCGGCGCGCGCCGGTGATCGAGTGGACCGTCTCGTCGGACTTGCGGGACCGCGCCCTCATGCCGCCTCCCGGGTCGGTGCTGCCTCGACCGTACGCGAGCGTCGTCGCCGCGGCGACTCGAGCGCCGAGCCGCAGCGGGTCGACCGGCGCAGCGCCGGCCCGACTGTCGGCCGTGTCGCTGCGCACGCCACGATCGGGGTGTCCCGTCCGTGCCGGCGCGCATGGACGGCGATCCGGTACGGGCGGGTCGCGCTCGGGGCGAGACCAGTCGTCGGGGTCAGGAGACGGGAGTCGGCATGGTGGCAGCAGTGCAAGCCCTGGCAGGGCAGGTCGCGATCGTGACCGGCACCGGGCGCGGGATCGGTCGCGCGGTGGCCGCCGGCCTGGCCGAGGCGGGCGCCGGCGTGGCGCTGCTGGGCCGCGATGCCGCCCGCCTCGACGCCGTACGGCGCGACCTCGAGGGACACGGTCGCCGCTGCAGCACCGTGGTGGCAGACGTGACCTGCGCCGATGCGGTCATTGCGGCGGTCCGGGAGGCCGAGCGCACCCTCGGCCCGATCGACCTGCTGGTCAACAACGCCGGCCGGATCGAGTCGCGGGAGGTGCCGGTGTGGGAGGCGGACCCGGAGGAGTGGTGGGCAGTGCTCGAGACGAACCTGCGTGGCCCGTTCAACCTGGTCCGCGCGGTCGTCCCGGGAATGGTCGCGCGCGGGTGCGGGCGCGTCGTCGACCTCAGCTCCGGGTTCGGCGCGCGCGACACCGACGTCTACAGCGCCTACGCCGCCAGCAAGGCAGCGCTGTTCCGGCTCGGTGGAGCGGTCGCGATGGCGGGTTCGGCCCACGGCGTGCGCGCCTTCGAGGTCGCACCCGGTCTGGTGCAGACGGACATGTCCGGCGCCATGCCGATGCACGCGCAGGTGCCGGCGGACCGGTGGACGCCGCCGGAGCGCGTCGTCGAGCTCATCGTCGCCGTCGCGAGCGGGCGTCTCGACGCGCTGTCCGGGCGCTACCTGCGCGCCGACAAGGACGACGTGGACACGCTCGAGGCGGAGGCCGAGCGGATCACCGCGGGGGACGGCAGGATGCTCCGCGTGCTGCCGTGGGGTCCGGGCGACCCGCTGGGGTGAGCACTGCGCTCGCTGTCGTCGCCGCGTAGGCATAGAGATGCAACACCCTGTATGGTCATGCCATGGGAACCACCGTCGCGATCGCCGGAGCCAGCGGGTACGCCGGGGGAGAGCTGCTCCGCCTGCTCGCGGCGCACCCTGGACTTGACCTCGTGGCCGCGAGCGCGGGGTCGCGCGCCGGTGACACGGTCGCCGCCGTGCACCCGCACCTGGCCGCCGTGCCCGGGCTCGGCGACCTCGTTCTGCAGGCGGGCGAGGACCCGGCGGCGCTCGCCGGAGCCGACGTCGTCCTGCTCGCCCTGCCGCACGGTCACTCGGCCGCTCTCGCGGCGCAGCTTCCCCCCTCGACCCTCGTGGTCGACCTCGGCGCCGACCATCGCCTCACCGACGCGCAGGCCTGGCAGCGGTGGTACGGCGGGGAACACGCGGGCACGTGGACCTACGGCCTGCCTGAGCTGCCCGGGGCCCGGGCCGGCATCGCGGCGGCGCGCCGGATCGCCAACCCGGGCTGCTACCCGACGGCCGTCGCCCTCGCGCTGGCGCCGATCCTCGCCGCCGGCCTCGCCGAGCCCTCCGACGTCGTCGTCGTCGCAGCCTCGGGGACCTCGGGAGCGGGGCGGGCCGCGGCCGCCCACCTGCTCGGCAGCGAGGTGATGGGCTCGCTCTCGGCGTACAAGGCGGGCGGCGCGCACCAGCACACCCCGGAGATGGAGCAGGCGCTGACCGCCGCAGCCGGAGCGCCGGTGACCCTGTCCTTCACGCCCGTACTGGCGCCCATGCCGCGCGGCATCCTCGCCACGTGCACGGCGCGGCTGCGCAGCGGCGTCACGACCGCCGCCCTGCGCGACGCCCTCGCCGCCGCCTACGCCGACGAGCCGTTCGTGCACCTGCTCCCCGAGGGCGAGTGGCCCCGCACGGCCTCGACGCTCGGCTCGAACGCCGTACATCTCCAGGCGGCCGCCGACGAGCGCGCCGGCCGGGCCGTCGTCGTGGCTGCGATCGACAACATCGGCAAGGGCGCCGCCGGCCAGGCGCTGCAGAACGTCAACCTTGCCCTCGGCCTGCCGGAGACCACGGGACTCAGCGCCGCCGGGGTGGCACCGTGAGCGTCACCTCCGCGCAGGGCTTCCGGGCGGCCGGCGTCGCGGCCGGCATCAAGGCCGGCGGTGGGCCCGACGTCGCACTCGTCGTCAACGACGGGCCGCAGCACGCCGCCGCCGCGGTCTTCACGACCAACCGTGTGCAGGCGGCGCCGGTGCGCTGGTCGCGCCAGGCGTGTGCCGACGGGCGCCTCGACGCGGTCGTGCTCAACTCCGGTGGGGCCAACGCATGCACGGGTCCACGCGGGTTCCAGGACACGCACCGGACCGCGGAGCACGTCGCGGAGGCCCTCGGCATCTCCGCCGTCGACGTTGCCGTCTGCTCGACCGGCCTGATCGGGATCTACCTGCCGATGGACCGCCTGCTCGCCGGCGTCGACGCGGCCGTGGCCGCCGTGTCCGCCGACGGTGGCGCCGCAGCCGCCGAGGCGATCCGTACGACCGACACGGTGCGCAAGCAGGCCGCCCGCGAGGCCGCAGGCTGGACGGTCGGCGGGATGGCGAAGGGCGCCGGCATGCTCGCCCCCGCGCTCGCGACGATGCTCGTCGTCGTCACCACCGACGCCGTCGCGGACGGTGAGACGCTCGACGCGGCGTTGCGCGAGGCGTGCCGGCTCACCTTCGACCGGCTCGACTCCGACGGCGCGATGTCGACCAACGACACCGTCGTGCTGATGGCCAGCGGGGCCAGCGGGCGCACGCCGTCGCCCGAGGAGCTCACCACCGCCGTGACCGAGGTCTGCGCCGACCTTGCCCGCCAGCTACTCGCCGACGCGGAGGGCGCCACCAAGACCATCGCGATCGAGGTCACCGGGGCGGCGGCGGAGGACGAGGCCGTCGACGTCGGCCGTGCCGTCTCGCGCAGCAACCTCGTCAAGTGCGCCGTCTATGGCGAGGACCCGAACTGGGGACGCATCCTCGCCGCTGCCGGCACGACGGCGGCGGCCTTCGACCCCGACCAGGTCGACGTCGCCATCAACGGCGTGCAGGTGTGCCGGGGCGGCGCGCCGGGCGAGGCCCGGGAGGCGGTCGACATGAGCGGTCCCGACGTACGGATCACCCTCGACCTCCACGCCGGCCCGGCGGCCGCGACCGTGTGGACCAACGACCTCACGGCGGACTACGTCCACGAGAACTCGGCGTACTCCTCATGAGCCGCGCCACCGCCCTGGACAAGGCCGCGACGCTGGTCGAGGCGCTGCCCTGGCTCGAGCGCCTGCACGGCGCGACCGTCGTCGTGAAGTACGGCGGCAACGCGATGACCGACGACTCGCTGAAGCGGGCGTTCGCGCAGGACGTCACGTTCCTGCGCTACGCCGGGCTGCGCCCCGTCGTGGTCCACGGCGGCGGCCCGCAGATCACCGCGGCACTCGACCGCCTCGGCATCGAGTCGTCCTTCGCCGGCGGTTTCCGGGTCACCACGCCCGAGGCCATGGAGGTCGTGCGGATGGTGCTCGCCGGCCAGGTCCAGCGCGAGGTCGTGGGCCTGCTCAACGAGCACGGGCCCTTCGCCGTCGGGATCACCGGCGAGGACGCGCGGCTGTTCACCGCCCTGCGGCGCTCCGCGATGGTCGACGGCGAGGCGGTCGACCTCGGGCTGGTCGGCGACGTGGCCGACGTCGACCCCGGCATCGTCGTGGACCTGCTCGACGACGGCCGCATCCCCGTCGTGTCCAGCGTCGCACCGGGCGCCGACGGCCACGTCTACAACGTCAACGCCGACACGGCCGCCGGTGCCCTCGCCGTCGCGCTCGGCGCCCAGAAGCTCGTCGTGCTCACCGACGTCGAGGGGCTCTACCTGGACTGGCCGCACAGCGACGCGGTGGTGAGCACCCTGACCGCGACCGAGCTCGAGGAGCTGCTTCCCACGCTCTCCAGCGGGATGGTGCCGAAGATGGAGGCCTGCCTGCGCGCCGTGCGTGGCGGCGTCCCCCGCGCGCACGTCCTCGACGGCCGCGTGCCGCATGCGCTGCTGCTTGAGGTCTTCACGGACGAAGGCGTGGGAACGATGGTGACGTCGGACGGGGGAACGCCATGACCAACCTCACCTCCCACGCCGCGCCCGCCACGGCCTCGCTGACCGAGCGCTGGTCCAACGCGATCATGGGCACCTACGCCGCGCCCACGCTGGCGCTGGTGCGCGGCGACGGCGCGACGGTGTGGGACGAGGCCGGGCGCGCCTACCTCGACCTGGTCGGCGGCATCGCGGTGTCGGCGCTGGGGCACGCGCACCCGGCCGTCACCGCGGCGGTCACCCGGCAGATCGCGACGCTTGCCCACTCGTCCAACCTCTACGCGAACGAGCCGTCGGTGGCGCTGGCCGAGCGCCTGCTGTGCCTGCTCGGCCACGACGGCAAGGTCTTCTTCTGCAACTCCGGAGCCGAGGCGAACGAGGCGGCGTTCAAGCTGACCCGGCGTACGGGCCGGTCCGAGGTCGTGGCGATCGAGGGCGCGTTCCACGGCCGCACCATGGGCGCGCTGTCCCTCACCGGCCAGCCGGGCAAGCGGGCGCCGTTCGAGCCGCTGGTCCCGGGTGTCGTCCACGTGCCGTTCGGCGACCTGGAGGCGATGCGTACGGCGGTCACCGACCGCACCGCGGCGGTCGTCGTGGAGCCGATCCTCGGTGAGGCGGGTGTCCTTCCCGCGCCCCCCGGCTACCTCTCGGCGCTGCGGGACATCACCGCCTCGGCCGGCGCGCTGCTCGTCCTCGACGAGGTGCAGACCGGGATCGGGCGGACCGGCGCGTGGTTCGCCTGGCAGCGCGAGGGCGTCGTGCCGGACGTCGTGACTCTTGCCAAGGGCCTCGCCGGCGGTCTGCCCATCGGCGCCTGCGTCGCGCTCGGTGACAGCGCCGGCCTGCTCGAGCCCGGAATGCACGGCACGACCTTCGGCGGCAACCCGGTCGCGTGTGCCGCGGCGCTGGCTGTCCTTGACACGGTCGAGACAGCGGACCTGTGCGGCAACGCGGAGCGGGTCGGCGCCCACCTGCGGGCGGCCATCGAACGGCTGGACTCCCCGCTCGTGGCGGGCACCCGCGGCGCCGGCCTGATGATCGGGATCGTGCTGACGGCGCCGGTCGCGAAGGTGGCGGAGTCCTCGCTGCGCCAGGCCGGTTTCCTCGTCAACGCCTGCGCACCGGACGTCGTGCGGCTCGTGCCTCCGCTGGTGCTGACCACGGAGCAGGCCGACTCCTTCGTGGCCGCCCTGCCTGAGGCGCTGGTCGCCGCCGCGAGCGACGGCGGCGGACCGTGAGCACGCCGTCGACCAAGGCGGCCCGCCGCCAGCGCATCGTGGAGCTGCTCACCCGTGGCCGCGTGCACTCCCAGGGCGAGCTGGCCCGGCTGCTCGCCGACGACGGCGTCGCGGTGACGCAAGCGACGTTGTCCCGTGACCTCGACGAGCTGGGCGCCGTCAAGATCCGCCACAGCTCGGGCGGCCTCGTCTACGCCGTGCCCGCCGAGGGCGGCGACCGGACGCCTCGAATCGTCAGCGACGGCTTCCACGACTCGCGGCTGGGTCGGCTGTGCGAGGAGCTGCTCGTCGCCGCCGCGCCCTCGGCGAACCTGGTGGTCCTGCGCACACCGCCGGGCGCCGCGCAGTTCCTCGCCTCGGCCATCGACCACGCCGCGCCCGAGCCCGTGCTCGGCACCATCGCCGGTGACGACACGGTGCTGATCATCTGCCGGGACCCCGACGGTGGCGGCGACGTCGCGAGGCACCTGCTGCACCTGGCCGAGGGCCGGGCGGACCGCCGTACGCCGCGCCGCGACGAGGGCGCCGACGCCCGCCGTGACCACGGCCCGGACGCCCACCGCCACGACGGCGCCGCACCCCACCCGCTTCCGGCCGCAGCCGCGGCCACCCCGTTCCCACACACCGAAGGAGAACGCTCGTGACCGAGCGCGTCGTACTCGCCTACTCCGGGGGTCTGGACACCTCGGTCGCCATCGGCTGGATCGCCGCCGAAACCGGAGCCGAGGTGGTCGCCGTCGCCGCCGACGTCGGCCAGGGTGGTGAGGACCTCGAGGTCATCCGGCAGCGGGCGCTCGCCTGCGGCGCTGTGGAGGCCGTCGTGGCCGACGCCCGCGACGAGTTCACCGAGGAGTACTGCCTGCCGGCCCTGCAGGCCAACGCGCTCTACATGGACCGTTACCCGCTGGTGTCCGCGCTGTCCCGGCCGACGATCGTCAAGCACCTGGTCGACGCGGCCCGCGCCCACGGCGCGACGACGGTCGCCCACGGCTGCACCGGCAAGGGCAACGACCAGGTCCGCTTCGAGGTCGGCATCGGCGCACTGGCTCCCGACCTGCGCGTGCTGGCGCCGGTCCGTGACTCCGGCATGACGCGGGACAAGGCCATCGCGTTCGCCGAGGAGAAGAACCTCCCGATTGACGTCACGAAGAAGTCGCCGTACTCCATCGACCAGAACGTCTGGGGCCGGGCGGTCGAGACTGGCTTTCTCGAGGACATCTGGAACGCCCCGATCGAGGACGTCTACGACTACACGCAGGACCCGGCGGTGCCGCGGGAGCCGGACGAGGTCGTCCTGACCTTCGAGGCGGGCGTCCCGGTCGCGATCGACGGCAAGCCCGTGACCATGCTGCAGGCGATCGAGGCGCTCAACGCCCGCGCCGGCGCTCAGGGCGTCGGCCGGCTCGACCTGGTCGAGGACCGCCTGGTCGGCATCAAGAGCCGGGAGGTCTACGAGGCCCCGGGAGCCATCGCGCTGATCACCGCCCACCAGGAGCTCGAGAACGTCACCGTCGAGCGCGACCTGGCCCGGATGAAGCGCCAGCTCGAGCAGCGCTGGGCCGAGCTCGTGTACGACGGGCTGTGGTTCTCGCCGTTGAAGTACGCTCTCGACGCCTTCATGGCGAAGTCCCAGGAGCACGTCTCCGGTGACATCCGCATGACGCTGCACGGCGGCCGCGCGGTCGTCACCGGGCGGCGCAGCGAGGAGTCGCTCTACGACTTCAACCTCGCGACATACGACGCGGAGGACCGCTTCGACCAATCGCTCGCCAAGGGCTTCGTCGAGCTGTGGGGGCTGCCGAGCCGGATCGCGGCCAAGCGGGACCAGACGACGCGGGGGCAGGGGGGCACGGGTGGCTGACGCGACGACCGACGGCACGCCGGGCACCCGGCTGTGGGGCGGCCGGTTCGCCGGCGGCCCCGCCGACGCCCTCGCCCGGCTGTCGGTGAGCGTGCACTTCGACTGGCGGCTCGCGCCGTACGACCTGCAGGCCTCCAGGGCGCACGCTCGCGTACTGCACCGCGCCGGCCTGCTCACCGAGGACGAGCTGGGCCGCATGCTCGCGGCTCTCGACGACCTGGCCCAGGCCGTGCGCACGGGGGCCTTCCGCCCGACGGTCGACGACGAGGACGTACACACCGCCCTGGAGCGCGGTCTGCTGGAGCGGCTCGGCACGCTCGGCGGCAAGCTGCGGGCGGGCCGGAGCCGCAACGACCAGGTCGCCACCGACCTGCGCCTGTACCTGCGCGACCAGGTGCGCGCGATCGTCGGCCGCGTCGCGGAGCTGGAGACCGCGGTCGTCTCGACCGCCGAGCGCCACCGCACGGTGCCCGCCCCCGGCCTGACGCACCTCCAGCACGCGCAGCCGGTGCTCTTCGCCCACCAGCTGCTCGCCCACGTGCAGGCCTTCAAGCGCGACGTCGAGCGGTTCCAGGACTGGGACCGCCGCGCCGCGGTGTCCCCGCTGGGCAGCGGCGCCCTCGCCGGGTCCTCGCTGCCGCTCGACCCCGCCGCGGTCGCCGCCGAGCTCGGCTTCGACCGGCCGGCGGACAACTCGATCGACGCGGTGTCCGACCGCGACTTCGCGGCGGAGTTCCTCTTCGTCGCCGCGCTGCTCGGGGTCCACCTCTCGCGCCTCGGCGAGGAGGTGTGCCTGTGGACCTCGCGGGAGTTCGGCTGGGTGGAGCTCGACGACGCGTGGGCGACCGGCTCCTCGATCATGCCGCAGAAGAAGAACCCCGACGTCGCCGAGCTCGCCCGCGGCAAGTCCGGCCGGCTGATCGGTCACCTCACCGGGCTGCTCACGACGCTCAAGGGCCTGCCGCTCGCCTACGACCGCGACCTGCAGGAGGACAAGGAGCCCGTCTTCGACGCCGTCGAGCAGCTCCTGCTCGTGCTGCCCGCCTTCGCCGGGATGATCTCCACGATGAAGGTCCGCGCCGAGCGGCTCACCGCCTCGGCGCCCGAGGGCTTCTCCCTGGCGACCGACGTGGCGGAGTGGCTGGTGCGCCAGGGCGTCGCCTTCCGCGAGGCGCACGAGGTGACCGGCGCGCTCGTGCAGTGGTGCGACGGGCACGGCTGCGAGCTCTGGGACGTGGGTGACGCCGACCTCGCCGGCATCTCGCCGCACCTCACGCCCGACGTACGCCAGGTGCTCAGCGTGCGCGGCGCCCTGGAGTCTCGGTCGGCCCACGGCGGCACGGCACCCGCGCGGGTCGCCGAGCAGCTCGCCGCGCTCGCCGACGCCGCGCACGGCCACGGGGCCTGGGCGACGGGCGAGACGGGCTCGCGGTGAGCCCTGAGGAGATCGCTGCACCACTGGACCGGTCCTTCTTCGACCGTCCCGTGCTCGAGGTGGCGCCGGACCTGCTCGGCTGCGTCCTCGTCAGCTCCGCGGGCGGCGAGGGCGAGGTCGCCGTACGTCTCACCGAGGTTGAGGCGTACGACGGCAAGCGCGACCCCGGTTCGCACGCCTTCCGCGGCCGGACGCGCCGTAACGAGGTGATGTACGGCAGGCCCGGGCGGGTCTACGTCTACTTCACCTACGGCATGCACTGGTGCATGAACCTGGTCTGCCAGCCGGAGGGCACGGCTGCCGCCGTGCTGCTGCGGGCGGGCGAGGTGGTGCTTGGCGAGGAGGTCGCGCAGCGCCGGCGGGGAAGCGTCGTGCGGCCTCGGGACCTCGCTCGGGGTCCGGCGCGGCTGTGCGTCGCGCTCGGGGTCGAGGGGTCCCTGAACGGCGTGGACGCGGTCTCGGACGGGTCGCCGCTGCGGGTGTACGCCGGGACGGGTGTGGTGGGGCCGGTCGCCGTCGGCCCACGGGTCGGCGTGTCCGGGGAGGGAGCCGCCACGCCGTGGCGGTTCCGGCTCGACGGCGAGCCGACCGTCTCGCCGTACCGCCCCGCGATACCGCGTCGCCGGCGCACCGCGGCGTCCGGCAGGCTGTAGGCGCACACGCGCCGCCGCGGGAGCGTCCCGAGGTCGGCTCCGGGCGCATCGGACCTCATCGAAAGGGCGTCGCGGAACCGTGACCGACATCCTCGACGAGCTGCACTGGCGGAGCCTCGTCGCGCAGTCCACCGACGAGGCGGCGTTGCGCGCGGCCCTGGCGGCGGGTCCGGTCACGTTCTACGTCGGCTTCGACCCGACGGCGCCGAGCCTGCATCTGGGCAACCTCGTGCAGATCCTCACCGCCCGCCGGCTCCAGGACGCGGGGCACCGCCCGCTCGCGCTCGTCGGCGGCGCCACCGGACTCGTCGGGGACCCGAGTGGCAAGACCGCGGAGCGCACGCTCAACGAGGCCGACGTGGTCGCCGGCTGGGTCGAGCGGATCCGCGCTCAGGTCGCACGCTTCCTGAGCTTCGAGGGGTCCGCGGCCGCCACCATGGTGAACAACCTGGACTGGACCGGGCCGATGTCGACCATCGCGTTCCTGCGTGACGTCGGCAAGCACTTCAGCGTCAACCGGATGCTCGACCGCGAATCGGTGAGCGCGCGCCTCGCCGCGGGCGGGATCAGCTACACGGAGTTCAGTTACCAGATCCTGCAGGCCAACGACTACCTCGAGCTGCACCGCCGCCACGGCTGCGTGCTGCAAACCGGCGGCAGCGACCAGTGGGGCAACATCGTCGCCGGTGTCGACCTCGTACGCCGGGTCACCGGCGCCTCGGTACACGCGATGACGACGCCGCTGGTCACGAAGGCGGACGGGACGAAGTTCGGCAAGACCGAGAGCGGGACGGTGTGGCTCGACCCCGAGCTGACTCCGCCGTACGCCTTCTTCCAGTTCTGGATGAACGCCGACGACCGGGACGTCGCGAAGTACCTGCGGATCTTCACGTTCCTCGCGCGGGAGGAGATCGAGGCGCTCGAGGAGGAGACGGCCGCGCGTCCGGCGGCGCGGGCCGCGCAGCGGACCCTGGCGCGGGCGGTGACGACGCTCGTCCACGGCGCCGAGGAGTGCGCCAGGGTGGAGGCGGCGAGCCGGGCGCTGTTCGGACAGGGCGATCTCGCCGAGCTCGACGCGCCGACGCTGGCCGCGTCGCTGGCGGAGCTGCCGCGGGCATCCGTGAGCGCTCCGCTGCCCCCAGTCGTGGAGCTGCTCGCCGAGACGGGGCTGGCGGCCAGCCGGTCCGCGGCCCGGCGGACCATCGCGGAGGGCGGGGCGTACGTCAACAACGAGCGGGTGACGGACGAGTCCGCCACGCCCGAGCCCGACGATCTGCTCCACGGGCGCTGGCTCGTCCTGCGGCGCGGCAAGCGCAACCTCGCCGCCGTCGAGGTCGTCTGACCGCGGCGAGGCCCCGACCGGCGCCCGAGGCCGGGCCGTCCCCGGAATGGATGCGGGGGCGCGGTGGTTGACCTCAGTGCCCGCGGCCGGTGACGAGCCGGAGGCGGGCGTGGTCGGCCGGGTGTCGGTCGCATCCCCCCGAGGCAGGGGAATGGATGCGGGGGCGCGGTGGTTGACCTCAGTGCCCGCGGCCGGTGAGGAGCCGGAGGCGGGCGGGATTTGACTCCGGAGCGCGGATGCCGCACTCTCGAGAGGTCGCCCGGACGGGAGGAACGGACACCGAGACGGTGGCCGGTCCCGCGGCGCGACTCCCCCGACATCGAGCCCCACAGGCCTTAGCGCTGTGAACGGGCACTGTCGACCGGGACCCCGACACGAGGCGGGTTTGACAGCCTCGGATCAGGTCCGTAAAGTACAGGGGTTGCCCCGAGGATGGCCTAGCGGCTGGATCGGTGTGCGTCTGGTCCTTGAGAACTCAACAGCGTGCCATAGTCAATGCCAAATTTATACCCCCGGTCAGGGTGGGTGGCCTTTGTGGTTGCTTGTT
>JALYMU010000137.1 GCA_030773595.1 Actinomycetota bacterium | reverse complement strand
CTCGGGGCCCGACCTGCGCGAGGCCGCGCTCGCCGGCCGCGACGTCGCCGGCGAAGTGCGCCGCCTCCGCCTGGTTCGGCGTGGCGAGCGTGACCCGCGGGACGGGCAGCGCTCCGCGCGGGTGCGGGTCCCAGACGACGGGCGTACGGCGGGCAGCCCCGGCGAGGGCGGTCAGCTCCCGGCGTACGACGGTGCTTGCCGCGACCCCGCCCGCGTAGTCGGAGACGAGCACGGCCCCCGCGCCGGCCAGCACCTGCGCCAGGCGCGCCGGCGCCTCCTCGACCAGGCGAGGCGGACCACCGCGGTCGATGCGGGCCAGTGACGTGCCGCCCGCGCGCAGCCGGATCTTCTCCCTCGTGCCGCCGAGGTCGCGCAGGGCCACGAGCTCCACGTGTCCCTCGAGCAGCCGGCGCAGCTCCCGCGCGCCTGCGTCATCGGCCAGCGCGGTGACGAGGACGACATCGCGTCCGCCGGCCGCGGCCATCAGTGCGGCCAGCCCCGCGCCACCCGGCCGTGGCCGGTCGTCGCTGACGTCGAGCACGGGCGCGGGGGCGTCGGGCGTGACCCGCTCGACGGTGCCGAGGAGGTCACGGTCGAGCAGGACGTCGCCGACGACGACGACGGGGCCACTCACGCGAGGACCTCGTCGACGACGAGCAGGGAGCTCCGTCCGTTGGGCGGAACCCCGAGGGCGTCGTCGACAGCCGCGCAGAGGACGTGTACGGCGAGCAGGTGGCACTCCTGCACCGCGGACGTCGTCGCGGCGTGGACGCAGACGCTCTCGTGGGCAGCGTCGGCCAGCGGGTTCGGCCCCGGCCCGGTCAGCGCCCACACGGTCAGCCCGTCGGCGCGGGCGGCGGCGGCGGCGCGCAGGACGTTCGGTGACCGCCCGCTGGTGGACAGCAGCACGAGCACGTCGCCCGGCCGGCCGTGGGCCTGGACCTGGCGCGCGAACACCTCCTCCGCGCCGTAGTCGTTGAGGACCGCGGTCAGGGTCGAGGTCTCGGCGTTGAGCGCGAGCGCGGACAGCGGCATGCGGTCCTCTCGGAAGCGGCCGACGAGCTCCGCGGTCAGGTGCTGGGCCTCGGCCGCGCTGCCACCGTTGCCGGCGGCGAGCAGCCGCCCCCGACCGACGAGGACCCCCGCCAGATGACGGCCCCAGCGCTCGAGCGTGGGCAGGTGGTCGGGAAACACCGCGAGGGCCCGTTGCAGCTCGGCGACGTGGGCGGTGTAGTCCCGGCTCATCGGACGAGCTCCCTTCTCGACGCCGGCCGCCGCTGCTGGCGGACGTGCTGGTAGACCGTCGCGGTCTCGCGGGCGATGCGCTCCCACGCGTAGCGGCTGCGCGCGCGCTCGATGCCCGCCCGGCCCAGGGCCTCGAGCGCGAAGGGGTTGGCGAGCATGCGCCGCAGCACGGCGGCGAGGCCTTCGGGGTCGCGCGGCGGCACGAGGTAGCCCGTCACGCCGTCCGCGACGGTGTCGACCAGCCCGCCGACCGCGGAGGCGACGACGGGCCGCCGGCACGCCATGGCCTCCAGCGGCACGATGCCGAACGGCTCGTACCACGGAACGCAGACGACCACGTCCGCGGAGCGCATGAGAGCCGGGACGTCCTCGCGCGAGACCTGACCGAGCATCAGCACCCGGTCGTGCACGCCCAGGTTCGTCGCGAGCTCCTTGAGCCGGCGGGCTTCCGGGTCCGCGCCGAGCTGCGACAGCGGTGGGCCGCCGGCTATGACGAGCTCCGCCCCGGGGACGCCTCGGAGCGCCTCGATTGCCGTGTCGACGCCCTTGCGCTCGACGAGGCGCCCGATGCTCAGCAGCCGGGGTCGGTCGCTGCGCGGCCACGCCGGACCGCTCTCGGTGAACCGGCCGAGGTCGACGCCGCACGGGACCACCGAGATCCGCGCCCGGTGCGCGCCCATCCGGACCAGCTCGAAGACCTCGTCGGAGCAGGTGGCGACCACGCGCTGGACGTCGCGCGCGATGGCCGACTCGAGCCGCACGCGCTCGCGCGGGCTGGTGTCCTTGGCGCCCTGGTGGCGCCGCTTGACGACGCCGAGGGCGTGGTAGGTGTGCACGACCGGGACGCCGGTGGCGCGGCCGGCGACGAGGGCAGCCAGCGCGGACATCCAGAAGTGGCTGTGCACGACGTCGGGTACGTCCTCCGCCCAGGCCGCTGCGAGGTGCTCGCCGAAGGCCGGCATGAAGTCGAGCAGGTCGTCCTTGGGCACCGGCCCGGCGGGCCCGACGGGCACGTGCTCGACCACGACCCCCTCCGCGGTCGTGACCCGGTCGGGCAGCGTCGGGTCGTCCCGGCGGGTGTAGACGGTGACATCGTGACCGAGGCCGGCCAGCGCGGTCGACAGGGCCGCCACGTGGACGTTCTGACCGCCGGCATCGACTCCGCCGATGGCGGCGAGCGGGCTGGCGTGCTCGGAGACCATGGCGATCTTCATCGGGTCACCTCCGTGAGAAGTCGGTCCCAGTCGGCCAGGAAGCGCTCGACGCCGTACCGGGAGGCCGCCGCGGCCCTCGCGTGCTTGCCCATGTCGATCGCCCAGGCATGATCCTGCCGCAGTCGGGCGACGGCATCCCGCAGGACGTGCGGGTCGGTACTGAGAACGCCTGCCTCGCGCGGGACCGCCTCGACGGCCTCGGTCGTGGCCAGGGCGACCACCGGCATGCCCAGGAACATGGCCTCCAGCAGCGACAGGCCCAGCGAGGTCCACCGGATCGGGTGGACGTAGACCCGCCGCAGCGGCAACTCCTCGTGCATCCGGGACTGCGGCAGGTCCTCGTGCACGGCGAGCCGGTCGGCCCCGAGACCGAGGTGGCGGGGGAGCTCCTGCACCCGCATCCCGAACACGTCGAGGGGAGCGGCCTCGCTGAGTCCCTCCAGCAGGTCGGTGCCGGTCACGCGCCCCCGCCGCACCGGCTCGTTGACCACCACCGCGGCCCGCGCCAGCTCGCCGGTGTAGCGGTAGCCGGGGTCCGGGATGCCGTGCTCGACCACGGCGGTCGGCGCCCGGCCGTTGTCCCAGAACAGCCGGTTGAAGTGCGTGACGTGGGCCACCACGACGTCGTCACGGTCCGCCATGGGGTGACGGGTCAGCGGCACCTCTCCCTTCGGCGTGTTGTGCTCGACGAAGACGGCGGGCAGGTCGCGACCGGGCTCGCGCCCAAGCCACTCGTGCACGAGCGCCACCTCGTGCTCGCGCTGCAGGAGGACCACGTCGACGTCCTCGTGGCGCAGGTCGGCCACGGGCACCTCCCGCGCGGAGGCGGGCCAGTCCCAGGTCCGGGCGCGCCCCCGGCCGTCCGGACCGCGCTCGGCGTCGACGGGGATCAGGTAGTCGTGCCCACCGCCCACGAACGCCGTCGTCCAGGAGCCGTGCACGTGCCAGACCAGGATCCTCACGCGACCGCCTCCCGGGCGATGTCATGGACGGCGGCGACCACCGCCGCGGGGTCGATGCCGTCCAGGCAGGGGTGCCCGGGGATGGGGCACTCGCGTGCGCGCGAGTCCCGGCACGGCGCGTCCTGGTCGCCGAGGACCGCCACCGGCACGCCGTACGGCGCCCAGCGGACCGCCGGCACGACCGGTGCGAACAGCGAGACCACCGGCGTCCCGACGGCGGAGGCGAGGTGGGCCGGTCCGGTGTTGCCGCAGACGACGGCGCGGGCACCGGCGAGCACACCGGCCAGCTCGGCGTACGACGTCCGCCCGCCGAGGTCGCGGCCGCGGGCGCCGGCGACGGTGGCGGTGAGCTCGCACTCGGCAGGGCCTCCGGTGACGAGGACCGGGCCGGCGTCGGCGAGGGCGTCCACCATGCGGGCCATGATGTGCGGGCTGGCCGCCCGCGCTGGCACCGCCGCGCCGGGGTGGACGACGACGTAGTCGCCCGCGGTGACGTCGACCGGGAGCTCGGCGACCGTCGGAAACCCTCCCACCCGCGGGCGTCCGTCGTCGCCCCCGGGCAGCGGGTAGCCCGCAGCGGCGGCGAGGCGAAGGGCGCGCTCGACCTCGTGGATGTCCTCGGGCACGCGGTGGCGCACGTCGAGCAGCGACCCCGGGTAGTCAACGCTGATTGCGCTGACCCGCGGCACGCCGGCCATCCGCAGCAGCAGCGCGAGTGGCAGCGGCGACTGGTGGAACGACGTGAACACCACCGCGTCGTCCACGGCGAGGGCCCGGAGCCGGGCGACGACGGCGGCCACGTCCGCGGCGTCGACGGGCGGTGGCGCGAACGACACCCACGGCGCGTCCCACACGAGGACCTCGTCCACGCCGGGGAGCAGCCGTGCCGCCTGCTCTCCCCGCGGGCCGCACATCATGACGACCGAGTCGCTGCCCGCGGCGACCGCGCGGACGGCGGGGCTCGTCACGAGCACGTCCCCGTCGTTGTCGAGGCGCGCCACGAGCGTGCGCCTCACGAGCGACCGCCGAGCAGGTGCGTGACGGCGGCGTCGAGATTCCGCGCGACGACCGGTGCTCGCTCCACCTCGACCGGAAGGGTCACGGGGGTGGGGACCAGCACGCCGTAGGCGCCGGCGGCCTGCGCGGCCTCGACGTCGCGGCCGATGTCCCCCACGACGGCGCACCGCTCGGGCGGGACGCCCAGCGCCCGCGCTGCGGCGAGCACCATGCCGGGTCGCGGCTTGCGGCACGGGCAGCCGTCCTCGTCGCCGTGCGGGCAGACCTGCCAGTCGTCGAAGGGCCCGAGGACGTCGTCGATGCGCCCGTTGACCGCGTCGGCCTGCTCCCGGGTGATCAGCCCGCGCGCGATGCCCGACTGGTTGGTCACGACACCGACGCGGAGCCCGGCCGCCCGCAGCCGCGCTAACGCCTGCGCCGCCCCGTCGACCACGCGCACGCGCGCGGGGTCGCCGTTGTAGGGGACGTCGTGGACGAGGGTGCCGTCGCGGTCGAAGAGCACGGCCGCGAGGTCCTCGGGCGGGGCAGCGGCCGCGCGGACCGGAGCGGGCGCGGCAGCCGGCGACGGGGTCGCTGCCGCTGCCGACACGGACGCGTTCGCGGTCGACGCCGCCGACC
>JALYMU010000136.1 GCA_030773595.1 Actinomycetota bacterium | reverse complement strand
TCGAGCAACGACAGGACGACGGCAGCCGGCGCGCACTGTGGTCCACCGGCGCGGGGCTGGTCGGGTACGTCCTCCCGCCACGGCCACCTCGCCCCCCGACGCAGGAGATCGAGGATCCCGTCGTCGTCGTGATCATTGCCTTGCGGGGAGCGGCGTGCCACCCCGCCACCCGGGCCAGCCGGGAGCAGGCATGAGCGCCCGCCTCTCCAGCGAGCCCTCCGTCGACGACCCGAGCCGCCAGCCCGCCGGCGGCGACGGTGGCCGTGCCGCTCGATGGGGCGCCGCGGCCGTCGCCGTCGCCCTGGGCGTGGCCCTGCGGGCTCACTCCCCGTCCGCGCTGTGGCTCGACGAGGCGATCAGCGTCAGCATCTCCAGCCTGCCGCTCGGGGAGGTCCAGGAGGCCCTTCGTCGGGACGGCGCCCCACCGCTGTACGCGTTGCTGCTCTGGGCATGGGAGAGGGTGGTCGGGGACTCCGCCACGGAGGTGCGGTGGCTGTCGGCGCTCTTCGGGGTCGCCGCGCTGCCGGCCGCCGCCGTGGCCGGTGCCCGGCTCGCCGGCAGGTCCGCGGCCGTCGCTGCGCTGCTGCTGATCGGGAGCTCGCCGTTCGCCGTCTACTACTCGACCGAAGCGCGCATGTACAGCCTGGTCATGCTGCTGGTGCTGTGCGGTTTTCTCGTGCTCGACGGTTACCTGCGCCGGCCCGTCGCCGCGCGCGGCGTCCTGGTGGCGGTCGTGTCGGCGGCGCTGGCCCTCACCCACTACTGGTCACTGTTCCTGCTCGCCGTCGTCGGCGGGGGTCTGCTGGCGTCGGCATGGTCGGCGCGGAGCAGGACACACGCCCGCGCCGCCGCCTGGATGGCCGCAGGCGGACTGCTCTTCCTCCCCTGGCTCCCGACGTTCCTCCACCAGTTCACGCACACGGGGACGCCGTGGGACCTTCCGGTGGGGTTCGCCGGGGTACTGGTGACGGTGTTCGAGTGGTCCGGTGGAGGAGGCCGGACCACAGCACTGGTGCTGGCGGCCGTGCTGCTGCTGCTAGCCGGGATCGGGGTGGCCGCGATCGCCGTGTCCGGCTCGCGGGTCGAACTCGATCTGCGTGGGCGACCGCCCGGTCGGGCGCTGGCCGTCGTGGTCGGCGCGACCCTCGTGCTCGCCCTGACGGTGGGGCGGCTCACCGGCGCTGCGTTCGCCGCGCGGTACACCAGCGTGGTACTGCCGCTGTTCCTGCTGCTGGCCGCCGTCGGTGTCGCCCGGCTGCCACGAGCGATCGGGACACCGGTCCTCGCGGTCGCCGTCGTAGCCGGACTCGCGAGCGCGGTGCCGCGCGTGCTCTTCGAGGGCAAGACCCAGGCCGCGGTGGTCGCCGACGCCCTGCGAGGACAAGCGCTGCCGGGCGACGTCGTCGTCTACTGCCCCGACCAGCTGGGCCCCGCCACCAGCCGCCTGCTGCCGGGCTCGCTGCGCCAGGAGGTGTACCCGACCGGCGGTTCGCCGGAGCGCGTCGACTGGGTCGACTACGAGGAGCGGAACTCGAGTGCGGACCCGACGGCGTACGGGCGTGCCGTCTCCGACCGGGCCGGCGGCAGCGCCGTCTGGCTGGTGTCGAACACCACCTACCGGACGTTCGAGGGCCAGTGCGAGGCACTGGCCGGGACGCTGACGGTGCTGCGCGGCGACCCGCTCCACCTCGTGGAGCCCGACGCCTTCTACTTCGAGCGGGCGCAACTGCGCGTCTGGGCGCCACCCCAGCCACCAGGGACGTAGCCTGACCGCCCGGGCGGTCGTCGGTGACGAGTCTGGGCGTGGCGGGCGCGGAGATGCCCGGTCAGCGCCCGGACCGGGGCCGGGGCCGGGATGTTTACCCGCATCCGTCCCCTCACCGGCTCCACCAGCGCCTCGGGTCACGCTCGCCGGCGATCAGCGGGCACACCATCGCCCACCCGCGGAGACGGTGGTCAGGCTGGAGGTCACCCCGGAGAGTCGACGCTGACGTCCTCGAGCATGTCCTCCAGCCGGATCGCCCCCCGGGAACGGTCGCCCATCAGCTGCACCGGTAGCGGGTCACCATCCGCTACCGGCGGACGTCTGCCAGTGGCACGGAGGACGGGCGCGGCAGCCCGTGCTGGAGCAGCTGGGCGACCACTGTGCGCCGCGGACATCGGTTCTGCGCCCGGGCACGGCCTTTCATGTGCGCGGCGTTGACCAGCCACACCGTCTAGGGACGCGCCGCAGTACTGTGCTAGCCGAAGGGTTCTTTCCGTAGGGGCGAGATCGTCGGGGTCGGACGAGGGCGTCCGGGCCACGTCGTCGTGGGTCCGCCGTCCAGAAAGGCGAGAGTCATGACGAGCGAGGGCGATGCCACCAGCGTGGTGGTGATCGGCGCCGGCCCGGCCGGGCTGACGGCCGCCTACGAATTGGTCCGCCGCCAGGTGCCGGTCACGGTCCTAGAGGGCGACGCGATGGTGGGCGGGATCAGCCGCACCGCCGAGCGGGAGGGCTGGCGGTTCGACATCGGCGGCCACCGCTTCTTCACCAAGGTCCCCGAGGTGGAGGCGCTGTGGCACGAGATCCTCTCCGAGGAGGACTTCCTGCTCCGGCCCCGGATGAGCCGCATCTTCTACGACGGCAAGCTGTTCGACTACCCGCTGAAGGCCGGCAACGCCCTGGGCAACCTCGGGCCGGTGGAGGCGGTGCGGTGCGTGGCGT
>JALYMU010000135.1 GCA_030773595.1 Actinomycetota bacterium | reverse complement strand
TTCGTGTGCAGCACGACCCCCGTGGCGTTGAGGACGGGTGACATCGAGCACGCGCGGGCGGGCAGCGCGTCGTGCACGGCGTCGGCGACGGCGTCGGGGCCGAGCTCGCCACGGCGTACGCGCTCCTGCGCCGCGGTGACGGCAGCCTTCACCCGGTCGCGGCCGAGCCGCTCGACGGCCGCCACGAGGCGGGGGTCGGCGAGGACGGCGTCCGTGCGCGGCACGCGGCGCCGGGTGTCGACGAGGGAGTTCACCGCGCCGTCTGCCACACGGCGCACTGTAGTCGGCGTAGCGCGAGCCGACCTCCGGGATCGGACCGGTCGCTCAGGAGCGCCACGAACGCGGATGGGGTAGGACGGTGACGTGGTCCCGAAACTCTCCCGCCGAAGTCTGCTGGTGGCCGGTGGCGGCCTGCTCGCGGCGTGTGCCGTCCCCGTGCGGGAGGAGGAAGCCCGCGAGGGCTTGCGGCTCACCGCCAGGCCCGACCCGTCCGCCCGGGCGCGGCTGCGACCGGGAACCAGCCCCATCCGGCTCGCGACGGGACGCGAAGGGCTGCTGCACGTGCCGCGTGCCGAGGTGCGGTCAGTCGTCGTCGCGCTCCACGGGGCGGGCGGGAACGCGCGCTCCGGACTGCGAATTCTCCGGCGCCAGGCGGACCGGCTGGGGTTCGCGCTTGTCGTGCCTGCGAGCCGGGGACGCACATGGGACGCCGTGATGGGCTCGGAGGACCGCGACACCCGCGCCCTCAACCAGGCGCTCGCGGAGGTCCTGCGACGGCTGCCCGTGGCCCCGGAGCGGGTCGCCGTGGCCGGGTTCTCCGACGGCGGGACCTACGCCCTGACCCTCGCGCTGGCGAACGGCGACTTGTTTCCGCGCGCGGTCGCCTTCTCGCCGGGGTTCGAGAACGCCGACCGGCACCGTGGGCGTCCGGAGCTGTTCGTCACGCACGGCACCCGCGACACCGTCCTGCCGATTGACCGCACCAGCCGTCCGCTGGTGGAGGAGCTGCGGGGCGACGGCTACGCCGTGACCTACCGGGAGTTCGACGGCGGCCACACGGTGCCCGAGCAGCTCGCCGACGAGGCCGCGCAGTGGCTGCTGCGCTGAGCCGGACGCGGAGGCGGACGGGAATCGAACCCGCCTGGCCGAGATGCTCGGCCACTACGGTTTTGAAGACCGCGCCGGTCACCAGGCCGGAAACGCCTCCTCGCCTCCGGCGAAGCACCGGAGGACGAGCGAGCAGTATGCCAAGAGTCGAGCGCCGCGGCGCGCCGACATAGGCTCGCCGGCATGACCGCCACCGCTCCGCTCCGCCTCACGCAGTACGCCCACGGAGGCGGCTGCGCCTGCAAGATCCCGCCGGGCGAGCTCGAGGCGGTCGTGGCCGGCCTGGTCGTGCCCGGCGTGACGCCGTACGCCGACCGGCTCCTCGTCGGCCTCGACGACGGCGACGACGCGGCCGTGGTCCAGGTGGCCGGTGGCCCCTGCATCGTCTCGACCGCCGACTTCTTCACCCCCGTCGTGGACGACGCCTACGACTGGGGCCGGATCGCCGCGGCGAACGCCCTCTCCGACGTCTACGCGATGGGCGGGCGCCCCGTCGTGGCGGTCAACCTGCTGGCCTGGCCTCGGGACCTGCTGCCGATGGACCTGGCCCGAGAGGTGCTGCGCGGCGGGCTGGACGTCGCCCGCCGAGCCGGCTGCCACGTCGCTGGTGGGCACAGCGTGGACGACCCGGAGCCGAAGTACGGCATGGCCGTCACGGGCGTCGCGGACGCGGGGCGGCTGCTGCGCAACGACGCCGCGGCGCCCGGCGTACCGCTCACCCTCACCAAGGCGCTCGGCATCGGCGTGCTGAACAGCCGGCACAAGGCGACCGGCGAGGTCTTCCCGCAGGCGGTGGAGGCGATGACGACCCTGAACGCCGACGCGTCCGCCGCCGCGCTGGCGGCGGGCGCCCGTGCGGCGACCGACGTGACCGGCTTCGGCCTGCTCGGCCACCTGCACAAGATGACCCGAGCGAGCGGTGTGACCGCCGTCGTCGACGCCGCCGCGGTGCCGTACCTCGACGGCGCGCGGGAGGCCCTGCACCAGGGCTACGTCAGCGGCGGGACGCGGCGCAACCTCGACTGGGTGCGTCCTCAGGCGGACCTGTCCGGCATCAGCGAGGACGAGGCGCTGCTCCTGGCCGACGCTCAGACCTCCGGCGGGCTGCTCGTCGCCGGCGAGGTGCCCGGCTACCCCGTCGTCGGCGAGGTCGTCCCTCGCCGGGACGGGGTCACCGTCGTGGTCCGCTGACGCGGCGAGGCCGCGACCTCGACCGGTCGCGGCCTCCGCGCCGGGCGATGCCCGTCAGCGCCGCGGCATGTCGGCGCCCTGACCGCGCACGTCCACGACGTTCGGGTCCGCGCCGGCGAGCGTCGGCGCGGAGGGCCGCTTGGTGATGAACGGCAGGACCATCGCGGCGAAGGCGATGATCGCGATGGTCGTGAACGCGCGGGTGTAGTTGCCGCCCTCGGCGAGGCGCGCGGCGATCATCGGCCCGAAGACACCGCCGATGCTCCACCCGACGATCATGGCGCCGTAGATTGCGCCGGCGTTCTTGAGCCCGAAGAAGTCGCCCGCGGTCGCCGGCATCGTGCCGAAGCCGCCGCCGTAGCAGAGGTAGATGAGCGCGCCGAGGACGAAGAAGAGCGCCTTGTTCTGGGTGTGCGGCAGAAGCAGGAAACACGCTCCCTGGATCCCCAGCATCGCGAGGAACGCCGGCATGCGCCCGATCTTGTCCGAGGTCGCGCCCCAGAAGATGCGCCCCGCGCCGTTGAAGATCGCCCACACGCCGACGACGCTGGCGGCGGCCAGCGCGCTGTAGCCGGCGATCTCCGTCGCCGCCGCGGCCGCCACGGCGATGAGCGCGATGCCGGCGGTGACGTTGAGCGTCAGGATCGCGGTGAGGAGGTACCACTGCGGCGTCCGCAGCGCCTCGCCCTGGCTGTAGTCCCGACCGACGGCGGTCTTGGCGTTGGCGGCCGGCGCATATCCCGGTACGGCGTAGCCCGCGGGCGGATTGCGGAAGAACGCGGCGCCCGCGACGGTGGCGACGAGGTAGGCGAGGCCGAGAGGCAGGAACGCCTTGGTCGGCACGGTCGGGGTCTGGTTGATGAGGATGCGCGCGACGGGCGAGGTGATGAGTGCGCCGAAGCCGAAGCCGCCGACCGCGAGCCCCACGATGAGTCCGCGCTTGTCCGGGAACCACTTCTGCAGCATCGCGATCGGGACGATGTAGGCCAGGCCCAGCCCGAAGCCGCTCATGACGCCGTAGAAGGCGATGAGCATCCAGTAGTCCTCGCGGCCGCCCGCGAGCGAGGTCAGCAGGATGCCCAGGCTGTAGAGCACCCCACCCACCAGCGCCACGACGCGCGGGCCCTTGCGGTCCTGGATGCGCCCGCCGAGGTAGGTGCCGAGGAAGATGACCCCGATCGTCACGCTGAACGGGATCGCCGCCTCCGTCTTGGACAGCGCGAAGGTGCTGTCCGGGTCCTGCAGGGCTTTCGAGAACACGCTCCACGCGTACACCGCGCCGGTCGAGAGCTGCACCAGCATGGCGGCGGCGACGAGGCCCCAGCGGCCCTTCGTCGGGTCGCCGGTCGTGGTGGCCTGGGACGTCGTGCTGGCCATGTCACACCTCCGTCGGTTGCCCCGCGTTGTTCCCCCGTCCGGACCCTCACACTCCCCCTGAGATCGACCTGAGACGGAATCAGTCCGCGACGCGCGTCGGCCCGTCCTTCTCGATCCGCCGGCGCTGCGGCAGCACGGTGTACTTCGGGTCCTTGGTGGAGGCGACCCCCGCCTCGAAGACGCCGAAGCGCAGGTAGGCACTACCGGCGACCAACGCCGCCCCCGACGCCGCCGCGACCGCACGGCTGCGCCCGGCGAGTAGCGTGCCGACCGCCCCCGCAGCCGTCAGCGCCTTCGCCCGCCGCAGCCGGCGTCCCGCCTCGCCGGTGTGGTACGCCTCCGCCACGAGGCCCAGCCGGCGCTCCATCCGCTGGGAGGCCGCGAGCTCGAGCACGGCCCCGAACAGCGCGAAGCGCCGCGCCGGACCGGCCTGCGACACCGGGGCGGCGATCATCCCGAGCCCGCCGGAGCTGGCGGCGGCGCTGCCGGTGAAGACGAACGGCAGCTCCGTGTGCGCCTCGTGCCACGCCGGCACCGCCGTCTGGGACAGCAGCACGGCGGTGTAGGAGGCCACCCCGGGGGCCATGAGTGCGCTCGCGAGCCCCGCGGGGCGCGCGGTCCCGTCGACCAGCCGGCCGACCGGCGTACGACGGACGCCTGCGGGCATCAGCTCGCTCGCCGCCGCGAGCGCGACGCCGGGGCCGTAGGCGGCAAGGATCCACGAGCCGACGCTCATCGGCGAGGTTGGCTTGGCGACGCGGAGCATGTTGTAGAAGCGGTCCGGCCGGCCGAGGTCGTGGATCAGCAGGTACGTGCTCGCACCGAGCGTCGCCAGTGCGGCGAGCCGCCCGCCCCGGCGCAGCGCCGGACGGCCGGTCAGGTCGGCCCCGGCCGCCAGCAGCGCGGACCCGGCCGACAGGCCGCCCGCGAACAGGTAGCCGGCGATGTCGCCCTTCCACACCGGCGGCTTGAGGACCGGCCGCCCGTAGTAGGACTGGAACTCCGCCTTCGGCA
>JALYMU010000134.1 GCA_030773595.1 Actinomycetota bacterium | reverse complement strand
ACTCGGAGAGCTCCTCCTCGATGATCTCGTTGCAGAGATCGATGCACTCGTCGCAGATGTAGACCCCGGGGCCCGCGATGAGCTTCTTGACCTGCTTCTGGCTCTTCCCGCAGAAGGAGCACTTGAGGAGGTCGCCCCCCTCGCCGATGCGTGCCACGCCGTGTGTCTCCCTCGTCCGACGGCCCAGCAGGACCGAAGTCGTGCGCTTCTCGACGGTACCCCGGAACGGTCCCGCCCGTCCCGAACCGCGCCACAGTCGTCTCGGATCGGCTCAGCCGGTCCGGCGCCGGCCCAGCCGTGCGGCTCGGGCCGCCGGCCGGCACGCCCACGGGGCGGTGCCGGCACCGCGCCGGGGACGGGATGGGGGAACTTGCTGGAGTCCCCGTCTCCCGCCCCGAGGACGTGTCGTGCGGACTACTCCTCGGTCGACGCCTTGCGACTGGTGATCACCTGGTCGACCACGCCGTAGTCGAGCGCCTCGGCCGCCGTGAGGATCTTGTCTCGCTCGATGTCCTTGCGGACCTGCTCTAGCTCGCGGTTGCTGTGCTTGGCGAGAGTCTCCTCGAGCCAATCGCGCATCCGCAGGATCTCCCGCGCCTGGATCTCCACGTCACTGGCCT
This sequence comes from Actinomycetota bacterium, assembly GCA_030773595.1. Lineage (GTDB taxonomy): Bacteria > Actinomycetota > Actinomycetes > JALYMU01 > JALYMU01 > JALYMU01. The sequence goes on along the minus strand of JALYMU010000134.1, from coordinate 13,927 downwards.
GGCCGCCACCCTCGGTGTAGGGCTGGTGGATCAGAACCCTTGAGTTGGCGAGCGCGAACCGCTTGCCCTTGGTGCCGGCTGCCAGCAGCACCGCGGCGGCCGAGGCCGCCTGGCCCATGCACACCGTCTGGATGTCGGGCTTCACGAACTGCATCGTGTCGTAGATCGCCGTGAGCGCGGTGAACGAGCCCCCGGGGGAGTTGATGTAGCAGAGGATGTCGCGGTCGGGGTCCATCGACTCCAGCACGAGCAGCTGGCTCATGACGTCGTTGGCCACGGTGTCGTCGATGGCCTGACCGAGGAAGACGATCCGCTCCTCGAACAGCTTGGTGTAGGGGTCGAGCCGCTTGTAGCCGTAGGACGTCCGCTCCTCGATCTGCGGGAGGACGTAGCGGGAGCTCGGCAGGTGCAGGTCGCTCATCGTGGAATCCGTCCTCGCTCAGGCGATGGGGGTGGCGTCGTCGTGGCCGCTCGGGCCCGAGGCGCCGCCCGAGCCATCCGTGCCGCCTTGACCGTCGACCTGGCGGGCGTTGCGGACGACCTTGTCGACCAGGCCGTACTCCTGGGCCTCGTCCGCGGTGAACCACCGGTCGCGGTCCGAGTCGGCCTCGATCTGGTCGGCGGACTGACCGGTGTGGTTGGCGATCAGCTCGGCCATCTTTCGCTTGGTGTAGAGCATCTGCTCGGCCTGGATCTTGATATCCGATGCTGTGCCGCCGAGGCCGCCGGAGGGCTGGTGCATCATCACGCGCGCGTGCGGCAGGGCGTAGCGCTTGCCCGGGGTGCCGGCGCAGAGGAGGAACTGGCCCATGCTGGCGGCGAGGCCCATGGCGACGGTCGCGACGTCGTTCTCGACGTACTGCATCGTGTCGTAGATCGCCATGCCCGCGGACACTGAGCCGCCGGGTGAGTTGACGTAGAGGTAGATGTCCTTCTCGGGGTCCTCGGCGGCGAGGAGGAGCATCTGAGCGCAGATCGCGTTGGCCATCTGGTCCTCGACCACCGAGCCCAGGAAGATGATGCGCTCGCGAAGCAGCCGGTTGTAGACCTGGTCGTCCAGGCCCATCCCGCCCGGCTGCGGCGAGCGCGCCGAGGCACCGGCCGTCATGGCCGTGGAAGGGGTCATCAGACCCGGCGTCACGATGTCGCTCACGGTTCCACCTCGTCTGCGTCGATCGACTTGCCTGCGACCCTAACCCGGGCCACCGACACCCTGCGGTCGGCGTGCGCGCTTTTCGCTCGCGGCGTAGGGACGTCGCACCAGGGAGTCACCGCTCGGCCGGCACCGCAGTCGCAGGCCGGTCGACGCAACCGCGTCGAGGAGATGAACGAGGACATAGACAACGAGGACATAGACAAGGACGCGCAACGGCCCCGCGGCACGCGCCACGGGGCCGTTTCACATGTCGTCGCAATGGGCCGCCGCCCGGACGAGCGGACGAGCCGGCGCTCCCCGGCAGCTGAGCCGGATCAGGACACCCGCCGGATCAGGAGGACTGGCCGGAACCGGCCGCCACCTCGTCCTCGGCCGAGGCGGGGTCGACGCCTCGTGCGTCACCCGCACCGTCCTCGAGCGCGTCCGTCTCGTCGTACTCCTCCTCGCTGGCGCGCAGCTGCGGCTCGAGCGCGTCGAGGTCGACCGGCCGCCCGGAGGCATCGACGACGGTGGCCTTCTCCAGAACCACGGCGAGTGCCTTGGCGCGCACGACCTCGCTGACGAGCTGGGGCACCTGGCCCGCCTGCACGATCTGCTGGGCGAACTCGTCCGGGCTCATGCCGAGGCGTGACGCACGGCGGACGACGTGCTCGCTGAGCTCCTGCTCGTTGACCTGGAGCTGCTCCTTGTCCGCGATCGCGTCCAGCACGAACTGAGCCTTGATCGAGTCGCGCGAGCGCTGCTCGACCTCGGCGTCAAAGTCCTCCTCGGAGCGGCCCTCGGAGGCGAGGTAGGACTCCTTGGTCAGTCCGGCGTTCTCCAGCTGATGGGTGAGGGAGTGCATCCGCCCCTCGACCTCGCCCCGGACGACGCCCTCGGGCAGCGGCACGTCAACGCGCTCGAGCAGCGCCTCGAGCGCCTTGTCCCGCGCGCTGGCGCCCTGCTCGAGCAGCTTCATCTGCCCGAGCCGGGACCGGACATCGGCGCGGAGCTCGTCCACGGTGTCGAACTCGCTGGCCGTCTGCGCGAAGTCGTCGTCGAGCTCAGGCAGGTCGCGCTCCTTGACGCTGCGGACGGTCACCTCGACCTGTGCCTCGCGGCCGGCGTGCTCGCCACCGACGAGGGTGGTCGCAAAGGTGGCCGTCTCCCCCTCGGACAACCCCATGACGGCCTCGTCCAGACCCTCGAGCAGCGCACCGCTGCCCACCTGGTAGGACAGGCCCTTCGCGGTCGCGTCCGGCAGCGCCTCGCCGTCGACGCTCGCGGCGAGGTCGAGGGAGAGGAAGTCGCCGTCGGCCGCGGGGCGGTCCACACCACGCAGGACGCCGAACCGCTCACGCAGACCCTGCAGCTGTTCCTCGACGTCCTCGTCGGTGACCTCGACGTCGTCGACCGTGACCCGCAGGTCGTCGTACGACGGGAGCTCGATCGTCGGGCGCACGTCCACCTCAGCGGTGAACTTCAGCTCGCCACCCGCCTGCGGGTCGGGCACCTCGGTGACGTCGACCTCCGGCGAGCCGAGCACCTGGATGTCGTTCTCCTCGACGGCCTGGCCGTAAAACTTGGGGAGCGCGTCGTTGACGGCCTCCTCGAGCACGACGGCGCGACCGAAGCGCTGGTCGATCAACCGGGCCGGCACCTTGCCCTTGCGGAACCCCGGCAGCTGGACCTGCGACCCGATCTTCTTGTACGCCGCGGCGAGGCTCGACTCGAGCTCCTCGTAGGGCACCTCGACGGTCAGCCGCACCCGCGTCGGATTGAGGGTCTCGACGGCGCTCTTCACTGCGGTGCATCTCCTCGATCGGGAACAGTCGGTCGACGGCGCGAGCACGCCCGGCCGCGGGGCGGCCCGTGGGACGGGGCCGCCGACCGGCCGGACGCTGGTCGGGGCGGGGAGACTCGAACTCCCGATCTCCTGCTCCCAAAGCAGGCGCGCTAGCCACTACGCTACGCCCCGCGACACTGCGAGGGAGTCTAAAGGTATGCGTGCCGTGGTCGTGCAGTCGGCGCCTGCGACCTCCGACGAACCACCCGGAACACGAGGCCCGCCGCGCCGGGCGCGCCCTGCGGTCACGGTAGGCTCGTCATCACGGGCGACGGGCCGCATCCGCCTCACGCGGACGCAACGTCGTGTCGTGCGGGTGTAGCTCAATGGTAGAGCTCCAGCCTTCCAAGCTGGTCATGCGGGTTCGATTCCCGTCACCCGCTCCACTGCTTCACGGGACGGCTCTAGGCTCCCGGGATGAGGATCGTGATCCCGGGTGGGACCGGCCAGGTCGGCGGTCTCTTGCGCCGAGCGCTGGCGCAGCGGGGTGACGAGGTCACAGTCCTGAGCCGTCGACCGGAGCAGCTCGAGGGCGGCATCCGGCATCCGGCATGTGGTGTGGGACGGCCGGACGCTCGGCGACTGGGCGGCGGAGCTCGACGGGGCCGACGCGGTCGTCAACTTGGCCGGCCGCACGGTCAGCTGCCGCTACACCGACACCAACCTGCGCCAGATGATGAACTCCCGTGTCGATTCGACGCGCGTAGTGGGCGAGGCCATCTCGCGAGCCGCGCGTCCCCCGCGCGTCTGGCTGCAGATGAGCACCGCCACGATTTACGCCGACGCGCGCAGCCGCCCCGACGATCTACCCCACGACGAGGCGAACGGCATCATCGGCGGCGAGGAGCCCGACGTGCCCCTCTACTGGGAGTACAGCGTCCGCATCGCCCGTCGGTGGGAGGAGGCCCAGGCGGAAGCCGCCACCCCCGCAACGCGCCGCGTCGCGCTGCGCACGGCGATGGTCATGACACCGGACCGTGGCGGTGTCTTCGACTACCTGTCGTGGATGGCGCGTCTCGGTCTCGGCGGGCCTGTCGCGGGAGGTCGGCAGTACGTCTCCTGGATCCACGGAGGAGATTTCGTGCGCGTCGTGGAGTTCCTCCTCGAACGGGACGACCTCGACGGACCGTTCATCGTCGCGGCCCCTCATCCCGTCCCGCAGGGAGAGTTGATGCGGACGCTGCGCACCGCCTGGGGCCGCCGCCTGGGTCTGCCCGCCACCCGGCTCATGGCCGAGGCGGGAGCGCTCGCTCTGCGCACCGACACCGAACTGCTGCTCAAGAGCCGCCGGGTCGCGCCCGGCCGTCTGCTCGAGGGGGGCTTCACCTTCCCGCACCCGACCTGGGATGCGGCAGCGGCGAATCTGGTCGAGGAAGCACGGACACTCCGACGTCGTGGATGACGCCCCGGGCACGGCTCGGTTGCCGACGTGCACGGCTGTCGGCTACACCGTGTCCTCCGATGACCGGCGCTCGAAGTGCGTCGTGGGCGCGGCGTTCGGGATTTCCGTCCGCGCGTGGGAGTCCTCGAGGATGACCTGGGCCTGCGCCTCGGGGTCATCGCTGCCCACGGTCGCCTCCTCGGGCAGCAGCTCGGCGCGACGCTCGACGAGCTCGTGCTGGCGGGCGACGTCGTGGTCTCCGGCCGCCGGCCGCCCGCCGGCTGAACCGTCGAGAATCTCCGCAGCCGTGCTCAGCCGTGTCTCGTCGCGAGGTTCGGTCATGCGGGCGCCCCTACCCGCACACCGCGCCGTCCGCACACACCTGCTGTACGGCGGACAGCCGCGGCCGCGGGACAAGCGGTCAGGCGCAGGCGGCGGCGAGCTCGGCGGAAGGAACCGAGGCGCCGGCACCCGGGCGTGGCAGCGGCGCAGCCGCGCCGAAGAGCCACCCCTACGACTGCTGCACCCCCGGGCCGGCCAGGACCATGCGCTGCTCCTCTGGTCTCGACGCCCTCGGCGATGATCACCACGTCGCGAAGGGCCGCGCCCGCCACGATCGAGCGCATAACGTTCTGCTTGGCGGGGTCGGTGTCGAAGTCGTCCATCGCACGAGCCCCGCCCTCCGGGTCGAGCAGGCGCCACCGTCCCGAGCCAGCGTGGAACTGCGCCGGGGGCGGGTGCCCGGCGCTGGAGACGACGAAGTCGCCGGTGTGGGTTCCACGACGACGTGGACGGCCGTCGCGAAACCCTCCTCCCACTTCTGGCGGATCAGCTACTGGTGGCCGCCTGCAGGAACTGCCCGCTGGGCATCGCGCCGAGAAGGCCGCCGAAGGCGCCGGAGAGCAGCAAGGCCCGGGTCCCGGCGGAGACGCCCTTGCCGCAGACGTCGACCATCGCGACCTCGAGGGTCCTGCCGTCGGCAGACAGGCTCGAGACGATGAAGTCACCGTCGAAGGACCCGCCGCCGGCGCTGCGGATCACCACCTCGGCGCCCCACCCCCGCGGCAGCGCGGGCATCTCCCCTGCGCGCGCAGCCGGTGGCGCAGGTCGAACAGCATCGACTCCCCGCGCGTGCCCTGGACGCCGAGCCGGTTGCGCGCCCGGGCGAGCGGCAGCAGCAGCGCGGCGGTCGCCGCGATCATCACAACTGACCGGATCGCAGCCACGGCCTCGCGCCGGTACTGCAGCTCGTAGGCCACCACGGCGGCGACCACCGCATAGAGCAGGAGAAGACTGCGCACCCGCGGCAGGAGGCCGCCAGCCAGCACGACGCCCATCAGCAGCGACACGGGGGCCCACTCGCCGAGCTGGCGCGAGGCCAGACCCATGGCGAGCGCGAACACGCTCAGCACGAGCAGCGCGAAGCCGTCGGTCGGGAACCACATGACGGCGCAGCGCGACCGACGCGCGGTGGCAGGACACCGTCACCCGCCGGACCGTCGCCGCGCTCGTGGCGCTCCAGGCCATGACCCGACCCTACTGACGGGTCCGGCGAGCCCTCCTGCACGCGCCCGTCCGGCATAACGGCTTGGGCCGGAGGGTCCCGCGGTGGTACGCACGTGCGGTGCACAACATCGACGTACGGCCCGTCGCCGAGGACGGTATCGACGCGTGGGCGGAGGTGGTCTGGCACGCGTTCGGGACCTCTCCCGGCCCACGCCAGCGGGAGCAGGAGCTCGCCACGCTGGAGCCCGAGCGCGCGATCGCGGCGTACGTCGCCGGCGACCTCGCCGGCTCAGCCGCGATCTTCACCTTCACCATGACGGTTCCGGGCGGACCCCGTCCCGTCGCGGGGGTGACCTCGGTCGGGGTGCTTCCGACGTACCGGCGCCGTGGCGTGCTCAGCGCGTTGATGCGCTCTCAACTGCACGGGCTGCACGCGGAGGGCCGGGAGCCGGTGGCTGCCCTGTGGGCGAGCGAGCCGGCGATCTACGGGCGGTTCGGGTACGGCGCGGCGAGCCGACGTCTGAAGCTCACGGTTCCTCGCGGGCAAGACGCCCTCGTCGGCGCCCCTGTCGGCGACGCGCTGCGGCTGAGGTTGGTGGACACGGCCGCCTCGGGCGAGGTCGTCCGCGACTGCTACGAGTCGGTCGCGCGGCAGCGACCGGGCATGTTTCTGCGCAACGACGTGTGGGAGCGCTCGGCGGTGGCCGACCTGGACAGCCTCCGGCAGGGCGCGTCCGCGCTGCGGACGGTCGTGGCCGAGGACGCGGACGGCGTCCGGGGATACGTCCGCTACGCGACCGTCGAGCGGTGGACCGACGAGGTCGCGGACGGCACGGTGCGGCTGCGGGAGCTCGAGGCGGTCGACCCGGCGGCCTACGCCGCGCTGTGGCGCTACGTGCTCGACCTCGACCTGATGGCACGGGTGGTGTCGACGAACCGACCCGAGGACGACACGGTGCTGGAGCTGCTGCGCGACCTGCGGGCGGCGAAGCCGACGCTGCGCGACGCGCTGTTCTGCCGGCTCGTCGACGTCGACCGGGGGCTGGCGACGCGCACCTACGCCGGGCCGGTCGACGTGGTGCTGGAGGTGCGCGACGAGCTGTGCCCGTGGAACGCGCGGCGGTGGCGCCTGTGCGGGGACTCCTCCGGGGCGGTGTGCTCGCCGACGTCGGACGCGGCCGACATCTCCCTCGGCGTGCTGGAGCTCGGCTCGGTGTACCTCGGCGGGAACTCGCTGCGCCGGCTGGCGGCCGCGGGCCGGGTCGAGGAGCGGCGTCCCGGTGCCGTGGGGCAGGCGTCGACGGCTTTCCGCTCGGACCCCGCGCCGTGGTGCCAGGTGGTGTTCTGACGTCGTTCGCGGGCCCTTGGGGCTCAGGGTGCCGCCGGGACGCCCGGCAGCTCCCCCGCGGTCTCGTACTTCGCAATCATGTCGATGCGCCGCTGGTGGCGTTGCTGGCCGGAGAAAGGCGTCTCGAGAAACACCTCGAGCATGCGGACCGCCTCGTCGTCGGAGTGCATGCGGGCGCCGATGGAGATGACGTTGGCGTCGTTGTGCTCGCGCGCGAGCTTGGCGGTGTCCTCGTTCCACGCCAGCGCGGCGCGGACGCCCGCGACCTTGTTCGCGGCGATCTGTTCGCCGTTGCCCGAGCCGCCGAGGACGAGGCCGAGGCTGCTTCGGTCGGCGGCGACAGCCTGCGCGGCCCGTAGCACGAACGGCGGGTAGTCGTCGTCAGCGTCGTAGGCGAACGGGCCGTGGTCGACGACCTCGTGGCCGTGCTGGTCGAGCCAGTCGGCGAGGTGGGCCTTGAGCTCGTACGCAGCGTGGTCGGAGCCGAGATGCACGCGCATGGGCGGCAGTCTGGCAGGTGGCCATGACAGTTCGTGGCCGGGGATGATGGCCTGCGTCGCTGCTCGATCCGAAAGGTACGTCGATGGGCCGGTCCGGTCGTCCCCGCAGCGAGCCGCCGCGCGGTGTCGTCCCCGACGGTGCGTCGAAGGTCGGTGTGGACGCGGCCATGCGGGCTCGCGACGTGTCGCGGCCGCAGGTGGAGACTTCGGGAAGGCGTCGTGGCGCGGACGTATCCGACGCGTCACCTGTAGGCGGGTCACGGCGCACCCAGGACGACCCACGCCCCGAGTAGCGATGTGACAAGATCTTCGGAGTTACGTGCCGCAGAAGGTCCGGTAGCGCCCGAAGTCCTCCGGCGCGGGCTCGGCGTAACGCTCGAAGCCGGGCCGCTCGTCGTACGGGCTCGTCACCGCCTGCAGGAGGCGCTGGAGCGGGTCGAGGTCGTCGGCGGTCGCGGCGGCGAGTGCCTCCTCGACGAGGTGGTTGCGCGGGATGTAGACCGGGTTCGTCCGGTCCATCAGGTCCGGGTCGGGGCCGAGGCCGCGCCACCGCTCGGTCCAGGCATCGAACTCCGCGAGGTCGAGGAACAGCCCGCGAGCGGGCTCGGCGTCGCCGCGAGCAGCCGCGCCGAGACCGCGGAAGAACGACGTGTAGTCGACGTGGCTTCGCTGGAGAAGACCGAGCAGGTCCTCGACCAGCGAAAACGTCTCAGTGTCGTCGACGTCCACGCCCAGGCCCAGCTTCGCCCGCATGCCGGTCAGCCAGGCGGCGTTGTACCGAGAGCGGAACGTCTCGAGCGCCTGCACGGCGAGCTCGACCGCCTGCTCCTGCTCATCGTGCAGCAGCGGGAGCAGGGCCTCGGCGAGGCGGGCGAGGTTCCACTCCGCCACGACCGGCTGGTTGCCGTAGGCGTAGCGCCCCGCGTGGTCGATGGAGCTGTAGACAGTGGCGGGGTCGAAGGCGTCCATGAACGCGCACGGGCCGTAGTCGATCGTCTCGCCGGAGATCGTCATGTTGTCGGTGTTCATGACCCCGTGGATGAACCCGACGTGCATCCACTGGGCGACGAGTGCGGCCTGCGCCGCGATAACGGCCTCGAAAAGCGCGAGGTACGGGTGCTCGGCCTGCGCCGCGTGCGGGTGATGGCGTGCGATGGCGTGGTCCGCGAGGCGGCGCAGCAGCTCCACGTCGCCGGTTGCCCTGGCGTACTGGAAGCTGCCGACGCGCAGGTGGCTGCTTGCCACCCGCGCGAGCACCGCGCCCGGCAGCACCGTCTCGCGGTGCACAGACCGGCCGGTCGCGGCGACCGCGAGGGAGCGGGTGGTCGGGATACCGAGGGCATGCATGGCCTCGCTGATGACGTACTCGCGCAGCATCGGCCCGACCGCGGCGAGCCCGTCGCCACCGCGCGCGAACGGCGTGCGCCCCGATCCCTTGAGGTGAAGGTCACGAAGCCGCCCGTCGGCGGTGACAAGCTCACCGAGCAGCAGTGCACGGCCGTCACCCAGGCGCGGCGAGTAGCCGCCGAACTGGTGCCCGGAGTAGGCCTGCGCCACCGGTCGGGCACCGCCGGGCACGGAGTTGCCGACGAGCAGCCGGACGCCCTCAGGTGTGCCGAGGAAGCCGGGGTCGAGGCCCAGGTCCACGGCGAGCGCGTCGTTGAGCACCAGCAGCCGTGGGTCGGGCGCCACCTCGGCCTGCCATGGCAGCGCGATTTCCGGCAGCTCGCGGCCGAAGCGGTCGTCGAGGACGATGGTCGGTGCGGGTACCACTCTCACTCCCCAGGAGTACGTCGGAGCCTGACGGGCCGGAGCACGCCGACGCCTGCTCATGGCTGCGGTCCTGAGCCGCCGGCAAGCCCAGCGGCGTACCGGTCAGTCGAACTGCGGGTCGCGGTCGCGGGTCCGCTTGAGCTCGAAGAACCCGTCCGTGCCGGCGACGAGCAGCACGCCGTCCCACAGCCGGCCGGCCGCCTCGCCCTTCGGCGCCGGGGAAACGACAGGCCCGAAGAACGCCACGTCGTCGACCAGGATCGTCGGCGTGCCGACGTCCATGCCGACGCGGTCCATACCGGCATGGTGGGACCGCTTGAGCGCCTCGTCGTACTTCGTGGAGCCGCCGGCCTCCGCAAGCTCGGCGGGCAGGCCGACCTCGGCGAGGGCCTCGACGATGACGTTGCCCCAGTCCTCGCGCTTGCCGAGGTGGATGCGGTTGCCCATCGCGGTGTAGAGCGGGAGGAGGACCTTGTCGCCGTGCTCCTCGGCGGCCGCGATCACGACCCGGACCGGCGCCCACGCCCGGTCCATCATCTCGCGGTAGTCCTCGGGCAGGTCCCGGCCGTCGTTGAGGTAGGCCAGCGACATGACGTGCCACTCGGTGTCGACCGGACGCACCTTCTCGACCTCGAGCATCCACCGCGAGGCCATCCAGGCCCACGGGCAGATGGGGTCGAACCAGAAGTGGGCGGTACGGCGGTCGGTCATGGGCTGCTCCTCCAAGCGCGGTCGTGTCCACGGCAGCAACCCGAGCCGACGTCGCGATGTTCCCTCCGGCGTCCACAGTGCCGCGGCACCGAGTTGCCGGCCGTGGGAGGATGCCAGGGTCGCGGCCGACGCCCGCGGTGACGTGTTTCCCGCGAAGGAGCAGCGCGCAGTGCCAGGCATGAACCTCACCCGAGCCGAGGCGCGGGAGCGCGCCGGCCAGCTGACGGTGGACCGCTACGACGTCGAGCTCGACCTGACGACGGGCGAGCGGACGTTCCGGTCGACGACGACCGTCAGCTTCTCCACCTCCGAGCCTGGCAGCTCGACGTTCGTGGACCTCGTCGCGCCGGCCGTGCACGAGATCACGTTCAACGGTCGGGCACTCGACGCGTCCGAGGTCTTCGACGGCACGCGCATCGCTCTGGACGACCTGGCCGCCGACAACCGGCTCCACGTCGTCGCGGACTGCCAGTACATGAACACCGGCGAGGGACTTCACCGCTTCGTCGACCCGGTCGACGGCGAGGTCTACCTCTACACACAGTTCGAGGTCGCCGACTCCCGCCGCATGTTCGCGGTCTTCGAGCAGCCCGACCTGAAGGCGACCTACGCGTTCACGGTGACGGCGCCGCAGCACTGGCAGGTCGTCTCAAACTCCCCCACACCGGACCCGCAGCCCGTCGAGGGCCGCGACGGCGTCGCGACGTGGACCTTCGACCCGACGCCGCGCATGTCGTCCTACATCACGGCGCTGGTCGCCGGGCCCTACCACGCGGTCCGGGGCGAGCACCGTCTCGCAGACGGCCGCACCATCCCGATGGGCGTCTTCTGCCGGGCCTCACTCGGGCAGTTCCTCGACGCCGAGGAGATCCTCGACGTCACCAAGCTCGGGTTCGACTTCTTCGGCGAGCTGTTCGACTACGCCTACCCGTTCGAGAAGTACGACCAGCTGTTCGTGCCGGAGTTCAACGCCGGCGCCATGGAGAACGCCGGTTGCGTGACCTTCCTCGAGGACTACGTCTTCCGCTCCAAGGTCCCGGACGCGCTCATCGAGCGCCGCGCCGAGACAATTCTGCACGAGCTCGCCCACATGTGGTTCGGCGACCTCGTCACCATGCAGTGGTGGGACGACCTCTGGCTCAACGAGTCCTTCGCGACCTTTGCGAGCGTGCTCTGCCAGTCCGAGGCGACCCGGTGGAAGAGCGCCTGGACGACCTTCGCCAACGCCGAGAAGACGTGGGCCTACCGCCAGGACCAGCTCCCGTCCACGCACCCGATCGCCGCGGACATCAACGACCTCGAGGACGTCGAGGTCAACTTCGACGGCATCACCTACGCCAAGGGCGCCTCGGTCCTCAAGCAGCTCGTGGCCTACGTCGGCCGCGAGGAGTTCTTCGAGGGCATCCGCGCCTACTTCAAGGCCCATGAGTGGGGCAACACGACGCTGGCGGACCTCCTCGGCAAGCTCGAGCAGACCTCGGGCCGCGACTTGAAGGCCTGGTCACAGGAGTGGCTCGAGACCGCCGGGGTCAACACCGTGCGCCCCGACTTCTCGGTTGACGGCGAGGGCCGCTTCACCTCCTTCACGATCGTGCAGGAAGCCCCGGAGCAGTGGCCGACGCTGCGCTCGCACCGGCTCGCCGTCGGTCTCTACGACCTGGGCGAGGAGGGCCTCGTGCTCCGGCGCCGGGTCGAGCTGGACATCTCGGGTCCGCGCACGAGCGTGGACGACCTCGTGGGCGAGACCCAGCCCGACCTCGTCCTGCTCAACGACGACGACCTCGCCTACGCCAAGATCCGCCTTGACGAGCGCTCCCTGCGCACTGTCCTGACCGGCATCACGAGGTTCCGCGACTCGCTGGCGCGCACGCTGTGCTGGGGCGCGGCCTGGGACATGACGCGCGACGCCGAGATGGCCGGGCGTGACTACCTCACGCTGGTCCTCGAGGGCATCGGCGCGGAGACCGACAGCTCGGTCACCCGGACCCTGTTGCGGCAGGTCGAGTCAGTGGCGGCGCTCTACGTCGCGCCGGACTACCGCGAGGAGGCGGATCGGCGGATCGCCGACGCCATGGAGCGCCTGATGCGGGCCGCCGGGCCGGCGAGCGACCAGCAGCTGCAGTTCGTCCGCGCCTTCGCGTCCGCGGCGTCGAGTGACGAGCACCTCGACGTGGTGCGTGGACTGCTCGACGGCACCACCGCCCTGGACGGTCTGGACATCGACACCGACCTGCGCTGGCACCTGCTGCATCGGCTCGTGGCCACCGGCCGCGCCGGCGACGCCGACATCGAGGCCGAGCTCGCGCGGGACAACACCGCCACCGGGCAGCGGCACGCGGCCGCTGCCCGCGCGGCTCGCCCGACGCCGGAGGCGAAGGAGGAGGCGTGGGCGGCCGTCGTCGAGCGTGACGACCTGCCCAACGCCCTGCAGACCGCGACCATCGGCGGCTTCGGCCAGGTAGACCAGCGGGAGCTCCTCCGCCCGTTCGTCGACCGCTACTTCGACGTCATCGCCGACGTGTGGGCCAAGCGGACCAACGAGACCGCGCAGAACATCGTGATCGGCTTCTACCCGACGCTGCTCGCGGACCAGGCGGTCGTCGACCGCACGGACGACTGGCTGGCGACGACAACCGAGGCGGTGCCGGCGCTGCGGCGTCTGGTGGTCGAGTCCCGCGACGGCGTGGCCCGCGCGCTCCGGGCACAGGCCCGCGACGCGCAGGAGAGCCAGGTCACCGGCACGGGCGAGTAGCCGCGGACGGCGGGCAGGGCCGGCGCGCCACCACGGCGGCGCCGGCTTAGGCCCGCGGTTCGGGGTAGCCGCGGCGCAGGACCGGGCGGACGACCCGCTCCCGCGGGGAGCCGCCGTGACGATGTCAGTGCCCAGGACCCTCCGGATGCGCCGGTACGGCGTGCCCCCGCCGGCTGCCGCGCTCACCGTGTAGCCGGCGAGGATGCCGACTCCGAGCAGGAGTGCATGGACGGCAAGTGCCGCCTGCGGGTCCGCGGCGATGAGGACGAACGCGGAGTCGCCCATCGTGGCGGTCAGCGCGGCGACGACCGTCCCGAAGGTGATGCCCCCGCCGATGTAGAGGGGCATGAGAGCAATCTCCACACCGCAGCCCGGGGTGACTGCGAGCAGCGCGCCGACGAGCGGGCCGAGGCATGAGTGGGCCAGCAGCCACCGGCGTACCCGGTCCCCGGAGCGGACTTGGAGCACCCCGGCGAGGCCGACGAGGACCGCCACCGGCACGCCGACGGACATGAACGCGTCGGCCAGCGGCCGCATGACGAGCTCGGTTACATGCATGACGAATCCTTCGCACGTCGCGCCGGCCGCCCGGCCCCCCGCAGCGCACGGTCGGCGCGGCGGGGAGGCGGCGGCGCTCGGCGTCAGCCGGGCATAGCTGTCGTACGCCGTGCAGGCACTCGCGCTCAGCTGCGCCGCGGCCCTCGGGGGCGCAGCCGAGGCCACGCTCGCGCTCGCGCTCGTCGGCGTGCTGGTCGCTCGCGTGATGACCCGCCACCATCTGGCCGGAGCGCCGGCGCACAGTGGGATCGTCCGCGACGCGCAGGGCGATGCCGCCGATGCCTACCCCGGAGCGTCGCCGGCGGCCCCGCCACGGACAACGGCCCGGCCACGGCGGCCGGCCGCACGGACGTACTGAACGCCTCCGGCGGCCCCGCCGCCGCCCCACGGGAAGGACGTACCGTTAGACCGGGTCGG
>JALYMU010000133.1 GCA_030773595.1 Actinomycetota bacterium | reverse complement strand
CCGGAGGCCGGCAGCAGCTCTGCCCGACGTCCGTCAGGGCCTGCGCGTGGACATCGCCCGACCCGCACGCCGGACACCCGTCCCGACAAGCCGGAAGGCCGTGGAATGAGCTCCTGTGACCCGCGCGAGCCCTGCGGCGACCGCCTCGTCGTCCTCGCCGGTCCCGCGCGTCGGCCGCTGTCCGCCCGGACGGTCCCACGCTCTGCCGACCGCGACTCCCACCACGACTCCAACCTCGACGCGGACAGCGACCTGCGCGAGCGGGTGGAGGACCTCACCGCGCTGGTGCGGGCCCAGCAGCAGGCGCTCGACGAGCTGCGTGCGGTCGTGCTCGGACGCCGGCGGTCCTGACCGGCTCCGCCGTGACGCGCGCCGGCGCACGACCCCGGCGCAGCCGTGGTGCGGCACGCCGGGCGCCGGGACACCCCACCACTCATTTTGACCCTCCCCGCGGACGGCCGGTATCCTGACCGGTCGTTGCGCGTTTTCGGCTTTGGCCGGCGCGCACCGCCGCCCGTCCGAGCACCTGGCGGGCGGCAATCCGCACCCTCCGATCACCAAACGAAGGCTAGGTCTGTGCGCACGTACACCCCGAAGGCCGGCGACGTCCAGCGTCAGTGGCACGTCATCGACGCCAGCGACGTCGTCCTCGGCCGCCTGGCCAGCCAGGTCGCCCAGCTCCTGCGGGGCAAGCACAAGCCGATGTACGCGCCGCACGTGGACACCGGCGACTTCGTCGTGGTGGTCAACGCCGGACGGGTGGCGCTGACCGGCAACAAGCGGGAGCAGAAGCTCGCCTACCGCCACTCCGGCTACCCGGGCGGTCTGCGGTCGGTGCGCTACACCGACCTGCTCGACAAGAACCCGCAGCGGGCCATCGAGAAGGCCGTCAAGGGGATGTTGCCGCACAACACGCTCGGCCGGCAGATGTTGAGCAAGCTCAAGGTCTACGCCGGTCCGGAGCATCCGCACCAGGCCCAGCAGCCGACCCCCTACGCCATCACCCAGGTCGCGCAGTAGGCCACGGCGAACCGCACGCAGACGAGTACGAGGAGAACCGTGGCTGAGACCACTGTCGACACCGCCGACGACGCGATGACGGAGTACACGAGCGAGTCCGCTCCCGTCACGGCCGCCGACACCCGCCCCGCCGTCACCGCCCCCGGCGGCGCGACGGGTCGGCGCAAGCAGGCCATCGCACGGGTGCGCCTGGTCCCCGGCTCCGGCCGGTGGCTGGTCAACGGGCGCCCGCTGGAGCAGTACTTCCCCAACAAGGTGCACCAGCAGCTGGTGAACGAGCCGTTCCGGACGCTGGAGATGGAGGGCGCCTACGACGTCATCGCCCGCATCAGCGGTGGCGGCGTCTCCGGCCAGGCCGGTGCGCTGCGCCTCGGCATCGCCCGCGCCCTGAACAAGATCGACGTCGAGGCCAACCGGCCGTCGCTGAAGAAGGCCGGGTTCCTCACCCGCGACCCGCGGGCCAAGGAGCGGAAGAAGTACGGTCTGAAGAAGGCCCGCAAGGCCCCTCAGTACAGCAAGCGCTGACGCGTCGCGCCGCTGTTGCGGCGCCTGGCAGGGCGTGTCGTGTGCCCCGGGGTTCATCAGATCCCCGGGGCACAGCCGTGACGGGGCACGGAGCGCCGCCATCGGTGGCCGAGGAGGAGGTCGAGATGGGACGTCTGTTCGGGACCGACGGCGTCCGCGGGGTCGCCAACGGGGACCTCACCGCGGAGCTCGTGCTGGACCTGTCCGTGGCGGCTGCGCACGTGCTGGGCGACGCGGGAGCGTTCGAGGGCCACCGGCCCCGCGCCGTCGTGGGCCGCGACACGCGCGTGTCCGGCGAGTTCCTCTCCGCCGCCGTGCTGGCCGGCCTGGCCAGCGCCGGCGTCGACGTCCTCGACGCCGGTGTCCTCCCGACGCCCGCCATCGCGCACCTCACCGGCGCGTTGCGCGCCGACCTCGGCGTGATGCTCTCCGCGTCCCACAATCCCATGCCGGATAACGGGATCAAGTTCTTCGCCCGCGGAGGGCACAAGCTTCCCGACGCCGTCGAGGACGCCGTCGAGGCGAGGATGCGAGAGCAGTGGCAGCGCCCGGTCGGTGCGGGCGTCGGCCGTGTGACGCCGTACGACGACGGGCGGGAGCGCTACGTGGAGCACCTGCTCGCCGCCCTGCCGCATCGCCTGGACGGACTGAAAATCGTCATCGACTGCGCCCATGGGGCTGCCTGGTGGGTCGGGCCCGAGGCGCTGCGTCGCGCCGGCGCGACCGTCGTCACGATCGGCGCGGAGCCCGACGGGCTCAACATCAACGACGGCTACGGCTCCACCCATCTCGATCGGCTGCAGGAGGCCGTCGTCGCCCACGGTGCGGACGCCGGTGTCGCCCACGACGGGGACGCCGACCGCTGCTTCGCGGTCGATGCGACGGGGCGGATCGTCGACGGTGATCAGATCCTGGCCGTCCTGGCGCTCGCGATGCGCGAGGCAGGGACACTCCTCGACGACACGGTCGTCGTCACGGTGATGTCCAACCTGGGCTTCAAGCTCGCGATGCAGCGCGAGGGGATTCGTATCGTCGAGACCGGCGTGGGCGACCGCTACGTCCTCGAGGCCATGCACGCGGGCGGCTACTCCCTCGGCGGCGAGCAGTCCGGTCACGTCGTCCTGCTCGAGCACGCCACGACCGGCGACGGCGTCCTCACGGCGCTGCACCTGCTGGCCAGGATGGCGGCGACCGGACGTCCGCTCGCGCAGCTGAGGGGGGTGATGGAGCGGCTGCCGCAGGTGCTGGTCAACGTCCGCGAGGTGGACCGCTCGCGGGTCGACTCGTGCGCGCCCCTGCGGGATGCCGTTGCCGCGGCCGAGGCCGAGCTCGGGGAGACCGGGCGGGTGCTGCTGCGGCCGAGCGGTACCGAGGCGCTCGTCCGCGTGATGGTCGAGGCGACCACGGCGGAGCAGGCACGAGCCGTCGCCGAGCGGCTTGCCGGTGAGGTCCGGGCCCACCTGGCCGTCGCGGCGTCCTGAGCCCTCGACGGCGCCGGACACCGCCCCGGTTCGCACGCCGCGCGGCGAGCCGCCGGGTGTCGTCCGCCGCGCGTACGCCGAGGGCTCACACCTTGCGCAGCCGGACCCGGCGTACGGCGTGGTCGCTGCCCTTGTGCAGCACGACGGTCGCCCGTGCCCGCGTCGGGGCGATGTTCTCGACGAGGTTGACCTCGTTGATCTCGCGCCAGATCCGCTCGGCGGTCGCGACGGCCTCGGCGTCGTCGAGGCCCGCGTAGCGGTGGAAGTACGACGTGGGCTGCGCGAACGCCGTCCCGCGCAGCGTGAGGAACCGCTCGACGTACCAGCGCCGCACGTCCTCGACGCGGGCGTCGACGTACACCCCGAGGTCGAAGAAGTCGCTGACGGCGACGCCGGTGCGCCCGTCGGCGCGGGGTCGGGGCGGCTGCAGGACGTTGAGACCTTCGAGGAGCAGGATGTCGGGGCGACGCACGACGATGCGCTGGTCGGCCAGCACGTCGTAGGCGAGGTGGGAGTAGATGGGTGCACATACCTCGCCGCGCCCCGCCTTGACCTCCGCCACGAACCGCAGCAGGGCCCGCTGGTTGTAGGACTCGGGGAAGCCTTTGCGATGAAGGAGGCCCCGGCGCTCGAGCTCGGCGTTCGGGAGAAGAAAGCCGTCGGTGGTGACGAGCTCGACCCGCGGATGGTCCGGCCAGCGCGCCAGCAGCTCGCGCAGCACGCGCGCGGTGGTGCTCTTCCCGACGGCGACCGAGCCGGCGATGCCGACGACGTACGGCGTGGGCGCGACGTCCTCGCCGAGGAACGTGCTCGTCGCCGTACGCAGGTGCTTGGCCGCCGCCACTCGCAGGTTGACCAACCGCGACAGCGGCAGGTAGACCTCCTCGACCTCGCGCAGGTCGACCCGCTCACCGAGGCCGCGGACGCGTTCGAGGTCGTCGGCGCTCAACGGCAGCGGGCTCGAGTCGCGCAGGCGGCTCCACGCCGCACGGTCCATCTCGACCCACGGCGTCGTGGGCCGGGTGTCCGGGGCGACGTGCACGGCGCTCACGATGCCACGCGGGACCCGGACGGTCCGGTCCGGGCCCCGCGAGCGGCGGCGTCAGGGGATGGTGAAGAAGCCGTCGACCGTGACGGTGGAACGCCCCGACGTGGCCGCGTTGACGATCGTGACCGTGTGCGTGCCGCGCGTCGTGCGCCGGGCCCACAGAACCTGGCGGTACGCGCGGGTGCCGGCCACCGTGTCGATCGTCGCCACCCGGCGGCCGTCGAGGTAGACCCGGGCGACGCCGGTCCGGCTCGACCGCGTGCCGACCCAGGCGACCTGCGACCCGGTGAAGGTGAAGCTGACCTTGGCGCCCGCCTGGGTGGTGCGCCGCTCGACTCCGCCGATCAGACCGGTCGCCTGTGCCGTCTTCCATGCACCCGCGTACGTCCCGCCGTTTTCTGTGACGGTCTGCGGCGTGACCGTGGTCTGAGCCGCGACAGCCGCGTTGCCGGCGCAGTCGCGCGCCGTCCTGCCGTACACCGTCGCGCGGTCCGCGGGCACGACCGTGTCCGCGAGGAAACCGGATTGGGCCCGCGCGACCGCACGCCCGCCTGCCGTCAGGGTCAGGTCACACATGCCGGAGGAGTCGTCGGTCGCGGTGGTGGAGACCGACACCGGGACCCCGGCCCTCCCGTCGCCGGCGCGCAGCCGTACGGCGGGACGCGCCGCGCGCGGTGCCACGGTGTCCGTCATCACCCCGATTCTGTCCGAGGTCGTGCGCCATCCGACACCGTTAACGGCGGTCACCTCGAGTCGGTGCCAGCCCGCGCTGAGGGAGACGACCGCGGACCGTGCTGAGCCCGCCACCTCCGCGGCGGGGACGCCGTCGATGAGCACTGTCTGCGTGGCGATCCCCGACTCCGCGTCCTGCGCCGCGGACCACGAGATGGTCGCGGTCCCGGGCAGCCATCCCGTCCTGGGTGCCGTCACGACCGGGGCGGTCGGAGGCGTCGGGTCGGTGCGCACCGTCGTCTCGTCCCACGAGGTCGCACCGCGGCTCGTGAATCCGACGACGGTCACGACAGCCTCGCCGTACACGTTGTGGACGACAGCGGAGCGCGCGTCCGCGGGAAGGCTTCCGATGCCGGTGTAGTGGCCGTCGAGGAGAATCTCGTACCTCTGCACGCCCGGCTCCGAGTCCACGGTGGGCTCCCACTCAACCTCGACGGCGGGCCCGGCCACCAGCTTCTCGGTCGGGCTCGTGATCCGGGGGGCGGACGGGACGCTCCGGTGGACCCGCAGGTAGCTGCTCCTCCCGGTGACGGCTCCTCCGTCGGAGCCGACGGCATCCACCCTCAGCTCGTGCCCCCCGTCGGCCGGAAGGTCCGTGACAAGGGCGGACCGGGAGGTCCCAGGCGCCGTGGCGACGACAGTGCCGTCGATCAGCACGCGGTAGGCCTCGGGCTCCGTGGCGCCTGGACCGCGCGACCAGGACACCGTGAACGGCCCGGAGACGGTCTTCCACCACGACGGCGAGGTGACCTCGGCCGGGGCGCCCGCCGAGGCGGACGCGGTGAACGTCGTGGGCGTGCCGACGGCGGCGTTGCCTGCCGCGTCGACGGCGTCGACGCGGACGGTGTGGGCACCCTCGCTGAGCGGCGCGGGCGGAAGGGCGCGCAGCGTGTCGGCGGCGGTCCAGGCGACCGGGGTGCCGTCGACGACGACGCGGTACGCCGCGACTCCGGACTGTGCGTCGTCGCTCTCGCTCCAGGCCACGGCCGGGACCGTGGAGGTGACTGCTCCGGGCCGCGGGCTCGTCACGGAGACTGGCCTCGGCGCCGTTGCGTCGCTGCCCGCGGGACGTATGTCGACGCGTGCGCTGTCCGCGCCGATGTGGCGTACGGCGATCACGACGTCGTGCTCGGGGACCCGCCAGAGCATCGCCGGCGACATCGAGGGCGACGCGTGGTCGTAGGCGAGCTCGGGCTTGAGGTCGAGCAACCGGGTGTCGGGGTAGCTCTGTCCGTCGAGACGTTCGCGGATCTGCACTCCGGCCCAGTTGGCGCCGGCGATGACGTCGCGCCGGGCGTTGCGGCGCAGCTCGACGTACAGGGTCGACGTCCCCAGCGGGATACGGACGGCGCGGTGTGCGTCGACCTGCTCCACGGGGGCGAGGTCCACGACCGCGCGCGTGCCCGGTCTGACGGTCGTGGCCTCGAGGACGCCGAGATGGTCCGCGAACGCGGTGTTGAGGTTGCCGGCGTCGTTGCCGCCCATCACGTCGGTCCGGTCTCCGTACCCGAGCCGGGAACACGTCGTCGACCGGACGACCTGCACGCCTGCGCCGTCGGTGCAGCGCAGGGAGCCGGCGTGGCCCAGACCGAGGTTGTGCCCGATCTCGTGCCCGCTCTCGCGCAGCGTCGCGTAGCCGTTGAGCCAGGTGATCGGCCCGCGCACCTGACCGAGGCCTGCCCACGAGCAGTCCGCGCGGCGCGGGAAGTAGACCAGCACGTGCTCGCGGTGCGATGCCGGCGCGGCCAACCCGTGAGCGCTCAGCGCAGAGTTGTAGATCGCGTAGGCGTCGCACGAGCCCGGGTCGGGGATGCGGGCCCAGTCGCGCGCCGTCGCGGCCATGGTCAGCTGGCCGCCGGTCTGCTCGGTCCAGTACGTCGCCGTCTCCGCGGCGAGGTTGGCGAGGGACTGCTGGGTCTGCCGGTCGGGAGCCGACCAGTAGACGGGGAGCACGGTAAGCGTGTGCGGCCCGGACATCTCTGGCTTCATCACCGCTGCTGCGGGCTCAGTGGCCTCGACGTCAGCGACGGCGCCCTCGCCCTCGAGGACCGCCGTGACAGCCGCCTCCTCGTCGGCCGCGTCGGCAGATGCCGTGACGGTGACCTCCACCTCCTGGTTCGCGACGAGACCCGCTGCTTCCGACGCCGGGACGTCCAGCAGTCGGCCGTCGACCTCGACCATCGTGACGGTCTCCACCTCGCCCGGTGCAGGGGGCTGAGCGTCCTCGGACCCGTGGTCGTGCGCGGCGTGGTCGTCGGTGTCTCCGCCCAATCCGGTCGTGCCGTCCGGGTCGTGCGCCGCGTCGCCGGGCGACGCGTGGACGAAGACCTGGGCGACGGTGCCCGCCACGGTGACCGTCCGCGGGGTGTCGTCCGCGGCCGACGCCGGCGAGGGCTGTGCTGTGGCAGCGACAGCGAGGGCCGCCAGCGCCGCGACGGCTGCGCGGCGAGCGGAGCGGCCGCGGAGTGAGGGCGTGCCCGCCGTGGGACCGATGCGATGGGTCATGCCGTCTGTGTCGAGGCGCGACCCCGTGCGGCACGAGCGCCCATCGGGGTGACTCGCCGGCGCTCGGCGGTCAGGTCGCCGCGTCGACACGGCCATCAGGGTGATGCCCGCCGCGGCTCCGGCACCGCCCGCGCCACGCCGTTACCCTGGAGACCATGTGTGGCATCGTCGGGTACGTCGGGAACCAGCAGGCCGTCGACGTCGTCATCGGGGGACTGCGCCGGCTGGAGTACCGCGGCTACGACTCCGCCGGCGTCGCGCTGCTCGCCGACGGCAAGCTCGAGAGCGAGAAGAAGGCCGGCAAGCTCGCCAACCTCGAGGCGGCGCTCGACGCGCAGCCGCTGTCGGCCGGCACCACCGGGATCGGGCACACCCGCTGGGCGACGCACGGCGCGCCGAACGACCCCAACGCCCACCCCCACCAGGACTGCGCCGGGTCGGTGGCCGTGGTGCACAACGGGATCATCGAGAACTTCGCCGCACTGCGGGCCCAGCTGGAGTCGCGCGGGCACGAGCTGAGCTCGGAGACCGACACCGAGGTCGTCGCGCACCTGCTCGAGGAGCAGCTGCGCGCCATCGGCCCGGGTACGGACGGCGCGGGCGAGGCGGACCTCGCCGAGGCGATGCGCCGGGTCTCCCGGGACCTCGAGGGCGCGTTCACCCTCGTCGCCGTGCACACCGGGTCACCGGACGTGGTCGTCGGCGCCCGCCGCAACTCACCGCTCGTGGTCGGTCTGGGCGAGGGAGAGAACTTCCTCGCCTCCGACGTCGCCGCCTTCATCGCCCACACCCGCGAGGCTCTCGAGCTCGGCCAGGACCAGGTCGTCGAGCTGCGCCGCAACGGTGTCACCGTGACGACCTTCGACGGGGACCCCGCCGACACCAAGGCCTACCACGTCGACTGGGACGCCTCGGCCGCCGAGAAGAGCGGCTACGACTACTTCATGCTCAAGGAGATCGCCGAGCAGCCGCGCGCGGTGGCCGACACGCTCCTCGGCCGGCTCACCGGCACGACCCTCTCGCTGGACGAGATGCGGCTGTCCGACGAGGACCTCCGCGACGTCGACAAGGTCATCATCATCGCCTGCGGCACGTCGTACCACGCCGGTCTCATCGCGAAGTTCGCCATCGAGCACTGGACCCGCATCCCCTGCGAGGTCGACGTCGCCTCGGAGTTCCGCTACCGCGACCCGATCGTCGACCGCGGCACGCTGGTCGTCGCGATCTCCCAGTCTGGCGAGTCGATGGACACGCTGATGGCGGTCCGCCACGCGCGGGCGCAGAAGGCCCGCGTCATCGCGATCTGCAACACCAACGGCTCGACGATCCCACGCGAGTCCGACGCGGTCCTCTACACCCACGCCGGGCCCGAGGTCGGGGTGGCGGCGACCAAGACGTTCCTCACCCAGATCGTCGCCTGCTACCTGGTGGGGCTCTACCTCGCTCAGGTTCGCGGTACGAAGTGGGGCGACGAGATCGTCGACGTCGTGGAGCAGCTCGCCACGGTGCCGGACAAGGTCGAGGCCGTACTGGAGACGGTCTCACCCGTGCGCGAGCTGGCCCGCAGCCTCGCCGATGCGAAGGCCGTGCTCTTCCTCGGCCGGCACGTCGGTTACCCGGTGGCGCTCGAAGGCGCGCTCAAGCTCAAGGAGCTCGCCTACATGCACGCCGAGGCCTTCGCGGCCGGCGAGCTCAAGCACGGGCCGATCGCGCTCATCGAGGAGGGTCTCCCGGTCGTCATCGTGGTGCCCTCGCCGCGCGGGCGCAGCGTGCTGCACGACAAGATCGTCAGCAACATCCAGGAGATCCGCGCCCGCGGGGCGCGCACGATCGTGATCGCCGAGGAGGGTGACGAGGCGGTCGTGCCGTACGCCGACACGCTGCTGCGCGTGCCGGCGACCCCGACCCTGCTCCAGCCGCTGGTGGCGACCATCCCGCTGCAGGTCTTCGCCTGCGAGCTGGCACTGACGAAGGGCCTCGACGTCGACCAGCCACGCAACTTGGCGAAGAGCGTCACAGTCGAGTGAAGATTTCCCGGCGGAGCGCTCTCACGCCTGCGGATCTGTGGCGCGCGCACTAGCGTCCGGTCCGTTCGCGGCGAGCCGTCGCCGGTAGGCGCGGACACCGCCAGGTTCAACGGCGCACCTGGCCCGACGCGGGACCCGGCTCAACGGCGAGCCGGGTCCCGCGCGGCCGGCCACGCCCGGGGTGCGGGACCCGACGTCAGCGCCCGGCATGGCAGGGTGGAGACGTGGTGGTCGGAGTCGGCATCGACGTCGTGGACATCGCCCGCTTCAGCGCCACCCTCGAACGCACGCCCCGGCTGCGCGAGCGGCTCTTCACCGAGACCGAGCGCGCCCTTCCGCTGGCCTCCCTCGCGGCCCGCTTTGCGGTCAAGGAGGCGGTGGCCAAGGCGCTCGGCGCCCCGGTCGGCCTGCGCTGGACCGACGCGGAGGTGCGCCGGGTCTCGGGTGGCCGCCCAGAGCTGACCGTGACGGGGACGGTGGCCGATCTCGCGGAGCGTCTCGGCGTACGTCGGTGGCACGTGTCGATGAGCCACGACGCCGGCATCGCCTCCGCCGTCGTGGTCGCCGAGGGTGACGCGTCATGACCTGCGACGGTTCGGCCCGGTGAGGACCGCCCACACTGCGGACCAGGTCCGCGCCGCCGAGGGGCGGGCGCGGGCCGGTCTGCCCGACGGCACGCTGATGGCCCGCGCCGCGACGGGACTCGCCACGTCGTGCGTCCGCCGCCTCGGGCGGGTGCGCGGACGCCGGGTGGTCCTGCTCGTCGGCTCCGGGGACAACGGCGGCGACGCGCTGTACGCCGGGGCGCTCCTCGCCGACCGCGGCGCCCGGGTGGAGGCGTGGGTGATCGGCTCCCGCGCGCACGAGGGTGGTCTCGCGGCGCTGCAGCGCGCAGGCGGCTCCGTGGTGCGAGACCCTCGCGGTGCGCCCGCGCGCCGCCCCGCTGACCTCGTCCTCGACGGCATCGTCGGGATCGGGGGCCGCGGGGGCCTGCGCCCCGACGCGGTCGCGGTCTACGAGCGGGTGGCGCACGGCGGCGGTCTCGTCGTCGCCGTCGACGTCCCGAGCGGCGTGGACGCCGACACCGGCGCGGTCGCGGGGCAGGCTGTCCGGGCGGACGTGACGGTGACCTTCGGGACGTTCAAGCCCGGGCTGTTGGTCGACCCCGGTGCCGATCTGGCGGGCGAGGTGGAGCTCGTCGACATCGGGCTGGAACACGTCCTGCCGGACCCGGCGCTGGAGGCGCTCGAGGACGTCGACGTCGGCGACCTGCTCGCCGTCCCGGGCCGGGCAAGTGACAAGTACCGCCGCGGCGTGGTCGGTGTCGCGGCCGGGTCGGACACCTATCCCGGAGCCGCCGTCCTCTGCGTCGGCGGAGCGCTGCGCACGGGCGCCGGGATGGTCCGCTACGTCGGTCCGGACGCGCCGACTGGCCTCGTCCGGCACGCCTGGCCGGAGGCGGTGCACGGCGTGGGCCGAGTCCAGGCGTGGGTCGTCGGCTCCGGCCTCGGCGAGGCGGACGAGGCGGCGCAGCGGGCCGGCCAGGCCCTCGCATCCGAGCTCCCGGCCGTCGTAGACGCCGACGGGCTGCGACACCTGCGGCCCGGCCGCCCCGCGCCGACCCTGCTGACCCCGCACGCGGGTGAGCTG
>JALYMU010000132.1 GCA_030773595.1 Actinomycetota bacterium | reverse complement strand
GTGCGGTGCCTGCTCGGTGCTGGTGGCCCGTCCCGGCACCCGCAGCGCCACCGAGTGGACGGCGCTGAACGCCTGCCTCGTGCCGGTCGCGGCGCTCGACGGGCAGGAGATCGTGACGGCGGAGGGTCTGGGGACGTCGAGGGACCTGCACCCGGTGCAGCGGGAGATGGCCGTCCGTGGCGGCTCGCACTGCGGCTACTGCACTCCCGGGTTCGTCCTGCAGCATGGCGGCCGAGTACTACCGCCCGAACCGCTGCGGAGACAGCCCCGCGCACTACGCCGAGGACGGCAGTGCACACCTGTACGGACCCAACGGGTTCGACCTGCACGCCCTGAGCGGGAACCTCTGCCGGTGCACGGGATACCGGCCCATCCGCGACGCCGCCTTCGCGCTGGCCCAGCCCCCGGCCGACGACCCGCTCGCCGCGCGGCGCGACCAGCCACCGCCTGAGGCACCGGCCACGCGGCTGTCCGTCGACGGCGCGTCGTTCGTGCGTCCGGTCGACCTCGCGGAAGCCATCTCGCTCCTCGACGAGCATCCGGGCGCGCTGCTCGTCGCGGGCTCCACCGACTGGGGCGTCGACGTCAACCTGCGCGGTGCGCGAGCCGCCCTGGTCGTGGCGGTCGACCGGGTGCCCGAGATGCGGCAGGTCACGGTCGGCTCCGACGGCATCGAGATCGGCGCTGCCCTGAGCCTCACTGAGGTGGAGACCCGGCTCGAGGGACGCGTTCCTCTGCTGAGCCAGCTCTTCCCCCAGTTCGCCTCGCGCCTGATTCGCAACGGCGCCACGATCGGCGGCAACCTCGGGACCGGGTCGCCGATCGGCGACACGCCGCCGGCGCTGCTCGCCCTCGACGCGACCGTCGTCCTCGCCTCGACGGCCGGAGAGCGGGAGGTCCCGCTCGCGGACTACTTCACCGGATACCGCCGCAGCATCCGCCGTACGGGCGAGCTGATCCGCGCCGTGCGCATCCCGCTTCCGCTGGCTCGGATCGCGTCGTTCCACAAGATCGCGAAGCGCCGGTTCGACGACATCTCCAGCGTTGCCGTCGGCTTCGCCCTGGACGTCGACGACGGCGTCGTGACCCGTGCGCGGATCGGGCTCGGCGGCGTCGCCGCAACGCCGATCCGGGCCCGCGCCACCGAGGAGGCTCTCACCGGCGCGCCGTGGACCGCCGAGACGGCACGCCGGGCCGCGGAGGTCCTGTCCACCGAGGGCACGCCCCTGGACGACCACCGCGCCAGCGCGGCGTACCGGTCAGCCATGCTGGGACAGGCCGTGCTCAAGCTCTACGCACAGAACCCGACGGCAGCGAAGGTGGGGGCATGAGCGCCCTCTCGGACCGGCCCGCCAACCCGGTCGTCGGACTCGCCGTCCCGCACGAGAGCGCCGCTCTCCATGTCACCGGCGAGGCGCTCTACACCGACGACCTCGTGGTGCGGACCAAGGACGTCTTGCACGCGTTCCCCGTCCAGGCTCCCCTGCCCCACGCGCGCGTGGTGTCGCTGCGCACCGAGCCGGCCCTGACGGTTCCGGGCGTCCTCCGCGTGCTCACCGCCGCGGACGTGCCCGGGGTCAACGACGCCGGCGTCAAGCACGATGAGCCGCTCTTCCCCGACGAGGTCATGTTTCACGGCCACGCCGTGTGCTGGGTCCTGGGCGAGACGCTCGAGGCCGCGCGCCTCGGGGCCGCCGCCGTGGAGGTCGAGTACGAACCCCTCCCCTCGCTGGTCACGCTGCAGGAGGCGATGGCCGCCGGGAGCTTCCAGGGCGGGCAGCCGCACTTGGAGCGCGGTGACGTCGAGGCCGGGCTGGCCGCAAGCGAGCACGTCTTCAGCGGCGAGTTCGAGTTCTCCGGCCAGGAGCACTTCTACCTCGAGACGCACTGCGCGCTGGCGCAGGTCGACGAGTCGGGTCAGGTGTTCGTCCAGAGCAGCACGCAGCACCCGTCGGAGACGCAGGAAATTGTCGCCCACGTCCTCGGCCTGCACAACTCCGAGGTCACCGTGCAGTGCCTGCGCATGGGCGGCGGTTTCGGCGGCAAGGAGATGCAGCCGCACGGCTTCGCAGCCATCGCCGCTCTCGGCGCCACCCTCACCCGGCGGCCGGTCCGCCTGCGGCTGAACCGGACGCAGGACATGACGATGACCGGGAAGCGTCACGGTTTCCACGCGCGCTGGCGGGTGGGCTTCGACGGCGAGGGACGCCTGCAGGCGCTCGACGCGACGCTTACCTCCGACGGCGGGTGGAGCCTGGACCTGTCCGAGCCCGTGCTGGCCCGGGCGTTGTGCCACATCGACAACGCCTACTTCATCCCGAACGTCCGGGTGAACGGCCGCATCGCGAAGACGAACAAGACGTCGCAGACCGCCTTCCGCGGCTTCGGCGGGCCCCAGGGCATGCTCGTCATCGAGGACATCCGCGGCCGCTGTGCACCCCTGCTCGGTCAGGACGCGGCCGCGCTGCGGCGGCGCAACTTTTACTCCGCCGGCCAGGCCACGCCGTACGGCCAGGTCGTGCGCCACCCCGAGCGGCTCGCCGTGTCCTGGCAGCAGGTCCTCGACTCCAGCGACTTCCTCGCGCGGTCGGAGGAGATCGCCCGCTTCAACGAGTCCTCGTCGCACACCAAGAGCGGGGCCTCGCCGTCACGCCGGTGAAGTTCGCCATCTCGTTCAACCTGACGGCGTTCAACCAGGCCGGCGCGCTCGTCCACGTCTACAAGGACGGGTCGGTGCTCATCAACCACGGTGGCACCGAGATGGGCCAGGGCCTGCACACGAAAATGATCCAGGTCGCTGCGACAGCCCTCGGGGTGCCGCTGAGCACGGTCCGCCTGGCCCCGACCCGCACCGACAAGGTCCCGAACACCTCGGCCACGGCGGCGAGCTCCGGCGCGGACCTCAACGGCGGCGCGGTCAAGAACGCGTGCGAGCAGATCCGCGAGCGGCTCGCCGTCGTCGCCGCCGCCCGGCTGGGGATCAACCCGGCCGACGTACGGTTCAGCGACGGCGAGGTCCGCGGCATCTCCTACACCAGCGAGCGCGTGCCCTGGGAGGAGGTCGTGAAGCAGGCGTACTTCCAGCGCGTGCAGCTGTGGGCCGCGGGGTTCTACCGGACCGAGGGCCTGCACTGGGACTCCTCGGTGATGCAGGGCGAGCCGTTCAAGTACTTCGCGTACGGCGTGGCCGCGTGCGAGGTCGAGGTGGACGGGTTCACCGGTGCCTACGTCATCCGCCGGGTCGACATCGTCCACGACGTCGGCGACAGCCTCTCCCCGCTCGTGGACCTCGGCCAGGTCGAGGGCGGGTTCGTGCAGGGCGCCGGCTGGCTGACGCTGGAGGACCTGCGCTGGGACGAGACCGACCGCCCGACGCGCGGACGGCTGGCCACGCAGGCGGCGAGCACGTACAAGCTCCCGAGCTTCTCCGAGATGCCCCAGGTCTTCAACGTCGCGCTGCTCGACAAGGCGGCGGAGGAGGGAGTGGCGTACGGCGCGAAGGGCGTCGGCGAGCCCCCGCTGATGCTGGCTTTCTCCGTGCGCGAGGCGCTGCGCCAGGCGGCCGCGGCGTTCGGCCCGGCCGGGACGAGCGTCCACCTCGCCTCCCCCGCCACGCCGGAGGCGGTCTTCTGGGCGCTCGACCGGGCCCGCCGCAGCGGGCAGGACGGCCATATGGAGCAGGGCTCTCCCGGTGTCCGAGCCGGAGCAGCCGGACTCCGACGCGGAGCCGATCGAGCCGTTGTCCGAGCGCGTGCAGAAGCGTTTGTCGCGGGCGTGAGGAGCGGGTCGTGGAGTGGGTGAAGGCGGTCGAGCGGCTACGTGCCTCTCGTCGCGCCGGCGTGCTCGTCACGGTCGCGTCGGTGCGGGGGCACGCGCCGCGTGAGGCCGGCGCGAAGATGGTCGTCGCCGCGGACGAGACCTGGGGCACCGTGGGCGGCGGCAACCTCGAGGCCATGGCCATCACGCGGGCACGAGAGATGCTCGAGCAGGAACTCCTCGCTCCCGAGCTCGTGACGCAGGCCGTGTCGAACAAGGCGCCCTACCAGCACGGGGTGCAGTGCTGCGGCGGCGAGGTGACCGTGCTGCTCGAGCCGCTGCCCGTAGTGCCCGCCGTGGCGATCTTCGGAGTCGGGCACGTCGGGCTGGAGCTCGCCCGGATCCTGGCCCGTCGAGACCTCGACCTCCATCTGGTCGACTCG
>JALYMU010000131.1 GCA_030773595.1 Actinomycetota bacterium | reverse complement strand
GGTGTCGTCTATCCTGGGAACGTCGAAGCCGCTGCCGCCGCTGCTGACCTCAGGGCCGCCCCCGCCAGGGCGGCTTTGTGCTGTGGGGGGGCTACTCATGCGGCAGCACCGCCCTGGGCCTTGCGGGAACGGGCCTGCGCCGACTTGAGGGTGAGGCGCGCAAAGAAGGCCTTGCGGGCATGTCCGGCACGGCGGGCACGTTCGGCCGGCTCGAGGACACCGTCCGGGTCAACCTGGCGCTCGAAACGTCGGTCGAACTCTGCGCGTGCGGGGGCCGTGCGGGCGGCCCTGTCGGTAGTTCTCGCCCAGGATTCGTGCGCGGCAATCTGCGCTCTGAGTGAGGAGTGCTCATCGGGCATGCGGAACCAGCCCCTCCGGGGGTCGGTCCCAGGTGCCAACGTCTGGGGGCGGCTCTTCTCGGGCTCAGGCGCCGTTGTGTAGTTCCGCAGTATTGAAGCACACCGCACGGACGTTGTGCACCAAGCTACGCCATGTCGTCCGCAATCACGTAGTTGTTCTTGCCGCCGGTGACGGCGTCTCGTACCTCGACCATCATCTGCTGACGGTTGACCGGCCCTTTGTGGCAGCGCGGGCACCGGCAGTAGAAGCCGACGGCGTCATCAAGGAACCCCGCGGAGAGAGCACCGACTTTGTCGAGAGCGTTACGCCCAAACAAGGTCATCAGGAGCAGTCCGTCGCGACTCGTGACCACCTGCCCGACTCGGGTCCGAGGCTGGCGACAGGGGCACCAGATATTGAGTCGAACGCGAGCCGGGGGTGCCGGGAAGCCGACTTGTGCCGCTGCGCGCTCGGCAAGCGCCGCTCGAGCCTTCCGTCGTGACACGACGGCTGCGTCTGGCTCGCGTGCCGGTCCGCTGAGCCAATCTCTGCTTCTCGTCACAGGTCTCCTAAGTTCAGCTTCCGCGCCTCCGCAGCGGCTCGCTCGGCCGCCTGTGCCCGCGTGTAGCGCAGGAGCATGTCGGGGCGGGTCCAGCCGGCCACGGTCATCAAGCCGCCCTCGGAACCACCAGCAGCCAGCCAGCGGTGCGCAGCGGTGTGACGCAGCCGGTGCGGGTGGAAGTCGGTGATGCCGGCGCGCCCGGCGCGCATGGCGGGCGACTTGTGCAGCGCGTAGTAGGTGAAAGCCTTGCCACCGCCCCCCAGCCAGAGGACGTCGCTGGCAGCGAGCCGGTGCCCTCGGCGTGCCCGGAGATACCGGTCGAGGGCTCGGGTGGTCTGCGGCCCGAACGGCACGATGCGGCCCTTGCCGCCCTTCCCCCGCCGCACAACCGCGGTGCCCGCCCGCAGGTCGACGTCGGACACGTTGAGGTCGACAACCTCGCCCGCCCGCGCGCCGGTCTCGGCCATGAACCGCACGATGGCCTCGTCCCGGCGGTCCCGCATGTCTGGCCCCGCACAGGCGGCGATCATCGCGCGGAGCTGGTCGTCGCTCAGGGGGGTGACGACCTTGGTGTCGAGCTTGGGCGGGCGGGACCCGAGCAGGTGATCGGCGTCAGCCTCGCCCTCGTCGAGCAGCCACGCCGAGAACCGCCGCAGCGCGAGCTGGCGGGAACGGGCGGTCGCGGGCTCGGCCCCGCCCTCGAGCAACGCGGCGACGAAGGCGTTGACCGTGGCCCGGTCGAGCACCGCCGGATGGTCTTCCGCGGCGCACCAGGCCAGGAATCGCCGGACGCCGTCGCCGTAGGTCTTCACGGTCTGCGGTGACTTCCGCTCGGCGCGCAGCGCCAACTCCCAGGACTCGAGCAGGAGTCGCAGGTCGGGGGTCATCACTGGTCCACCCGCGGCCCGTTACGGTTAGCCCGATGCGCCGCGTTACGGCTAGTTAGATCACCCAGCTGCATGACGTACGCCAGGGCAGCGAGTCCCTCGCGCTCGACACGGGCTAGGCGCTGACGCTCGCGGTAGGCGCGCTGGCGGCAGGCCGACGAGCAGTAAGCGGCGTCGGCACGAGCCGAAGGCGGGAGATCCCCCTTCACACTCGCGGCATGCCGACATGCCGGTAGCGTACACCGCGGTATCTTGACTAAGAGCGGTGTGCGGCGTAACGCCACGGCCCGTCAGGCCGCCAAAACTGCCTCTGACCTGCAGCAACGCGCAGACACGCCGATGGACCTCAGTCCAGGTAGTAACGGAGCACCAGCGTCTCGCGTTGGCGTTCGGGCAGGGCCCGCAGGGCGTGGATCATGTCGATCGTGTCGAGCCCGCCGAGGGCGCCGTGCTCGGCGCTCGGCGCATCCGGCAGGACCGGTGGGAGTAGCGCTCCGCCGTACGCCGACGCCGCAGCGCCGACCGGGACCGGTTGACGACCGTCTGGCGAAGGTAGGCGAGAGCGCGCTCCGGGTCACGCAGCCGTCGCCAGGCGCCGTGCATGGCGACGAAGGCGTCCTGGACGACCTCCTCGGCGGCGTCCACGTCGCGCAGCAGCAAGGCGGACATGCGCACCAGGGACCGGTAGTGCGCGGTGTAGAGCGCGGTGACGGCCTCGTCGGCGTCCCACGTCTCCTCCCGCTCCACGACGGTGCATCCTCCGCTCTGCCGCGGAGCGAGCACCGCCATCGCTGTCATCACACCCGTACGACACCCGCCCCCGCAGGCTGGTTTACCGCATTCCCGGAGCTCCTCCGGGGTGTTCGGCCGCACGTCGTCCGGGAGACGTGCCGCCACGGCGTGCGCCGAGGGCAGGACTAGGGTGGGCTGCCATGGCGGACGGTGCGCGTGTGGAGTGCCTGTTCTGCCGGATCGCGGCCGGCGAGCTGCCGGCGACGGTGATCCGGGAGAGCGAGCGGACGGTCACCTTCCGGGACATCGGCCCGCAGGCGCCGACGCACGTGCTGGTGATCCCGCGCGATCACCATGCCGACGTGGGTGCGCTCGCGGCGGCCGACCCGGTGCTGCTGGGGGAGCTGGTGCGTGAGGCGGCGGAGGCGGCAGCGCAGGAAGGGCTCGGCTCCTACCGTCTGGTGTTCAACACCGGCCGGGATGCGGGCCAGTCGGTGTTCCACGTGCACGGCCACGTCCTCGGTGGGCGGGCGATGCGGTGGCCACCGGGCTGACGCGGAGCTCGCTTCGACCGCCGGATATCCGGCGGTCGCGTGGGTAGCATGACAGGGATCCGTCGCCGAGACAGGAAGGCAGGGCGAGCAGGCCGACCGGCCGAGCCCATGGCAGAGTCCCCACGCTCCCAGACCAAGATCGTCGTTCCTGCGAGCCAACCGATGGTCAGCCTTCTCGGGCCGGCCGACGAGCTCCTGCGCGTGGTCGAGCGGGCGTTTCCCGAAGTTGAGATCCACGTTCGCGGCAACGAGATCACGGTTGCCGGTGACCCCGGTGAGGTCGCGCTCGTCGAGCGTCTGGTCACCGAGCTGGTGTCCGTGCTGCGGAAGGGCCAGCCGCTGACCGCCGACTCGGTCGAGCGCTCGGTCGCGATGCTGCGCTCGGAGACCGAGGAGCGACCGGCCGAGGTCCTCACCCTCAACATCCTGTCCAACCGCGGTCGGACGATCCGGCCGAAGACGCTGAATCAGAAGCGCTACGTCGACGCCATCGACGAGCACACGATCGTCTTCGGCATCGGCCCGGCCGGCACGGGCAAGACCTACCTGGCCATGGCCAAGGCCGTGCAGGCGCTGCAGGCGAAGCGGGTCAACCGGATCATCCTGACCCGTCCGGCCGTCGAGGCGGGGGAGCGCCTCGGCTACCTCCCGGGCACGCTTTTCGAGAAGATCGACCCCTACCTGCGCCCGCTCTACGACGCCCTGCACGACATGATCGACCCCGACTCGATCCCGCGGCTCATGGCGGCCGGCACGATCGAGGTCGCCCCGCTGGCCTACATGCGCGGGCGGACCCTCAACGACGCGTTCATCATCCTCGACGAGGCGCAGAACACCTCCGCCGAGCAGATGAAGATGTTCCTGACCCGCCTCGGCTTCGGCTCGAAGATCGTCGTAACGGGTGACGTGACGCAGGTCGACCTGCCCGGCGGCACCCAGAGCGGCCTCCGCGTGGTCCAGGCCATCCTCGACGGGGTCGACGACGTCTACTTCTGCCGCCTGTCGAGCTCCGACGTCGTGCGCCACCGCCTGGTCAGCGAGATCGTCGACGCCTACAGCCGCTACGACGCCCAGGTCGAGGCGTCCGCGCCGAGCGGTCCGCAGCGGCGCGGGCGCCGTCCGTGACCGGCCCCGCCCGAAGCGCGTGGTGAGGCGGCGTCGATGAGCATCGATGTCAACAACGAGTCGGGAATCGCCGTCGATGAGACCGCGCTGATGTCGCTCGGGTCCCACGTCCTCGCGGCGATGCACATCCACCCGCTTGCGGAGCTCTCCGTCGTACTCGTCGACCCGGGGACGATGGAGCGGCTGCACGTGCAGTGGATGGACGAGCCAGGGCCTACCGACGTCATGAGCTTCGAGATGGACGAGCTGCGCCCGGGCAGCGAGGGCAAGCCATCCGAGCCGGGACTGCTGGGGGACGTCGTCATCTGCCCGGAGGTGGCCCGCAATCAGGCGGCGCAGGCCGGTCACTCGGTCGAGGCCGAGATCCACCTGCTCGCCACCCACGGCATCTTGCACCTGCTCGGCTACGACCACGCCGAGCCCGACGAGGAGCAGGAGATGTTCCGCCTCCAACGCGAGCTGCTCGCGTCGTGGCGGGGGTCGGCCGCGACGAGGGAGACGCACGCGTGAGCACGGGTCAGGACCTCTCGCTGCTGATCCTGGCCGGCGTACTGGTCTGCTTCGCGGGTCTCGTGGCGTGCGCGGAGTCGGCGATCTCGCGCATCTCCCGGGTCCGCGCCGAGGAGCTCGCCGCCGAGGAGCGCCCCGGTGCCCGGCGCCTGCACGACGTGCTGGCCGACCCGGCCCGCTACCTCAACGTCCTGACCCTGCTGCGGGTCGCCGGCGAGCTCGTCGCGACGGTGCTGGTGGCGACCGTCTGCCTCGACCGCTTCGCCGTACGCTGGCAGGCTCTCGCCGTCGCGGCCGCGGCAATGGTCGTGGTGTCCTACGTCGCGATCGGCGTCTCGCCGCGCACGCTGGGCCGCCAGCACGCCGACTCCGTCGCGCTGGCCGCCGCGCCGCTGGTCTACCGGCTGTCCAGGATCCTGGGACCCCTGCCCCGCCTGCTGATCCTCGTCGGCAACGCGCTCACCCCAGGGCGAGGCTTCCGGGAGGGACCGTTCGCCTCCGAGGCGGAGCTGCGCGACCTGGTCGACCTCGCCAAGGAGAACGAGGTCATCGAGGACCAGGAGCGGGCGATGATCCACTCGGTCTTCGAGCTCGGGGACACGCTGGTCCGGGAGGTGATGGTCCCGCGCACGGACATGGTGTTCGTCGAGCGCACCAAGACCCTGCGCCAGGCGCTGTCGCTGGCGCTGCGCAGCGGCTTCTCCCGCATCCCCGTGATCGGTGAAAGCGAGGACGACGTCGTCGGGATCGTCTACCTGAAGGACCTGACGCGACGCACGCACGAGTACCGCGAGGGCGAGTCCACCGAGCGGGTCGAGTCGGTGATGCGGCCGGCGGCGTTCGTGCCGGAGAGCAAGCCCGTCGACGAGCTGTTGCGCGAGATGCAGACCAAGCAGATCCACATGGCCGTCGTGGTCGACGAGTACGGCGGCACGGCCGGCATCGTGACGATCGAGGACATCCTCGAGGAGATCGTCGGTGAGATCGCCGACGAGTACGACGTCGAGCAGCCCGCCGTCGAGCGGCTGTCCAACGGAGCGCTGCGGGTCAACGCCCGGCTCCCGGTGGACGAGCTCGGTGAGATGGTCGGCGTCGAGCTGCACGACGACGACGTGGACTCCGTTGGTGGGCTGCTCGCCAAGCACCTCGGCCGGGTCCCCATCCCGGGCACGAGCGTCGAGGTCGGGCCGCTGCAACTCACCGCCGAGCGCGCGCTCGGGCGCCGGAACCGGATCGGCACCGTCCTGGTCGAGTCGCTGGTCCCCGAGACGGTCGAGGCGACGACGCCCGAGCACGCCGACGCGTGAGCGCGATGGCCCGGCGTGCTGCGGCGGAGTGCTGGCTGACGGACATGGACGGCGTCCTGGTCCACGAGGACCGCGCGGTCCCCGGCGCGTCGGAGTTCCTCGCCCGTCTCGTCGAGCGCGAGCGCCGCTTCCTCGTCCTGACCAACAACTCCATCTACACCCCGCGCGACCTCGCCGCCCGGTTGGATCGCTCCGGCCTGCAGGTGCCGGAGGCGAGTATCTGGACCTCGGCGCTCGCGACGGCGCAGTTCCTCGCCGACCAGCACCCGAAGGGTTCGGCGTACGTCGTGGGGGAGGCAGGTCTGACGACCGCGCTACACGAGATCGGCTACACGCTCACCGACGTCGACCCTGACTACGTCGTGCTGGGGGAGACGCGGACCTACTCCTTCGAGGCCATCACGAAGGCCATCCGCCTCGTCGGGCGCGGCGCCAGGTTCATCGCCACGAACCCGGACACGACCGGGCCCTCACCCGACGGGCCCCTGCCCGCCACGGGAGCCGTCGCGGCGCTGATCACGAAGGCGACGGGGGCGGCGCCGTACTTCGTGGGCAAGCCCAACCCGATGATGTTCCGCAGCGCCATGAACCGCATCGCGGCGCACTCCGAGAGCACCGTGATGGTGGGGGACCGCATGGACACCGACGTCGTCGCGGGCATCGAGGCGGGCCTGGAGACGATCCTCGTCCTCACCGGCTCCACGCGCGCCGAGGACGTGGGCCGGTTCCCCTACCGCCCGGCGCGGGTCCTCGAGTCGATCGCCGACGTCGTCGAGCTGGTCTGAGCTGCTGCGCCGGCCTGTGCCGCGTCGGCATCCATCGTGTCGGGGGAGTAGAGCACCCAGCTGTGCGTGCGACGGCGCTTGGCTGTGTACATCGCCAGGTCCGCCCGATGCAGCAGCTCGGCGGCGTCGCAGTTCTCCGCCGTGCCGTCCGGCCGGTGCTCCGCCACCGCGACGCCGATGCTCCCGCGCAGCTGCAACCTGTGTCCTGCCACGGTCAAGGGCTCGCGGCACTCGGCGAGGATGCGCTCGGCGACCCGCGTCGCGTCGCCGGCACACCCCACCGCCGGCAGTACGACCGCGAACTCGTCGCCGCCCAGGCGTGCCGGTACGTCGGAGCCGCGGACGGTGCGGCGCAGGACAGCGGCGAAGCTGACCAGCATCTCGTCGCCCACCTCATGCCCGAAGGTGTCGTTGGCCTGCTTGAACCCGGCGAGGTCGGATCAGGAGCACCGCGGCCGAGGTGCCCGTGCGGCGGTACCGGTCCACGGCCGCCGCCAGTGTCTCCCGCAGTTGCAGGCGGTCCGCCAGGCCGGTGAGGCTGTCGGTGATGACGAGCGTGTAGTGCTCCCGGGAGGTGACGAACT
Source organism: Actinomycetota bacterium (assembly GCA_030773595.1). Lineage (GTDB taxonomy): Bacteria > Actinomycetota > Actinomycetes > JALYMU01 > JALYMU01 > JALYMU01. Next base: position 8,325 of record JALYMU010000131.1, on the reverse strand, counting down.
GCCGCACCGCCACACCGAGCCACACCGTCGCGCACCGTGGACTTGTAGAGAAACAGCGTGTCGATGACCAGGTAGCACAGCGTTCCGCCCGACAGGAAGAGCAGGGGGCGGCGGGCGGGCCCGACGGATCCCCGCAGCAGCACCGTGCCGACACCGACCAGCAGCACGACGTCGCCGATGCTGAACAGCACCGCAGCCAGGCGCAGCGGGGCGAGCAGCCCGCCGGCGGCGAGGGCGGGCCCAAGCACGACGTACCACATGATCATGAAGCCGGCACCGGGACGGTGGTGACGTCCATGGTCAGCTTCCACCGCGCCCGGGAGTCCATCGGCTCGGATGCGAAGGACAGCAGGGCGGCCAGCAGGATCGGGATGACCAGCGTTCGCGCCGTGATCGCCACCGCCATCGCCGGGGCCCACGTCGTGACCCCTGGGCGAAGACGATGGGAAACCCGATCCCACCTGCGAGAAGCAGCGTCAGGGCGGCACTGAGAAGCCACCACGGACGGCGGGCCGCCCGGGACAGCCCCGGCCGGGTCGCGGCGCGTACGTGGTAGCCGATCGCGAGGACTTCCAGCAGGCACAGCGGGATGCCTGCCGCCTTGACGTTCAGGGGGTCACTGAGCCGGAGCACGACAAAGGCGCCGAACACCACGCAGGGCAGGGCGACGAGCCATCGTGGACGGACCGAAGACACGCGCTCGCAGGCTCGGCGCCGGCGTCGTCGTGGTCACGTTGGCTCCTCCCTGCCGGTCGTCTCACGGCTGTATCGGGTGCGACACGGCCGACCTGAGCGAAAGCGGCACGCGGCTGGTCGCTCGACACGGTGGACGGTGCGGCGTCCGCCCGGGGCGCCGTCCTGGTCACGTCGGATCGTCGCGGCGCAGCCGAGTGCTCTCCTTGCCGGCCCTGTCCAGCAGGACGAGCTCCGATCCATCGAGCCCGACGCTGGCGGCGCTCTGGACCTGCCCCGGCACATCGTCCGGAGTGGCGTCGGGACCGGGGCCCGGGCACGCGACGAGCGTGTGGAGGGCCTGAGTGACGACAACCGTCGACTCAGGTGAGGCGGCCCAGCGACCCATACCATCGTTGCATCCGTCGGACCCGTGCCACGAGCCGTCGGGGTCGAGCTCGATGTATGGCTCCTCACCGCTCCCGCGTGCGTCCTTCTCGGGGGAGACCCACCGTCCGACGAGGCGATCGGGCGTGACAGGAGTCAGGCCCTCGGGCAACGGCACGACCTGACGCCGCAGCCATGACCGCAGCTCGGCGTCGAGCACCGGTATCCGCGTCATGTCCTTCACGACGTTCGGGTGATGTGTCGGCCGGGTCACGCCGGTGCGCAGGCGGGCCACGACCGTGCCGTCGCGGTCGAGCAGCGCGTGTCCCGAGCCGTCGGGACGGTGACCCCAGACGAGAGTCCACCAGTCGGGCAGGCGGTCCCGACTCCGCCGGCAGCTGCCGTTGAAGCTGCCGGCGTCCAGGACCAACACTGTGTCCGCGGCGCGCCAGACTCCCATGGCCGCGAGGCCGCACGACCGCCACAGGGTCATGTCCCGCCCGAGCAGGAGGACGGCGCCGGCCTCCTCACCGGGCGCCTCGACCTGCCATCCCGCGACGAGGTTCGTCAGGTCCGGCCGCTTCGCAACGGCCGGCTGCGGTGTCTCCTGTCCCGCGGGCGCCGGTGTCTTCGGCGCGGCGGAGGGCGACGCCGCCTGCGCGCCGACCGAGCGGCCTGCCGGTTCCTCGCCCTGTGTCGGGGCGCACCCGCCCGCGGCGGCACAGGCAGCCAGCAGCGCGAGAACTGTCCCGATCCGACTCCGTACGACGCTCATGGGGCTCCTGCCGAGATTCGCCGACTCCGGTACGACGCCCGCCCGCGCCGCGCCGGTTCCGCCGGCCTGCTCACCGCGGCCCGCACCATAGGCTGTGCGTCCGTGACGACCACCCCCGACGGCACGCTCGACGCCGAGGACGCCAAGCTCGTGACGTTGGCCCGCTCCGCGCGGGCGCGCACGGGCGCGACGGAGGGCGCCGCGGTCCGTGACGAGACCGGTCGCACCTACGTCGCGACGACCGTCGCGCTCGCGTCGCTCCAGCTCTCCGCCGTACAAGCCGCCGTCGCCGCGGCCGTGTCGAGCGGTGCCCGGTCGCTCGAGGCGGCTGCCGTGGTGAGCGAGTCGCCGGTCGTGGCCGATGCGGATCTCGCCGTCGTCGACGACCTCGCGGGCGCGGCGCCGCTGCACCTGGCCGCCCCGGACGGCAGCCACCGAGCGACCGTACGGCGGTGAGGGCGCGCGCCGCCGGCGCCGCGACGTCCACGGGCACCGCCGTCCTGCTGGCCCTGGCCGCGACCTCGCTTTTCGGCACCGTCGGGACCGCGCGGGTCCTCGCACCGCACGTCTCCGGCTGGTCGCTGGCCGCCGCTCGGCTCCTGATCGGTACGGCTGGGCTCGTCGCCCTGGCCGTTGCTGCCGGCGGGACCCGCGCGACCATGGGCCGGGCGGCCCGCTCGCCGTGGACGTGGGCCGCGGGAGCGGCGATGGCGTCGTTCCAGGTGACGTTCCTCTCGGCTGTCCGCAACGGGGTGGCGGTCGCCACGCTCGTCGCGATCGGCAGCACCCCGCTGTTCACCGGTCTGCTCGAGCGCCGGCGCGTGTCCGTGGCGTGGGCCGGCGCGACGACGCTGGCGCTCTCGGGCCTCACGTTGCTCGTCCTCGGTGGGTCTGCAGCATCGTCCGGCGAGCCCGTCGCCCTGTCGGTCCCCGGCGCTGCGCTCGCGCTCGGCGCGGGGCTGTCCTACGCCGCCTACACCGTGACGTCGAAGGCCGCCGTCGACTCGGGGCACCGCCCGGGCGACACCGCAGCGGCCTCGTTCGCCGTCGCGGCGGCGCTGCTCGCGCCGGCCCTCGTCCTCGTCCCGCTGGCCCCGTTGCTCACCGCACGCGGTCTCGCCACGGTCCTCTACCTGGCGCTGGTCACGACGACGCTGACGTACGCGATGTTCACCCGGGCCCTCCAGCACCTCCCGGCACCGACCGTGTCGACCTTGGCCCTCGCGGAGCCGCTCGTCGCCACCGCCCTCGGCGTCCTCGTCCTCGACGAGCGTCTCGCCCCGCTCGGGGTCCTCGGCGCGGTGCTGGTGCTCGCGGGGCTCGTCCTCGCCGGGCGGGCGGCGCTCCGGCGTACGGGAGAATCGATCCCATGAGCAACGACCGCGCCGGCCACCGTGCCGGCTTCGCCTGCTTCGTCGGGCGCCCCAACGCCGGCAAGTCCACGCTGACCAACGCGTTGGTGGGGGAGAAGGTCGCGATCACCTCCAGCCGCCCACAGACGACCCGCCACGTCATCCGCGGAATCGTGCACCGCCCGGACGCGCAGCTCGTGCTCGTCGACACCCCCGGCCTGCACAAGCCCAAGACGCTGCTGGGGCAGCGGCTCAACGACCTGGTCCGTACGACGTGGGCCGAGGTCGACGTCGTCGGCTTCTGCCTGCCCGCCGACCAGCCGGTGGGCCCGGGTGACCGGTTCATCGCGACCGAGCTCGCCGCCTCAGGACGGCAGCCGAAGGTGGCCGTCGTCACCAAGACCGACGTCGTCCCGCGGGATCGGCTGGCCGAGCAGCTGATGGCCGTGGCGCAGCTCGGCGAGCAGGCCGGCATCGATTGGGCGGAGATCGTGCCGGTGTCCGCGGTCGTCGGGGACCAGGTGCAGCTGCTCGCGGACCTGCTCGTGGGGCTACTGCCGGAGAGCCCGCCGCTCTACCCGGGCGGCGAGCTCACCGACGAGCCGGAGCAGGTCATGGTCGCCGAGCTGGTCCGCGAGGCGGCGCTCGAAGGCGTCCGTGACGAGCTGCCGCACTCCCTCGCGGTCGTCGTCGAGGAGATGCTGCCGCGCGAGGGCCGTCCGGCAGACCGGCCGCTGCTGGACATCCGCGCCGACGTCTACGTCGAGCGGCCCAGCCAGAAGGCGATCGTGATCGGTGCGGGCGGCTCCCGGCTGCGCGACGTCGGCACGAAGGCGCGCGGACAGATCGAGGCTCTGCTCGGTACGCCGGTCTACCTCGACCTGCACGTGCGCGTCGCGAAGGACTGGCAGCGCGACCCGCGCCAGCTGCGCAAGCTGGGGTTCTGACGCCGCCCGCCCGGCCTAGGCGTCGACCTGCCACTCCCGCCACCGCTGTACGGCGCGGAACCCGAGCCGCTCGTTCACCGCGACCATCGGGGCGTTGCTCTCGGCGTTCCAGGTGTTGACCCGCTCGGTCCCCGGGCTGTGCTCGCGCAGCAGGTCGAGGTTGGCCAGCTTCAGCAGCAGCCCGAGCCGGTGCCCGCGGTGCTCCGGCAGGACGAGCGTGTCCCACTGGTCGCCGACGCGCGGCTCCGTCCGGGACACCGTCATCCGGGTGTTGCCCACGAGCAGGCCGGTCCGCAACTCTCGAGCGGCGGAGACCAGCACGAGCCGGCCCGTCGCCGCGAGCTCGTCCTCGTCGGCCTGGACCCGCGCGCTGTCCCAGTGCTCCGGCTCCCAGTTCAGGTCGCCCATGGGTGCGTCCGTCGACATGCGCGCGCGCAGCACGGCGACGTCGGCGAGGAGCGCGTCCGGACACCGGCCGGTCCACTGGACGACCTCGTAGCCGGCGGAGGCGTCCAGTGCCTCCTTGCGCAGCACCTCCAGTGCCGCGCCGTCCACGGCCGTCACGTCGAGGACCCGCAGCGTCTCCATGTGGACCGCCCGGGCGCCCACCGCCCGGGCGAAGGCGGCGCCGGGGGAGGAGCCGTCACCGGACAGCGGCTCGGGCGCCTCACCCACGAGGCGGACCCGTCCCTGCGCCCTTGCCCGCTCCCGCGCGGCGGCCAGCAGGGCCCGCCCCACCCGCGCGCGCCGGTGCACCGGGTCCACGAAGAGGTTCACGTCCATGGCGTCGAGGTTCTCGAGAAGCGGCAGCCACAGCCGCATGCCGCCCAGCACGGTGCCGTTCTCGTCGGAGGCGGCCCAGGCCTCCTCGCGGCGGGTGGAGCTGCTGTGGCGGAGCAGCCCGCGGACCTCGTCGGGCGGGTCGAGGGGTACGTCGGGGAAGTCGGCGGCACCCGCCGCGGTGTGGGCGTCGTACCACCGCCGGAAGGCGACCTCGTCGTCGAGGTCGACAGGCTCGATGCGCATGGCATCACCGTGGCACCGCGGGGCCCGGGGCTGCCACGCGTTATCCGCCTCCCCGCTCCGGCGGCAGCGGTCCAGGGGCTGGGACGATCATGATGGCGCTGGGCAGCGCCGTGGTGGGCGGCGTACTCTCGAAACGTGCGGTACGCCGGACTTCTCCTTATCCGCCGCGACGAGGCCCTCTGACGGCCGGTCCCTCGTCGCGGCGCTCGTGCGTGCCGGCCTCCGGAGCAGGAGAGATGACCGAGGGACTCCCGTGACTTACACCGCCCGCAACGCCCAGCGCCCGTCCGGCATGCCGGTGCACCGCTACGCGCCGTTCCCGCCGGTCGACCTCCCCGACCGCACGTGGCCGGGTCGCACGGCCACATCGGCCCCGCGGTGGTGCGCGGTCGACCTTCGCGACGGCAACCAGGCCCTGATCGACCCCATGAGCCCTGAGCGCAAGCGCCGGATGTTCGAGCTGCTCGTGCGCATGGGCTACAAGGAGATCGAGGTCGGCTTCCCGTCGGCCAGCCAGACCGACTTCGACTTCGTGCGGCAGCTGATCGAGCAGGAGCTCATCCCGGACGACGTGGTGATCCAGGTCCTCACCCAGGCCCGCGAGCACCTCGTCGAGCGCACCTTCGAGTCCATCCGAGGCGCCGACCAGGCGATCGTCCACCTCTACAACTCCACCTCGATGCTGCAGCGCCGCGTGGTCTTCGGCCTCGACATGGACGGCATCGTCGACATCGCCGTCCAGGGCGCGCGGCTGTGCCAGAAGCTCACCGAGACGGTGCCGGGCACCGAGGTCCACTTCGAGTACTCCCCGGAGTCCTTCACCGGCACCGAGCTGGAGTTCGCGGCGCGGGTGTGCGACGCCGTGACCGATGTCTGGCAGCCGACGCCCGACCGCAAGGCCATCCTGAACCTCCCGGCGACCGTCGAGATGGCCACGCCCAACGTCTACGCCGACTCGGTCGAGTGGATGCACCGCAACCTCGCCCGCCGCGACGCCGTCGTGCTGTCCCTGCACCCGCACAACGACCGGGGTACGGCGATCGCCGCGGCCGAGCTCGGCTACCTGGCCGGTGCCGACCGGATCGAGGGATGCCTGTTCGGCAACGGCGAGCGCACCGGCAACGTCTGCCTGGTGACGCTCGGGATGAACCTGTTCAGCCAGGGCATCGACCCGCAGGTCGACTTCAGCCACATCGACGACATCCGCCGTACGGTGGAGTACTGCAACCAGCTGCCGGTGCACGAGCGCCACCCCTACGGCGGCGACCTCGTCTACACCGCCTTCAGCGGCTCGCACCAGGACGCCATCAACAAGGGCTTCGACGCGCTGCGCCGCGAGGCCGAGGCCGCCGGCAAGGACGTCGACGACATGCCGTGGGCGGTGCCGTACCTCCCGATCGACCCCAAGGACGTCGGGCGCAGCTACGAGGCCGTCATCCGCGTGAACTCCCAGTCCGGCAAGGGCGGCGTCGCCTACGTCATGAAGACCGAGCACAAGCTCGACCTCCCGCGCCGCCTGCAGATCGAGTTCTCCAGGATCGTGCAGCAGCACACCGACGACGCGGGCGGCGAGGTCTCCCCGGAGCGGATGTGGGAGATCTTCCAGGCCGAGTACCTCACCCGCCATACGCCGTTCGCCCTGGCACCGGACCACACGCTCTCCGCGGTCGGGGACAAGGAGGCGCTGACGGCCACGGTGACCGCCGACGGTGTGCCGCACCGGCTCCGTGGCGAGGGCAACGGCCCGATCGCCGCCTTCGTCGAGGCGCTGTCCACGCTGGGCCACGACGTGCGGGTGCTCGACTACCACGAGCACGCGCTGTCGGCGGGTGGCGATGCCCGCGCGGCCGCCTACCTCGAATGTGCGGTGGACGACCGCGTCCTGTGGGGTGTCGGGATCGACGCGAACACCGTAACCGCGTCGCTGTCGGCGGTCGTGTCCGCGGTCAACCGGGCGTCCTAGGAGGCAGCCGGACCGGGCCGCCGTCGTGACGGCGGTCGTGACGGCGCGGCCCTGTGTCGCGTCACTCCGCCGGCCGCTCACGCCAGCATGACGGGGCGCGCTGCGCTCGCACCGTCGACGATGCGGCGCGAGCCACAGCGAGTCAGGAAAAGGGATCTTTACCATTTCTATGGTTAGCTGAGGTAAAGTTGGACACGGAGTTCCGCAAGGCTAAGGGTCCCCGCACCCCCGCGGGGCGGGCGCGCGGCACGCCGAACCCCGTCACCGCGCGCACCGTCACCTGATCACCAGACGTGGACGGGAACGGGCGACCGCAGGTACGACGGGCTGGCGCAGTCCAGCCCTTGGGGTGAAGCCGTCTTTGCACGGCCGGGCAACCTCCATGCCCGAACCCGACAGCGCATCGTTCGCAGGCGTGCTCGGAGGATCTCTGCATGCGTGCGCCCTCTTCCCGCCTGCGCCGTGCGGCGCTGTCCATCGCGACCGCTGCGGCTTCCGTCGCCGCCCTCATGACCTTCACTGTCTCCGGTCCGGCACAGGCGAGCTCCCGCCACGTCGCCGGCTCTGTGATCAACTTCGGGCTCACCCAGCTCGGTGACCCCTACCAGTGGGGCGCCACCGGACCCTCGTCCTGGGACTGCTCGGGCTTCACCCAGGCCGCCTACAAGGCTGCGGGCATCACGCTTCCGCGGGTGTCGCGCGACCAGTACAACGCCGGCCAGCGCATCCCGCGTGGTTCCTGGCGCAACGGGGACCTCGTGTTCTACGCCAGCGACACCAGCCGGCCCAGCACGATCCACCACGTCGCCATCTACATCGGCGGCGGTCGCATCCTGCACGCTCCCCGGACCGGGGAGGTCGTCCGCATCCGGGAGATGTGGACCCGCGGGCTGATGTACTACGCCGTCCGTCCGAACGGGAGCTCCGCCAAGCTCATGCGCATGTACCGCGGCGACGAGGGCAACGACATCAAGGCGCTCCAGCGGCGCCTGCGGGCCAACGGCTTCGACGTCTCCGTGACGGGCTACTACGGCTCGGGGACGTCCGCCGCGGTCGCCAGCGTGCGTGATCGGGCGGGCCTGGGGGGCCGCGGCAGCGTCGTCGGCTACCGGGTGTGGAACTACCTCAACGCCCACGGCACGCAGACCAGCGTCTCCTGAGGTCCACGGACGCGGCCTGTGCCGGACGGTCCCGTCCCGGCAC
>JALYMU010000130.1 GCA_030773595.1 Actinomycetota bacterium | reverse complement strand
CTTGAAAACCGCTATGGGGTTACACCCATCGTGGGTTCGAATCCCACGCCCTCCGCTCTGACCTGCACGTTGTCCCGCAGAGGCGCACGGCGGACGGCTGCCTGCCGACCAGACCTTCACGAGAGCTTCACGGGGCCTCGCCGGAGGCCTCCTTGCGCCCCGCCTCGGGCACCATCGCCGCGATCAGCTCGGCCGCGTCCCGGTCGACCTGCTCGGGCAGTCGCGTGTAGCTGTCGGCGGTGAACGAGCTGCGGGCGTGCCCGAGGAGCTTCGGGCGCGAGCGCGAACGCCACGCACTCCGCGCGGTCCTTCATCCAGCCCCGCGACAGCGTCACCTGCCGGTCCTCGTGCTGCTCGCAGCGGACCTCGTCGGCGTGCCCGCCCCGATGAGCCACGGCCCCGAGGACAGCTACCGCGCCCTGCTCCGTCGGCTACGCCTCGCCCCCGACGATCTGCTCGGTCAGGCCGGCGAGCGTCGACGCCTCGACTTCGCGTCCGGCCGCGAGACTGCGGGCTGACCGCCCCCCGTTTGACCCACGGGACCGCCTCGCACCGGCTACGGCTACGCCAGGTTCGCTCTCGCTATGAGTCCGTGGCGAGATCGACGTGCCCCGAGAACGAGCGTTGAGAGCGCATGACGGCGGACAACCTCCCACTTTCCAGCCGAGGACGGTCCTCGCACCGAGCTAGTCAGGTGGCGCCGTGGCCCGATGCCAAGCGGCCTCGAACGCCTCCGCACTCAGGGAGAGGACGGTGAAGTGCGGCTGCGCGTCGATCTCACCCTCCGTCGGCACCGGAACGTCGGAGAGGGTCGTGCTGAGCTCCAGAGCGACTCGGTCTGTGCGTTCCAGCCGTCCATCGCGGAACTCGTGCACCTTCCGCGTCTCGTGCCGCTGGTCGTCTAGCTCCTCGTACAGGAGCACGGGCTTCTGGTCGCCGTCGTGGTGCCAGCGGGCGGCGAAGTACGTCGGCACCCGAGGGCCGTAGCGGCGGCTAGCGCCACCTATGTGCGGAGAGCAAGGGCCTGCTGTACCGCCGCAGGCTCTACGTCGTAGCCGCTTGCCCTTTCCCCTGACCAGTTGAGTCCGACAAGCAGGCCGTCGCGCTCAAGCCCTGGTAGCCAGCGACTACGGAACTCGTCGAGCGGGACGGCGACTACCTCGAAGTTGGCGTACGCAGGGACGGTCGAAACGACCCGCTCGACTCTCGACCGCTTCGACCAGAACGGCATGGCGCGGACACCGTCTGCCGCCTTCGGAGCAGGGATGCCGTCGCCGTCACGCACCGTCCACACGTGGCCGCCCCGACTCGCCTCCTCGTAGAAGGCAGCCGCCTGCGCCGCGCTGGTGCTCATGAGACGCACCGTAATCGCGGCTCTGGCGCCTTCACCAGAACTTCACGGACTCACCGACACGGCACCCGACCTGACGTCACCAGAACGGATGCGGTCGAGGCGGTGGAACGGCCTTTGCGTGACGCCCTGGCCTCGAGCGGACGGGACCGGACGGCAGGCAAGGAACTTGAAAACCGCTACGGGGTTACACCCATCGTGGGTTCGAATCCCACGCCCTCCGCTGTACCGCGTCCCGCATCCGCAGCTCGGACGCGCGCGGCGAGCCGTCCGCCGCCTCGGCCCGCACCGTGCCGTCGGGGCTCCGGTCGAGCCGGACCCACACGCGTTTGCCCGGCCCCCACGGCTCGACACCCCAGCGCCCAACCAACGTGCTGACGATGGCCATCCCCCGCCCGGACTCCTCGCTGCCGCTGAGCTCTCGCAAGATCGGCTCCACGGCGGAGCCGTCGGAGACGGCGACGAGCAGGGACGCCGGCTCGGCCTCCAGATGCAGCGGGGCCGCCTGGCGGCGCGCCGAGGCCCGTGCGCTCCACCAGGAGGGCATTAGCATGGACCGGATCGCCCAGCTCTTCGGCGTCACCCGCCAGCGGGTGTCTGCCCTGCTCAACAGCCAGCCCCGCAGCGACTCACCTCCGGCTCCGACCGCCGGCGCCCCGCAGGACTGACCCTGCCCGGTACGTCGGTGGTCTTCACCGACGAGCTCTTCGGCGGCGTCGGCGTGACATGCAACCCGACCATCGGCCCGAACCAGGGCGCGAACGGCATCTACCGGATCACCGGCAAGGGCAAGGACCGGAAGCTGGAGTTCGCCGGCTACGACAAGATCCCGCGCGTCCAGCACAACACCGAGAACTGCGTCGCGAACAACGGGAAGCTCATCCCGACCAAGGACCGCGACGTCATGGTCCAGGCGTGGTACCAGGGCGGCGTGTCGGTGTTCGACTTCACCGACCCGGCGAACCCCGTGGAGCTCGCCTACTTCGACCGCGGTCCGCTGTCGCTGGAGAAAGCCCGTGCTCGGCGGCTTCTGGTCCGCGTACCGGTACGACGGCCGCATCATCGGCAGCGACATCACCAAGGGGCTCGACGTCCTGCCGCTGTCGACAAGGCCACCGCAGCGGCAGCCCGCAACAGGTGGACTGCTCAACGTCCAGACGCAGGTGCCGTTCCGCGGCTGAGCGTCCGCGCGAGCGACGGCCCGGTCCACCTGAATGGGTGAGCCGGGCCGTCGGCGTCTCGCGCCGGGTGCCGTCAGCGGATGCAGCCGGCCGTGCGGCCGATGGCGGCGTACCCGGCTGTGTCGCCGGCGCCGAGGCGGGCGGGCTGGTCCCCGGTGAGGGCCGGGTACATCGCCTGGCCCCGCACCCCGATGTGGCCGAGGGCGAGGGCGTGACCCAGCTCGTGCAGGTAGAGGCCGCCGGCGTAGAGCCCGCGCCCGAAGCCGGGCCGGTACCACCCCGTCTTCGTCGAGTCGATCACGATGTAGCCGGAGTCCACCTGGGCCCGGCGCTGCGGGCTCCAGGAGTAGCGCATGCCGCCGACGCCGAGGACGTAGCCGCCGGGGAGGATGTCGCTGCGACCCCGGCCGGAGCCGGGAGCGGCCCAGGCGATGACGATCTCCGCCGGCTGTGTGGTCGTGCTGGTGTAGGTGTTGCTCCGGCGCGGGACCCACGTGGTCGTCCCCGCATAGCCGAAGCGGATGCCGCTCGCCTGGGACAGCACGCCGAGGGCGGCGCGCACGTCCCGCACGCCGGTGCGCGGTGCCCGCGCCGGGTTGATGCGCACTGTGACGGTCTGGCAGGGGTTCCAGCGGATGACCGTCCGGCGCCCGTTCACCGAGGCGTAGGTGAGGGTGTACGCGCGGGTGGCGGCCGCCGTCCGCACGCCGGCGGTCCGCACGCCGGCGCGGGTGACGTGCGAGGTGACGACGGTGGTGGCGCCGTCCCCGGTGTACCGGGCGACCGCGTCGTCGGACGCGTGGGACGGCGCCGTGCGGGTCGCGGGAACGGTCGGGGCGCCGGTCGACGCGGCAGGCACGCTCGACGTCCCGGTCGGCGCGGGAAGGACGCTCGGGGTCCCGGTCGGCGCGAACGCGAGGGCGGCGGCGCACGCGGCGAGCGCGGCAGCGTGCTTGCGGCGGTGCATGTGACCTCCCGGTCCGTCTGGCGGTACCGGTATGTCTTCGTCGCCGTACGCTCCGCCGCGGATACGCCGAACGGGTGACGCCGGACGGGTGACGCCGGACGGGTGACGCCGGACGGGTGACGCCGGACGGGTGACGCAGAACGGGTGACGCAGAACGGGTGACACGGCCCGGTGTGCTGTGGCCGGCGCATCCGTCGCCGCCGGGCCCGCCGACCTCAGGGCCAGTCGTCACCGGCCTCCAGGCGCAGCCGGAGCTGCTCTGCCAGCGGCATCGACTCGCCGTCGCGCGCGCCGCGCCCCACGACGAGGGGAGGCGCGGCGGGCTCGAGCCGGACACCCCGCACCAGCGCACGGAGGCTGCCGGGCGCGGACAGGACGTAGAAGCGGCCGTCCGTGCCCACCCCCAGGGAGCGGTCACGCCGGACGTACCAGCCCTCGATGCCGGTGCGGTAGGTCGACCGGCCGTCGTAGGAGCGTGCCCGCAGCTCCCGCGTCGGCAGACCGGCGGCGCGGGCGGCGGCCACGAACGTGGCGACCACCCGCT
>JALYMU010000129.1 GCA_030773595.1 Actinomycetota bacterium | reverse complement strand
CCGTGGGGGTGAGCCGCTGCTGCGCCGCCACGCGCGCGCGACGCGGCCGCGCCGCCTCGTCGTGCTGGTTGACGTCAGCGGGTCGATGGCGCCGTACGCCGACGCGATGCTGCGCTTCGCGGCCGCGGCGGCACGGGCCCGGACCGGCACCGAGGTCTTCACCCTCGGGACGCGCCTGACCCGGGTGACGAGGGAGATCCGGGCCCGGGACCCGGACACGGCGCTCGCCGCCGTGTCAGCCGCGGTTCCGGACTGGAGCGGCGGCACGCGACTGGGGGAGCAGCTGGAGGACTTCCTGGCGCGGTGGGGTCGGCGCGGTGTTGCCCGCGGCGCCGTCGTCGTCGTGGCCTCCGACGGCTGGGAGCGTGGCGACGCGACGCTGCTCGGGAGCCAGATGGCGCACCTGCACCGCCTCGCGCACCGGCTCGTGTGGGTCAACCCGCATCGCGCGCGCCCGGGGTACGAGCCGCTCACCGCGGGCATGGTCGCGGCCTTGCCGCACGTCGACGACTTCGTCGACGGGCACAGCCTCGACGCGCTGGAGCGTCTCGCGACAGTGGTGTCCGGCGGAGCGCCGGCATCCCGCCGTACACAAGTGCACGGAGGCGTGGGTGCGTGACGTCCTGGACACCGTCCTGCGGTGGTATGACGAAGGCAGGCCCTTCGCCGTCGCGACGGTCATCCGCACCTGGCGCAGCGCCCCGCGCCCGGCCGGTGCCAGCATGGCCGTCTCCGCGGACGGCGAAGTCGTGGGCAGCGTCTCCGGCGGCTGCGTGGAGGGAGCGCTGTACGACGAGGCGCTGGACGTGATCCGTACAGCTGTGCCTGTCGTGCGGACCTACGGCGTCTCCGACCACGACGCCTTTGCTGTCGGGCTGACCTGTGGAGGAGTGCTGGACGTGCTGGTGGCGCCCGTCGACCGGAACCGCTTCCCGCAGCTGCCGAAAGTTGCGTCCTCGGTGCGGGAGCGCGAGCCCGTGGCCGTCGCGACCGTCACCGGCGGGCCGGCCCACCTCGGCGGACGGATGGTCGTCTGGCCGCACCGCCGGTCCGGCACGCTCGGATCCGCGCGACTCGACGACGCCGTCACCGACGACGCCCGTGGGCTCCTGGACCACGGCAGCACGACCGTCCTGCGCCTGGGACCCGACGGGGAGCGGCGGCGCGACGAACTGGAGGTTCTCGTCGAGTCCTACGCGCCCGCGCCGCGCATGCTCGTCTTCGGCGCGATCGACTTCGCCGCCGCGGTGGCGCGGATCGGCTCCTTCCTCGGCTACCACGTCACCGTGTGCGATGCCCGCGCGGTGTTCGCCACCCGCAGGCGGTTCCCGGAAGCCGACGAGGTCGTCGTCGAGTGGCCGCACCGCTACCTCGAGCGGACGGCGGTCGACGCCCGGACCGTCATCTGCGTGCTCACCCACGACCCCAAGTTCGACGTACCGCTGGTCGAGGCCGCCCTGCGCACGCCGGCCGCCTACATCGGTGCGATGGGCAGCCGCCGCACGCACGACGACCGGCTCGCCCGGCTGCGCGAGCGGGGCGTCCCGGAGCAGGCCCTGTCCCGGCTGTCCGCACCCATCGGGCTCGACCTCGGCGCCCGAACGCCCGAGGAGACCGCGGTGTCAATCGCGGCGGAGATCGTGGCCGCGCGCTGGGGTGGGTCAGGCCGGCAGCTGCGCACGGTCGACGGCCCCATCCACCACGACGACGCGCCGGCGGTCCCGTCGTGACCGTCGCCGGCGTCGTCCTCGCGGCCGGTGCCGGCACGCGGCTCGGAGCGCCGAAGGCGCTGGCCCGGGTCGGCGGCGAGCGTCTGGTCGACCGGGCCGTCTGCGCGCTTCGGGACGGCGGCTGTGCACTGGTGTACGTGGTCGTCGGTGCAGCTCCCGTGGACGATGCGGCCGCCGTGGTGGTGACCAACCCGGACTGGCGCACCGGCATCGCTTCCTCCTTGCGCTGCGGCCTTGCGGCAGTCGCCCACGGTCCGGATGCCGCCCGCGCCGATGCCGACGGCCCGGACGCCGACGGCGCGGAGGCCGCGGTGGTGACGTTGGCCGACACCCCGACCGTGACGGCGGCCCACGTCGGCCGACTGCTCGCGGCGTGGCGACGCGGCGCCGAGGTCGCCGTCGCCGTCTACGCCGGTGCGCCCCGCACACCGGTGCTTGTCGCCCGACGACACTGGGCCGAGGTCGCCGCCCTCACCCACGGCGACGTCGGGGCGAGGGCCTTCCTCCGGGTGCGGCCCGACCTCGCGGTACCGGTTGAGTGCGGCGACCTGGGACCGTGGTCGGACGTGGACACACCGGAGGATCTCGTCGAGGCGAACACCGCGCACTGACGTGCGGCAGTACTGCCAGGTCACGTGCAGCGTCGCGGACGCCCCGCTCCCGACGAACAGGTACGCCGTCGCCGACGGGGTCGAATCGAAGCGCAGCCGCGCCTGGGTGAGCCCGCCCTTGTTCACCGCGGCGAGCCCGCCGGCACCGAAGCCGCTCAACCGCTGCGTCGCGCCGGTGGACCTCACGACCTCGGCGACTGCAGCTGACGTCGGGCGCGGCCGCCCAGTCCGTCGGCTCCGTGCCGCACGCGCCGAAGCAGCCGCTGCGCACGCCGACGACGAGGGTGTTGCCTGCCGGGGACGTCCACGGGTTGCCTGAGCCGGAGCCGTACGTCACCGTCACGTAGGCGCCGGTCACCGTTGCCCCGTCGGGCACCGAGGACGTGTCGAAGGACAGCACTGTCTTGTTCACCTCGCCATCCGATCCACGCCCGACCGCCACGCCGTACGTCGTCTCGTAGGCGCCCACCGACGCCGACGACCCGTCGCCGTTGGCCTTCACGTAGCCGTCCTCGTCGGCGCGGCTGGGGAATGTCGCTGAGGTCGTGACGGAGGTCCCGTTCGCAACCGTGACGCCGGTGTCGTCGTCCGTCCGGACGTTGCCGGCCCGGCCGTAGGCCTTCGCCGCGAGGCGATGTGCCCGTCGGTGACGTCCGTGGTGTCCCACGTGGTGGCGTACGGCGAGGCCGTGTCGACCGCGAGCAGCGTGCCGTCGACGTAGAACTCGACCTTGCTGATCCCGTCTGTGTCGGACGCGGTGGCGGTGAGGTTGACCGAGCCCTTGACCGTCGAGGCGTTCGCGGGTGCGGTGAGGTCCACGGGTGGGTGGCGTCACGTCCGCCGGGGCGGTCGGGTTCTCGATGCGTACGTCATCAACCCACGCATCCCCGCTGACCTCGGCACACACGTTCGAGCGCGCGCCCACCTCGTTGCCGAGGGTCACGGCCGGCCCGCCCACGCCGGGAGGTCGATGCCCGTGCGGCGGGGTCCATGAGGTGTCGGCGTAGGAGGAGTAGGTCACGGATTTCGTGTCCACGCGGTGCCGTTGACGAGCACCCCGAACGACGCCGACGTGCTGGTGTTGATCGCCGCCTTCAGCGCCAGCTTACGCGAGTAGCTGAGGACGGGCGTGCTGCCCAGCGGAACCGACCGGGTGAGCGTCCTGGTCCGCAGACCGGTGGCGCAGCCTGCTCCGGACGATGCCAGCCCGTGGACCGAGCCACCCTGCCGCCGGCCTGCGCAGACGCGCTGTCCGCGCTGGCGTCCCACCCGCCGGGGGTCCAGCCCGCGCTGTCGTAGAGGTCTCCGGTGCCGTCCCGATCGGAGAAGGTCTCCTGCAGTGACACGACGTTGCGGGTCACGGTGACCGCCGTGTCGTCGTCGAGCGAGGAGTTGCCCTTCGCGTCGTAGGCGCGGACCGAGAGCGCGTGCACGCCCTCCGGAGTGGACCCCGTGTTCCACTGCAGCTGCCACGGTCCCGCGGTCATCGACGGCGTACCGGTCCCGACCGAGACGCCGTCCGCGAGGAATCCACGCCCGACGCGGGCTGGCAATCCTGACGGTTGACGCCGCGCGGTCGGTGTTGTCCAGCCCCAGCCCTTCGCGATGTAGTAGCTGGAGCAGCCGTTGACGTCGAGGACGTACGCGGCGGGGATGCCGCACTGCGTCTCGCCGGTGCCCGGGTCGACCGGCGTCCCGTGGTCCATCCCCGTGACCGCGTAGAGCTCGACGGCGTTGCGCCCGTCGCCGTGGCGCGGTAGACCTTGTGCGGGTAGCCCGCCACGGTGTCCTGGACGTCGGCGGTCTGGTCGGCGCCCGTGACGTCGGTCCACTCGTCGACGAGCTCCGTCATGTTGAGCGGGCGGGCCGTGTTGTCGTTAGTGCCGTGCCAGACCTGCACCGTCGGGCGCGTGCCGGTGTAGGGCTCGCGGCGCGCAGGAGGTCTCCCAGGCGCGCGGCGTCCGGTCCACGCCGGGGTTCATGCAGCTGAAAGCGTCGGGCAACGTGGTCGCGCAGCGGTACGGCAGTCCGGCGACGACCGCGCCGCCGGCGAAGACGTCCGGATAGGTCCCCAGCATCACCGAGGTCATCGCGCCGCCGGCGCACGACGGCGACACGCACGGGGTCAGTCCAGCAGAGGCCGGTGACGTAGGTCGGCGCGGGGTCGGTGCCGAGGTCCGCCTTGGTCCGGTCGACCATCTGCATGATCGACAGTGCCTCGCCCGAGCCGCAGGTGATGTCGCCGGCCTCGAAGCAGTTGAAGCACCGGTTCCGGTTGTCGACGTCTGCTGCTCAGGAAGGTCCAGGACGAACTTCCACCGCTCGGCGAGCGCCGTCCACCCCGGCTCGTCGTCGTAGGCCGTGGCCGACTGCGTGCAGCGGTGCAGGGCGACGACGAGCGGCGCGCCGGCGGGCAGGCCCGCCGGCACGTACCGGAACATGCGCAGCGAGCCGGGTTCGTGCCGAACGACGTCACCTCCGTCGGTCCGGCTGCGTACGAGGACACATAGGTGTGTGGCCGGGCGCGGGGTTCCACATCGGCGTCGGGACCGAGCCGGGCGGAGGCCACATCGGCGTCGCAGTGAGGCACGCGCCGCGGCCGGCCCGCGTCGCAGCCATTGACACGCCGCCTCAGCCCGGTAATCTCGTGCGCACCTGGTCTAGACCACTGGTCGGGCCGCCGTCACCGTGCGCGCCGCCGCTTCGCGGACGACGCGTCCCGCAGGAAGGGCCACTCCATGGCTCGTTGGAGCAACCGATGCGGCCGCCGTGCCGCGACCCTTTTCGCCGCGGCCGCCGTCACGGCATCGCTCGCGACCACGGCGAGCCCCGCGCAAGCTGACCCGCCGCGCGTCGCACAGGACCGCGTCGTAAGCGGCTACTTCGCGAACTGGACGATGTACAGCCGCGACTACTTCGTCAAGGACATCCCCGCCGGAAACCTCACGCACATCCAGTACGCGTTCGGCATGCCCACGAAGGACGGCGGCTGCGCCCCGACGGACCCGTGGGCGGACTACGACAAGCCGTTCGCGGCGGAGCAGACGGTGAACGACAGTGCGGACACGTGGTCGCAGCCGCTGCGCGGTCACTACAACCAGCTGCTCCAGCTCAAGCGCGAGCACCCCGAGCTCAAGGTCCTCATCTCCCTCGGCGGCTGGACGAAGTCGACGTACTTCTCCGACGTGGCCGCGACGGCGGCGGCGCGGGAGAAGTTCGCGAAGGCGTGCGTCGACGCCTTCATCGACGGCAACTTCCCGGGGCTCGCACCGGGCGCGGCGAAGGGCGTGTTCGACGGCATCGACGTCGACTGGGAGTACCCCGTCGCCGGGGGCGACGAGTGGAGCTCCACGCCGATCATCCACCGCCCGGAGGACCGGGCGAACGCGACGCTGCTCTTCGCCGAGCTGCGCGAGCAGCTCGACGCGGCCGGCGCGCGCGACGGCCGCCACTACGAGCTGACCGCCGCGCTGCCAGCGGGTGATACGACGCCGACCCGCAGCTTCGAGATCGACAAGATTTTCCGGATCCTCGACTGGGCCGGGGTCATGACCTACGACTACCACGGCTCGTGGGAGCAGCAGACGGGGTTCAACTCACCGCTGCGCTTCGACCCGGCCGACCCGACGCGGAACCGCGCGGCCAACACAGTCGGCAGCATCGACTTCTACCTGGCCCACGGCGCCCCCGCGGACAAGCTCGTCGTCGGCGTCCCGTTCTACGGCAAGCAGTGGGCCAACGTCGGGCCGACGAACCACGGGCTCTACCAGCCGGGCAACACCCAAGGCCTCGTGGCCGAGGACCTGACGGTCGCCGGCACGCACCCGACGTACCACTCGCTCGTCGATGTCGACCGCGTCGTCACGGACACCGAGGGCCACGGCAACAACCAGAAGGGCCTGGCCGGGTTCACGAGGTACTGGAACGAGGCCTCGCAGAACTCCTTCCTCTACAACCCGACGACCCAGCGCTGGATCACCTACGAGGACCCGCACTCGGTGTTCAAGCGCGCGCAGTACATCCGGTCACACAAGCTGCGCGGCGTAATGATCTGGGAGATCAGCCAGGACAGCGACGACCATGACCTCGTCGAGGCTCTCGGCAAGCTGCTGCCGAAGTCCTAGCCACGGGGACCGAGCGCCGCGCACCGGAGCGCCTCCCTCCGGTGCGCGGCACACCCGGGGCGGCGTCAGTCCGCGCGCACGCCCCACGTGCCACGATGGGTTCGACCAGGCTCGAGCACGACGAGGCCCTCACCGGTCGCGAGCGCGTTGGCGGGTGCGGTCATCGGCTCGACGGCAACGCCCTGCCGGCGGCGGGCGGGCACCAGCGTGTCCCCGGTGTAGACCTGCGCCCAGCGGTGCGCGCCGTCCATCCATAGGGTGCGGGTCAACCCGTCCGGTGCGCGCAGCACGACGCGGACGAGGCCGTCGTCGTCCGGGCGCAGGCCGGTGTAGGTGTCGTCGATGTGCAGGTTGCCGATGGCCCGTGCTGAGCGGAAGTCGTACGCCGTGCCGTCGACGGACTCCGTGTCGACCGGGATCCCGGCGTCGGTCCGGACACGGGTGTCCGCCGGCACGACCAACTCGCAGCCGTCGACCAGCCCGCCGCCGGCGCTGAGGTAGGGGTGGACGCCCCACGCGACCGGAGCGGGCGACGGCCCGACGTTCGTGACGCTGAGCGTCGCGGTCAGGCCGGAGTCGGCGTCGAGGGCGTACTCCGCCGCCAGGTCGAGGGTGAACGGGTAGCCGGGGTGGGGGTGCAGCCGGTGCCGGAGCACCACACGGGAGGTCTCGTGGGTGTCCACCGCCCAGCCCGCCCACCGGACGAGCCCGTGGATGGCGTTGCCCGCTGCCGGCTCGCTCAGCGCGAGCCGCATGTCGCGTCCGCCGAAGGACCACTCCCCGCCACGGAGCCGGTTGGGCCAGGGCGCGAGGACCTGCCCGCGGCCACCGTCGGCGATCGCGTCCTCGGCGTACCCGTCCAATACCGGCCGGTCGCCCCGGGTCAGCTCGCGCACACCTCCGCCGACCTCGACCGCGACGGCGCGGTAGTCACCGGCGGAGATGACGTACTGGGTCCCTGACGGCGGGGTCTCGAGCGGCATGGTGCTCACTCTGCCGTACTCCGCGCCGCCGCCAGCGCGCGCGTTCCGTGCGGCACGGGGCGAAGCCGAGCCACGACCGCGAGCTGCACGCACGCCATGGCGATCAGCACGGTCCACGGCACGGTGAAGTCCCGCGTCGCGTCGCGCAGCACGCCGAAGACGACGGGCCCGGCCGCGGCGACGGAGTAGGAGATCGAGAAAGCCATCGCGGACAGCCGCGCCGACCCGGCGGGGTCCGGGGCATGGTCGACGAGCAGGACCAGGCCGAGCGCGAAGCCGCCACCCTGTCCCAGCGCCAGCAGCATCACCCAGAGCCACGGGAGCGTGTCCGGCGCGACGACCATGCCGAGCAGCCCGCAGATCGACATGACCACGAAGCCGGCGATGACCGGCCGCCGGTCGCGCGTCCGGTCCGACAGCGCAGGTCCCGCGACCCCCGACACGATCTGCGTCACGCTGAACAGCGCAAGAAGCATCCCGGCGGATGCCGCGCTCCACCCCCGTGCCTCGTACGACGGGGACAGCCACGCCAGCTGGCTGTAGAACCCGCACGACTGCAGGGCGAGGTAGGCGGCCACGGTCCACGCCGTCGCGCTGCGCCACGGCAGTCCCTGGCGGGGGTCGCGCTCGTCCGGGTCGTCGTGGTCGTTGACCCGGCGTACGACGGGAAGCCACGCCAGCAGGCCGACGAGCGCGAGCGCTCCCGACGCCACGAGCGACACCCGCCAGCTGGCGGCCGCGTCGGCCACGGGCACGGCCAGAGCCGCCGCCGGTGGCGCCGAGCATCATCGCGAACATGTAGACGCCGGTGACGAGACCGGGCCGGGTGGGGAAGAAGTCCTTGACGATTCCGGGGAGCAGCGTGCCGCAGACCGCGATGCCGACACCGACGAGCAGCGTCCCGCCGTACAGCAGTGCAGGGAGGCTCCCCGCGGCGCGGGCGAGACTCCCTACCAGCAGCGCTCCCAGCGCGACGGCGACGGCGCCCTCGCGGCCGAGCCGGTGCGCCAGCCGATGGCCCAGCGGTGCGAAGACGCCCATGCACAGGACCGGAAGCGTGGTCAGCAGCCCGACTCCCGCGCCGCTGAGGTGCAGATCGCGCTCGATCTTCGCCACGAGCGGTGGGACGGCGGCCAGGGGTGCGCGCAGGTTGAGCGAGACCAGGAAGATCGCGGCGAGCACCGGGCCGACGGCGACCGGCAGCCGGCGCGTCGCTCCCCGGTCCTCCATGCGCTCATGGTCGCAGCCGGCTCACCCGGGAAGGTCGGGGGCGGCCTGAGCCAGCGCCGCCAGCGCGGCGGGGAAGACTTCGGCGGGCGGCGTGACGAGACCCGCGCCGACCTGCCCCGTGCCCGGCACCCGCCCGGCCATGCCGGTGTTGATCTGCGGGAGCACGCCGGTGCGGACGACCTTGGTGACGTCGATGCCGGTCGGCGTGCCACGAAAGCCCAGCACCGGGATCTGGTACGCCGGGTGCTCCCCGAGCGTGATCTCGTACATCCGCCGCGTCGTGGCGAGTGCCATCGGCACGTCGCCGCCCACGAAGCGCACGATCGCCGGGGCGGCGGCCATCGCGAAGCCGCCCAGGCCGGCCGTCTCGGTAATCGCCGAGTCGCCGATGTCGGGGTTGGCGTCGTCGGGGCCGAAGTTGCCGAGGAACAACCCCTCCGGGACGAGCGCGGGGCCGGTAAACCACCGGTCGCCGGTGCCCGACACCTGGATGCCGAAGTCGGTGCCGTTCCGGGCCATCGCGACGACGAGTGTCGAGCCCGGCACGCCGCGCGCGGCGTCGGTGGCGAGCTTGCACGCCGGCATGGCCAGGTTGAGGAAGAAGTGGTCGTTGCCGGCGACGAACCGGGTGACGTCGGCGACGTCCTTGGCCGGCCGGCCGGAGTCGACCAGGTGGGGAAGCAGCTCGCGCAGCAGCATCAGCGTGCCGGCGCGGTTGCGGTTGTGCGCCTCGTCACCCATCTGGAGCATCTGCGCCAGGATCGCCCGCACGTCGACCGGATCCGCGGCGGCGCGCGCCCGTACCGCGTGCTGCAGCATCGGCCCGAGGATCGCCGACATCCACCGCAGCCGGTCGAGCACCTCGGGGCCGTAGGCGCCGTAGCGCAGGACCTTGCCCAGACCCTCGTTGAGCGAGCACCACGCCCGCCGGCCGGTGCCCGGGTCCTCGAGCTCGAACATCCACATCGACGGCGAGACCACCCCTGCCATCGGACCCACTGCGCCGTGGTGGTGGCAGGAGTCGAGGGTGACCGCACCGCGGCGTGAGAGCAGCGCCTCGGCGGACTCCGGGTCCTCCTCGAGGCCCTCGAGGAGCGCCGCGCCCACCAGCGCGCCGCGCAGCGGGCCCGACGCGCGCTCCCACGTCACGGGCGGCCCGGCGTGCAGGAACGTGCCGGTGTTGAGGCCAAGGACCTCCCGCGCCGGTCGTACGTCGACCAGCCGGGCGCCGGTGGCGGTCATCCGGTCCAGCGCCAGCACGTTCGCCTCGCTGCGGCGGGGGTCGGCGAGGACGCGGGCGACGTCGGCCTCGGCGCCTGGAGCGGGGGGCCGCCAGTCGACCCCCTCGACCGCGACGGCCTGCGCGCGGACGGCGTCGGCGAACAGCCCGACGCCCACGGACACCACCGACTCCGGACCGTCCAGAAGCGAGCTCACCGCCCACCTCCGACGAGCGCGACCGCGGCCCGGGTCGCCGCGGCGTTGGACAGGTGCACGTGCGCGCCGGCCCCCTGCAGCGCTTCGGCCTGGCGGTCGCGTTCCTGCGGGTCACCTGCGCTTCCGCACAGGGAAACCACGACGGCCAGCGACCCGTGCTCCGGCGCCCGGACCGCCCGCGCCTGCGCGATCGCCGGCACGAGCTCCGAGGCCGGGTCCGGGTGCGCGCCGTGGCCGAGCACCACGTCGAGCAGGAGGACGCCCGTCCCGGGGTCCGCCGCGTCGCGGGCGAGGCGGTCCAGGCGCGTCCGTTGGTCGATCATGGGGTGCGCGCGGCCGCGGGTGAGTTCGTCGTCGCCGAAGTCGATCATCACGTGTCCCGGTGCGACGAGGTCGTCGGGCAGGGCCCAGTCGGGCTCGAGCGGGATGTTGGAGCGCACCGGTCCGAGCACCTCGGCCGCGATCGCCATCGCCTCGTCGCACAGCGTCCCGCCGGCGAACAGGCCGCGCAGCGCTCCGCCCGCGCCGCCCGCCGTTGTGC
>JALYMU010000128.1 GCA_030773595.1 Actinomycetota bacterium | reverse complement strand
GTTCCAGCCGTCGATGAAGGCGCGGATCTTGGCGTTGAGGTCGCGGACGCTGCTGTAGATGCCGCGGTGGATCGCCTGACGTTCGATGATCCCGAACCACACTTCGACCAGGTTCAGCCGCGATCCGGAGGTGGGGGTGAAGTGGACGTGGACCCGCGGGTTCGCCGCCAGCCAGTCGCGGACCTCGACCCGCTTGTGGGCGGCGTAGTTGTCCATCACCAGGTGCAGCTCGCGATCGGGGTAGGCGCGGGCGACTTGCTTGAAGCAAGGCAGGAACTCCTGGTGGCGGTGCCGGGGTTTGCCCGCGCCGCTGACCCGTCCGGTGGCGATCTCGAGTGCGGCGCACAGGGTGGTGGTGCCGTGCCGGCGGTAGTCGTGGGCGCGTCGGGCGGGCAGCCCGGGCTGCAGCGCCAGCATCGGCACGGTGCGCTCCAGCGGCTGGATTTGGGACTTCTCGCACCGCCACGGCGCCACCCCGTAGGCCTTCCACGCCCACGCCACCGTCGCGTGATCAACCTTGAGTCCGATGGCGAGCCGGGAAGACCAGTGCGTCACCCCCAGCATCTTCGGCGGCGGGGTCAGCGTCGCCTCACTGATCGCCCTCGCGTCGACTGTCTTGGGACGCCGAGAGCGGGGCGCGTCCGCGAGCGCGGCCCGTGCCGCCCCTGGCGTACCGGTCCCGCCACAGCCGCACCGTCGGCACCGACACCCCCACCCGGCGGGCGATGTCGACGACCTCGACCCCGTCCGCAGCCAACAGGACGATCCGCGCCCGCTGCGCGAACTGAGCACGGATCGAACTCGACCGCAGCCAGCCCGACAGCTCCTCGCGATCCCCGTCACACAATCCCAGCAGTGCAGCACGCATACGTCATTGCCTCACCCCACCGGAAAGAGACTTAGGCGACACGCCACTAGACGTTGAAGCGGAACTCCACCACGTCGCCGTCGGCCATGGCGTAGTCCTTGCCCTCGATGCGGACCTTGCCGCGGGCACGGGCCTCCACCATCGAGCCGGCGTCGACCAGGTCGTCGTACGACACGACCTCGGCCTTGATGAACCCCCGCTGGAAGTCGGTGTGGATGACGCCGGCCGCCTCCGGGGCGGTCGCGCCCTTGCGGATCGTCCAGGCGCGCGCCTCCTTGGGGCCTGCGGTCAGGTAGGTCTGCAGGCCCAACGTGTCGAAGCCGACGCGGGCCAGCATGTCGAGGCCGGACTCGTCCTGACCCATCGACTGCAACAGCTCGAGAGCCTCAGCCTCGGGCAGCTCGACGAGCTCCATCTCGATCTTTGCGTCGAGGAAGATTGCCTCCGCCGGCGCGACAAGCGCACGGAGCTCGTCCTTGAGCGGCTCGTTGCCCAGCTCCTCCTCGTCGAGGTTGAAGACGTAGAGGAACGGCTTCGCGGTGAGCAGGTGCAGGTCGCGCAGCAGCGTCATGTCGATGCCGGCCGATGCCGCGCCGGTGAACAGTGTCGTCCCGGCGTTGAGCACCTCTCGAGCCTTCGCCACGGCGGCGAGCGTCTGCTGCTTGTCCTTGACGAGGCGAGCCTCCTTCTCCAGACGAGGGAGGACCTTCTCGATCGTCTGCAAGTCGGCGAGGACCAGCTCGGTGTTGATCGTCTCGATGTCGTCCTTGGGTGAGACGCGCCCGTCGACGTGCACCACGTCAGGATCGGTGAAGACCCGGATGACCTGGCAGATGGCATCGGACTCGCGGATGTTCGCCAGGAACTTGTTGCCCAGACCCTGCCCCTCGCTCGCGCCACGCACGATGCCGGCGATGTCGACGAACGACACCGTGGCCGGAATGACCTTCGCCGAACCGAAGATCTCCGTCAGCTTCGCCAGGCGGGGGTCTGGTACGCCCACCACGCCGACGTTCGGCTCGATCGTCGCGAACGGGTAGTTGGCGGCGAGGACGTCGTTCTTGGTCAGGGCGTTGAACAGCGTGGACTTGCCGACGTTGGGGAGGCCGACGATGCCGATGGTGAGGCTCACGGGGTTCGAGCCTACCGGCGTGCGGCCGAGGCCGACCGGGGCCGGCTGAGCCGCGTCGCACGACCGTGGCCGGAAACTGTCGGACCTACCCGGCACGCTGCCCGTCATGGAACCCGACCTTGCCCCGACCGTTGTCGCCGTCCTCGTCGTCGGACTCATCGTCGGCGCACTGCTCGGTTGGCTTGCTGCACGGACCAAGGCGTCGGCCGTGGAGGCGCAGCGGGCGGTCCTCCAAGCGCGGTGCACGGCCCTCGAGGGGGAACGCGCCGGACTCCAGGATCGGGTCCAGCGCAGTGAGGCAAGCCTCAGCGACGGCCGCGAGCTCGCGATGGTCGTCGCGCCGCTGCGCGAGACCCTGCACCGTGTCGAGTCCCAGCTTCGGGACCTGGAGCGGGCTCGGGTCAGCGCCTACGCAGCGCTGACCGAGCAGGTCGGCTCCATTGCGCGGACGTCGGAGCAGCTCCGCGTCGAGACGGGCGCGCTGGTGACGGCGCTGCGCGCGCCGCAGGTCCGCGGCCGGTGGGGTGAGATGCAGCTGCGTCGCGTGGTCGAGGTCGCGGGCATGCTCGAGCGCTGCGACTTCGACGAGCAGCCGACAGTCCGTGACGGCGATCGGCTGCAGCGGCCCGACATGGTGGTCCACCTCGCCGGCGCCAAGCGCGTGGTGGTCGATGCGAAGGTGCCGCTGGCCGCCTACCTCGAGGCAGCCGAGGCCACGGACGGTGACGTCCGCGCCGACCGTCTCGCCGCACATGCCCGCCAGCTCCGGGCACACGTCAACGGCCTCGCCGCCAAGGAGTACTGGGCGCGCTTCCGGCCCTCGCCGGAATTCGTGGTGCTGTTCGTGCCCGGTGAGGCCTTCCTTGCACCAGCGCTGGAGCAGGACCCGTCGCTGCTCGAGGACGCGATGCGACGCCAAGTCGTGGTCGCCACGCCTACCACGCTGCTGGCCATGCTCAGGACCATCGCGTACGCGTGGCAGCAGGAGGCGGTCAGCGAGCACGCCCGAGAGGTGCTCGACCTCGGTCAGGAGCTCTACGCGAGGCTCGGCACGCTCGGCATGCACGTCGACAAGATCGGCCGTGCGCTGCGCCGGGCGGTCGAGGACTACAACGCCACCGTCGGGTCGCTGGAGCGCAGCATCCTCGCACCGGCTCGGCGCCTTGCCGAGCTGTCGGTGACGGATCGGGAACTGCCGAGACCGTCGGCCGTCGACGCGTGCACCCGGCCGCTGACCGCGCCGGAGCTGCTCGGCGCGGCCGGTGAGGCGAGGGTTGCAGGGGACGCCCGAGCTGGGGGGGACTTGCGAAGATCGGGTGACGCCCGAGCTGGAAGCGACGAGGACGAGCCGCGCCTGCGGGCGCTGCCCGAGCTGTGAGGACGCGGGCGTGCGCCCTGCCCTCAGGGTGCCGGCGAGAGCTGTGCCGGCGGTGCGCCGGCGACCCGGCCCCCCGCGGCGGCGGCCTTCATGTCGCGACGCAGCTCGTGCGGGAGCGCGAAGAGCAGGCTCTCCTCCGCGGACACGACCTCCTCGACGTCACCGAAACCCCGCGCCGCAAGCCATTCGAGGACCCCACGGACGAGGATCTCCGGCACGGAGGCGCCACTCGTCACACCCACGGTCCGGACCCCGTCGAGCCAGGAGTCCTCCAGCTCGCCGGCCGAGTCGACGCGGTGAGACGAGCGAGCTCCGGCCTCGAGCGCCACCTCCACGAGCCGCACGGAGTTCGACGAGTTGCCGGATCCGACCACGATCACGAGGTCCGCCTCGCGGGCGATGTCCTTCACCGCGGTCTGCCGGTTCTGCGTCGCGTAGCAGATGTCGTCGCTGGGGGGATCCATGAGGTTCGGGAAGCGCTCGCGCAGACGGCGGACCGTCTCCATCGTCTCGTCCACCGACAACGTGGTCTGCGACAGCCACGCCACACGGTCAGGGTCCCGAACGACGACGGAGTCCACACCCTCGGGCCCGTCGACGAGATGGATGTGCTCCGGCGCCTCGCCCGCGGTCCCAATGACTTCCTCGTGGCCCTCGTGCCCGATGAGCAGGATGTCGACGTCCTCGGCTGCGAAACGGCGGGCCTCGTGGTGCACCTTCGTCACGAGGGGGCAGGTGGCGTCGATCGTCTTGAGCCGACGGGTCCGGGCCTCGTCGTGGACCACGGGGGCCACCCCGTGTGCGGAGAAGACGACCGTCGCCCCCTCGCGCACCTCCTCGGTTTCGTCGACGAAGATTGCGCCACGCTCGCGCAGCGTCTCCACGACATGCCGGTTGTGCACGATCTCCTTGCGGACGTAGACCGGCGCGCCGTACACCTCCAGCGCCTTCTCGACGGTCACGACCGCCCGGTCAACACCGGCGCAGTAACCCCGCGGAGCCGCCAGCAGGACACGTCGGAGAGCGTCTGTCATGGCGTCCATGGTAGGTGGCGGGGCACGGGCGCAGACGGGGAATGGCTCGGACCGACGACCGTCCCCGCGTTGCACCTCGGCGGTGCCTACGCTGCACGGCGTGTCACTCCAGACGACTCCGGAGCAGCCGGCTCCCGTGCGGCGGGTGTCCCAGCTGATCGGCCAGTGGGTCGGCCGGCTCGGCGCGATCTGGGTCGAGGGCCAGGTGACCCAGGTCGTACGCCGTCCGGGCGCACGGACGGTCTTCCTCAGCCTGCGCGACACCGCGGCGGACATCTCGCTGAACGTCACCTGCTCCGCCGCGCTCCTCGAGAGCCTTGCCATGCCGCTGCGCGACGGGGCCCGCGTCGTGGTCCACGCGCGACCGGACTTCTACATCGCCCGGGGCACGCTGTCCCTGCATGCCGACGACATCCGCCCCGTCGGGCTGGGCCAGCTGCTGGCGCGGCTGGAGGAGCTCAAGAGCGTCCTGCTCGCGGAGGGCCTGTTCGCGGCCGAGCGCAAGCGGGCGCTGCCGTTCCTCCCCTCGGTCGTCGGCCTGGTCTGCGGCCGGGCGTCGGCGGCCGAGCGCGACGTCGTGGAGAACGCGCGGCGCCGGTGGCCCGCCGTACGCTTCCGGGTCGCCGAGGTGGCGGTCCAGGGCGTCTCAGCGGTGACCGAGGTCACCACTGCGCTCCAGGCTCTGGACCGCGACCCTGACGTCGACGTCATCGTCATCGCCCGGGGCGGCGGGTCGCTGGAGGACCTGCTGCCCTTCAGCCACGAGGCGCTGGTCCGTGCCGTGGCCGCGTGCCGCACGCCCGTGGTCAGCGCGATCGGTCACGAGGTCGACACGCCGTTGCTCGACCTCGTTGCCGACGTCCGGGCCTCGACACCGACCGACGCCGCCAAGCGCATCGTGCCCGACGTCGCGGAGGAGACCGCGCGCGTCGAGGGGCTCAGGACGCGGGCGCGCACGGCGGTGCG